>JBDLJU010000018.1:0-22676 GCA_039714215.1 Chloroflexota bacterium | reverse complement strand
GGTACTCAGCCTGATCGAGCAGTCGCCGACGGATGCCGATCCTGCTTCGCTGGATTGGACCCTGGCAGACTCATGGATTTGGGCACGATTACGCCAGCTTACCGCTGACGTTGACCGCCTGTTCACCAACTATCAGTTCGGTGAAGCCGGGCGGCAGATTTACGAGTTCTTCTGGAGCGAATTTGCCGATTGGTACCTGGAAATCGCCAAAGGGCAGGTTTACCAGGGCGGCGCCCGCGCCCAGAAAACCGCATCCGCCCTGGTACGGGTGCTCGATACCCTGCTGCGCTTCCTACATCCCTATACCCCATTTGTCACTGAAGAGCTGTGGGGCTACCTGAAGGGCGCTGCGGAAAGCCACAGTCCAGAATTATCTCCCTCTGGGGGCTGGGAAGAAGCCTTGATCATCGCCCGCTGGCCCGAACCAACTGAGTTTGAAGGTTGGGAAGAGGAAGCCATTCAAAGCTTTGAAAAAGTGATGGATATCGTCAAGGCAATCCGCAACCTGCGGGCTGAAAAGAATGTCAAGCCCGGTCACCGCACCGCAGCCACAATCGCTGCCGGGAAGCATACCGCCATGCTGCAGGCACAGGCTGCGACCATCGCTGCCCTGACTTTCATCAAAACGGATGACTTCACGATCGTGGAATCATTGGAGAGCAAACCCGAAGGCGCTACTACTGCAGTGGTCGGTTCGGTAGAAATTTTCCTGCCGCTCAGCGACCTGGTCGATACCAAGGCAGAAACAGCAAGGCTCAAAGCCGACCTGGAAGAAACCAAAGGTCAAATCACCCGGCTGGAAAAGCTGCTCGGCAGCCCGTTTGCACAGAAAGCCCCTGCTGAAGTGGTCGATAAGGAACGCGCCAAGCTGGAGGACTTCAAGCAAAGCGTTGAGAAGATCCAGACCCAGCTGGACGAGTTGAAATAATATCGAACTTCGATCGATCAAAAATATAGATCCAGGGTTTTTTACCCTGGATCTGTTAAATTGAAGCAAAGCTTGAATCAGCCGCTTGCAAAGAATCGCAATCGGCTGTATTTTATATACATGTCAGCCAACCACTATAAGACCATTTACCAGAAACATGCCCCCACCTACCAGGAGATGATCTCCTATGAGGACATCGACGGCAACCTGCCCCGCGCTTTAGAACAAATCGCATCATTTTCTGGCGCTACAGCACTCGACCTGGGCAGCGGCACCGGCCGGATGCCGATGCTTTTCCCAGAAGCGAATTTCACCTGCCTCGATCTGCATCTGGGAATGCTGCAGGAAAACAAGCGCCAACGCCAGATCACCAAAGGCAGCTGGGCGTTACTGCAAGCGGACGGCCGCCTGCTGCCAATCGCTTCAAACTCTTTCAAGATCATCACTGCTGGATGGGCTTTTGGTCACTTCACCCGCTGGTACCCCGGCATATGGAAAATCGAAATTGACCGCGTGCTGAAAGAAATGCACAGGGCAGCTTGTTCCGATGCCAGGATCATCATTCTTGAGACAATGACCACGGGGGGCTTTGAGCCAGCGCCTCCCCATGAAGGGCTGGCTGCCTACTACCAGCATTTAGAAAACGAGCATGGCTTAACCCGCCAGGTAATTACCACCGATTTTCTGTTTGACAACCTCGAACAAGCCTGTAAATATGCGGCTTTCTTCTTTGGCGAAGAGCTTGCTAAGAAAATTCGGGAGAATAATTGGGTGCGTCTGCCAGAATGGACCGGGATTTGGAGCAAAAGAGTACAATAATCAGATGACAAAACCCAACACCCCCGCCGGGAAAGCCCTCACTGACCTTAAGATCCCCTTCATTGAATTCCAGCATGCCAGCCAGGTAAGCTCTATCGAGCAAGCCGCCGCGGAACGCAACCAGGAAGTCTCCCAGGTGGTGCGCAGTATCTTATTTCGCTGCGGTCAGGGTGATTTTTTTATGGTGCTGGTAGCGGGGAAAGGCAAGCTGGATTGGAAAGCCCTGCGCCAGCATTTCAAGCGCTCACGGCTGACCACCGCTACCCCTGAAGAAGTCATTGAGGTCACCGGCTGTCCGATCGGCACGGTTAACCCCTTCAACCTGCCGCCGGAGATTCCCCTGCTGGTCGAAAATTCGGTACTTGCCCAACCCTCCGTGTCGCTGGGATCAGGGGTGCACGGCATCGCGATCATGATCACCACCAAGAACCTGCTCAAAGCATTGGGGACACACGAGATCGGGAAATTTTCCTGAGTTCAAATATTACTAAAAGTTGAGAATCATAAATGTATTATCACCCGCACGGTACTGACCCGTCGGGACTTTTTATCGCTTTTAGCAAGCTGATCCCTGTATCTAAACCACGCGCTTGCAATTTTGTTCCAAAAAATCATCCCGGCTTGATGATGAATATACCGCCGCAGCTTGATATTTGCTCGTACTTCACTTCAAATCCCTTTTCCTCACACGCGCGAATATCTTCTTCCGCGACCCAATAATATTCATCCTCGTCCCATTGATTCCCAATAAGCTCTCTAGCTTTCTGCTCGGAAGCCTTGGTAGGAAATGAAATATCTCCGAGTATAAAATAACCACCAGGAACAATATTATTTTTCGCTAACCGCTGAATTAAATCAATTTTTTCAGCAAGCTCAAATTCATGAAATACATACGAAGAAACGATGCGGTCAAATTTCTGCTCAAATTCATCGGGCCATGCCCCAAATAAGTCCACCTGAGCGAAGTGTGCTCCCGGCATTTTTTCTCTTGCCTTGACCAACATATCATTTGAGAAATCCAGACCCCAAATTGATGCCTTCATGGGAACAAATCGTTCAGCAAGATTACCAGTACCGGTTCCTAAATCAAGAACCTTCATCCCAGATTGATGCCCTGATAAATCTACAATTCGATCTAACAAGCGCTCATATCCATCAAAGGGAAATTCATTCGCAGAATGAACAGATTGGTCATAGGTTTTTGCCCACTGATCAAATAGATTAACTCGTTTTTCGTTACTCATATTTTTTATCCTTTGCGCTGTTTCCGATCAAGCTAACCGCATACCCTGATAAGATGCGTTACCCAATTATTTCGTTACGATCAAGAAGGTGGCACAGCCGTCCTTCAAGCAGAGAATTTTTATCCGCGTTATTTCGAATCACGAATTACTGTAACTAGGGATTGAGAAACGATTCTCACTTATCTAATTCTTTTAGAATGATTTTCCGCAAACCATCTACCTCCTCATCAGAAGGGTTGATTGTCGTTTCCATCGTGGAAAGAGCAAAAATGACTTCCAGTCCACCCCAATATTTATTCCAACCATCAGAAAAATCTGTAGATATTTCATCGGATATTTCCTTATACAAAAACTCCATACCTTCAACCATCTGGCTGAATGAAAGTTCACCAGCTTGAAATTGCTCTAGAAAACCCAGCATCCGCTTGAATATCACCTTCGTTTCTGTTTTAACGAACCCTACCCGATCAGCGCTGGCCCGCCACAACCGCTCCTGTGCATTTAGCCGATATGATTCAGGAGATGATTTTACCGCCCTACTTTTCACAAAATAATTCCCGGTCACATTCTCCACCTCTGAAGAGCTGGCCAGGTAGATGATCGTCTCCGCTCCCTCGGCGACAGATACCGCCCGGTCTCGATTGCGCACGACCAGGTCAGCGATTGGTCCAACCACAGGCACCTTGCGAAAGATACCGGTTTTGACCAGCCCGGGATGGAGCACATTGGCGGTCACCCCGCTGCCTGACAGGCGCCGGGCAAGCTGATAGGCATGCATCACATTCGCCAGCTTTGATTGGCTGTATGCTTTCATCACAAAATAACCTTTCTTCAGGTCAAGGTCCTCAAAATTGATCTCGCCTCTCTTGTGGGAACCGGAGGAAACATTTACCACTCTGGACGGAGCGCTGGCCTTGAGCACATCCAGCAGCAGTTCGGTCAGCAGAAAATAAGCCAGGTGGTTGAGCGCAAAGGTTTTTTCAAAGCCATCGACCGAGAGAGTCCGCATGAGAAAAGCGCTGCCGGCGTTGTTGACCAACACATCCAGTCTGGAGAATTTTGATTTGAAATCTGCTGCAAGCTGCCTGACCTCCGCCATCGAGGACAGGTCCGCCAGCAAATACGAGGCGGCATACTTCTGGCTATACGCATCTATCTCTCGAACAGTTTCCTCTGCCTTCTGCTTGCTCCGCCCAACCACGATCACCTCTGCCCCAAGCATCGCCAGCTCTCTGGCGGCATACCGCCCGATCCCATCCGTCGCCCCGGTGATCAATACTCGCTTACCAACCATGATATTTGCCATTGCTCTGCCTTCCTCCGATCTGATTACCACTATTGTACCCAAGAACAGTATAATTGCCCTATGCGAGATGAAACAATCCAAATCATGTGCAACCCCTTTTACGGCGAACCATTCAAACGCGACGGGGAAACGCTGATCGGCGCAGCAACCGGGAAACGCTACCCGATCCGCGATGGCATCCCGGTGATCCTGGAACCTTCAGTAAACAGACGGCAAACCTGGTACAGCCAGCTGGCGCATGAGATGCTTGCATTTGCCTATGATCCAATCTTACGGTTGGGGGATAAAATCAAGATCAATACTGAAAAAATAGTGCGTGTGAGTGTGATTCAAAACCTCGAGGTCAAGCCTGGAGAAAAAGTCTTGGAAACCGCGATCGGCAGCGGGGTCAATATCCCATATCTGCCCGACCACGGGGACTATTACGGCGTCGACCTCTCCTATCCGCTGCTGCGCCGGGCACAGAAGAAATTAGCAGCCAATTTCCCAAACCTTGAATTATTCCAGGCGGATGGCGCGTATCTCCCCTTCAGGGACGACACCTTCGACCAGGTCTTCAATATGGGCGGGATCCAGTTCTACGCCGACCCCTTCCGCGGGGTCAGCGAGATGGCCCGTGTCGCTCGCCCCGGCACCACGATTACCGTGATCGACGAAATCAGCGGGGCAATCCGCACCCTGAAACGCCTGCCCGCTCACCGGCGATACAGCATCTCGGAGGAAAAAGCGCTCGAAGGGATCATCCACCTGGTGCCCCACAGCATGCAGGAAAAGGCCTGCACAATGATCCCAGATACCGATTTTTACCAGCTCACCTTTAAAAAACCCGATTTTCTCACTACCCAACAATTATGAGAGGTGAGCCCAATATCGTTGTGGTAAGATTGCTTCTGGTTAATTTACTAATGTTTCAGGCCCAATAAGTAGGAATAAAGCATGGCAAAAGTAATTGTGATTGAAGATGTCCCCGACAGTGCTAAACTCGCAAAGAAAATCCTGATCAAATCAGGCTACGAGGCGGTGATTGCCAGCGATGGAGAAGAAGCAATTCAATTCATCTCGGCAGAAAAATATGACCTGGTGCTCCTCGATTTAGGCTTACCCGATGTCGATGGGCAAACCCTGCTCGGGATGCTCAGGCGCAACTACGGGATGGAAGACACCCCGATCATCGTCTGCACAGCCTGGCCGCCAGAATCGGCCAAAAGAATGTCAGAAGCCTACGGCTTTGATGGCTATCTGAGCAAACCCTACCGGGTTGCGGATTTCCTCCATATTGTAGAAAAATTCATCTCCCAAGCCAACGAATAATCTCCAGGTTTCATCATGTCGATCAAACTAACCAAAGCTAGCAGCTATACAATCGAAGAGCTCACCGAGGCCTACAACCAGACCCGGGTCGATTATATGGTCCCGATGCCAATGAATGCTGCCCGCTTAAGGGAATATGTCCACATCTACGATATTGACCTTGAGCAGTCTTTGGTCGCCGTTGATGGAGACCAGATCATTGGTTTAGGAATGCTCGCTGTCCGAAAAGATCGGACCTGGATCACCCGTCTGGGACTGCTCGCCAACACCCGCGGCAAAGGTATCGGCAGATTGGTGATGGAAGGCTTGCTGGCGAACTCAGAAGCCCTCAAAATCCCCCTGACGATGCTTGAAGTGATCAAGGGGAATGTGCCTGCCCACAACCTGTTCCGCTCACTCGGCTTTGAAGAAACCGAGGAACTGCTAATCTTACGTCGGGCCCCAAAGGAAACGGATGCCTCACGCTCGAAAGTTTTCCAGATGGATCGCGGTGAGATTATTTTTATGCTGAACAATCGCCCGGTACCAGCTGCCTGGACCAACCAGACTGAATCCCTCGCCCAGGTAAAAGGGATCTCGGGATTCAACCTATACACGCCTGAAGGCGGTCATGGCTGGCTGGTCTTCCAGCGCACGCTTTTCAATCTCTCCCGCCTGGTTTTTGGCACCGAGCACGGCAATCCTGTCGATATCATGCGAGAGCTGCTCCACCATCTGCATTCTGAATATCCGGAAGTGGATACCTACACCGAGAATATATCTGCAGACTCACCACACCTGCCTGCCCTGGAAGAACTGGGCTACATTGAAACTTTCCGCCGGGTACACATGTTCCGGTCTTTCTCAACCTAATCGCATGTCCCGCGGTCGAAGAATTGCCCGGATCAAACTGGTCACCCCCTCCCCCCAGGCAGCCCAAAAACACCTCCTGGATTGGGACAATCGCTCCCTTTTCCACAATCCTGAAAAATATCCTGCCCTCACCCCTGAAAACTTATTCCAATCCTCCTCCCCAATTGTGCTGGAAATTGGCTGTGGTACTGGAGAGTTTCTAATCAGCTCCGCGGCTGCCCAACCAAAGGATTATTTTATTGGCGTAGAAATTTCCAGACGGGCAATCTACCATGCGGTTAACCAGTCTGAAATCGCCAGTTTAGATAACATCAAATTTATCAAAGCCGATATCCGCCTGTTGTACCCGCTGATGAAACCGGGCAGCTGGCAGATGATCCACCTGAATTATCCAGACCCCAACTACAGTGCCGGACGCAGAAAACACCGCATCTTTGACAACCGATTCCTGGATGCCAGCCACATGGCGCTGACCACTGATGGCCAAATCAGCGTGGTCACCGATCAGCTCACTTTCCTGCAAGATATGCTCGAGATCGCCGAAAATGACCAACGTTTCGGAAAAACACACGAAGAACGCTACCGGGAAGGCTTCTCCCCCGCCCAAAAAACCCGCTTCCAGCAGGCCTGGGACCGCTATCAACGCACAAATTATTACTTTACTCTCAGAAAAAACACCTAATTTTCGCCTAATTTATCCCGCTTTATGCCTAATATTTTTATTAAATTGCTTCCCATGTTATACTAAGAAAAGTGTTGGCTAAGTTAACCCCCTAAACCAAAGGAGCGGTATGGTGAGCAAAAAGCCAGATTCCCTAAAAAAAGGCGATTGGATCGTACATACCTATTATGGAATCGGCCAAATCAAATCTGTTGAAACCAAATCGATCGGTGATGAGAAAACCAAATATTTCAAGGTAATCGCCAGAAACAGTGAGTTTTTTGTCCCCGTTGGGCAGATCGATACGGATCGCGTCCGGCCGGTGGCCTCTGACTATAAACTGCGTAAGGCAAAAAAGATCCTTAAAGAAGAGCCTAACCTTTTCCCGGACGACCATAATGATCGCAAGAAATTGCTCAATGAAACCACCTCAGATAGTTCCATGGAGGTTTCTGCGCAGACGATCCGCGACCTGCGTTTCCGCAAAAAAGACCACGGCCTGAATGATTTTGAAACTAAGATCTTACATAACGTAGAAAAACTCTTCATCCGCGAGTGGTCGATCATTCAGGATATCAGTGAAGAAGACGCCCTCGAACGTTTTGAAAAAGTGATGGAAGAACCCGAACCAATTAAAAAATAAAATCACACATTGATAAACAATTAGATTATAAAAGCCCAGGCATCCGCCTGGGCTTTTGGTTTAAATTTCTTGTTACTTCTTCTTACCGAACTTCTTTTCAAGCAAATCTTGCAGGGTCGGTTGGCCAATCTCCTGCAGCTCATAACGCACCCGCTGGGTGGGCTTATTGATCTTAAGCAGCTTTCCCAGGTCAATCGGGGTACCGATGATCACCAGGTCAACGTCCGCATTGTTGATCGATTGTTCAAGCTCTTTCATTTGCTTGTCGCCATAACCCATCGCGGGGAGCACATTCCCGGTCGTCGGATACTTATTGTAGGTGTCCACAATCGAGCCGACCGCAAACGGCCGCGGGTCAACGATCTCTGCAGCACCGAAACGGCGGGCAGCAACCCAGCCAGCGCCGTAAGCCATTTCACCGTGGGTCAGGGTTGGGCCGTCTTCCACAACCAGCACACGCTTGCCCTGGATTGCGGAAGGATCATCAACGAATAACGGAGAAGCACCTTCAATATGGACCGCGCTTGGGTTGAGCTTACGCAGCGATTCGTGCACCGCGATGATATCGTCAGGTGCGGCGGTATCTACCTTGTTAAGTACGAAGGCATCTGCCAGCTTGGTATTGGCTTCACCGGGATGGTACATCGTCTCATGGCCAGGGCGATGCGGATCTGCCACCACAATGTTGTAATCGGGCACATAGAAAGGCAGGTCGTTGTTGCCACCGTCCCACAAAATGATGTCTGCTTCTTTCTCTGCTTCACGCACGATCGCTTCGTAATCCACGCCAGCATAGATAATCACGCCAGCGACGATATGCGGTTCGTATTCCTCGCGCTCTTCGATGGTGCACTCGTGCTTGTCCAGATCAGAGAGTTCAGCAAAGCGCTGCACAACCTGCTTGGCCAGATCGCCATAAGGCATTGGGTGGCGAATTGCGGCCACTTTGTAACCAAGTCCCATCAGCACTTCGGCCACCCGGCGGGTGGTCTGGCTTTTGCCAGAACCGGTACGCACCGCGCAGACCGAAACCACCGGTTTGGTGGACTTGATCATTGTTTTCTCTGCGCCCATCAGCACATAATCGGGACCAGCGGCCAGAACCACAGAGGCTTTATGCATCACATACTCGTGCGTGACATCGCTGTAGGCAAAAACGACCTGATCAACATTGTGCTCTTTGATCAGCTCGACTAAGCGTTCTTCAGCAAAAATCGGTATCCCAGCAGGGTAGTTATCACCCGCCAGCACGGCCGGATAGGTTCGCCCTTCGATGTCAGGAATTTGCGTGGCGGTAAACGCGACAACCTCATACTCGTCATTTCCACGGAAAAAAGTGTTAAAGTTGTGGAAATCTCGCCCAGCGGCCCCCATGATGATGACCTTTATTTTAGACATACTCAGTACATCCTCCAAATGAGATTTTAAGACTATCTTCTGTCAAACAAACAAAAGAATTATATCAAAAGGTAAGGAGATTATCAGACAGATTTTGGAATAATGAGCAATTGCTCATTATTCGCTTACATCACTCTGCGAACATTTTGTTTTGGACAGATGAAAGCCCCTCACCCCCAACCGCTCCTTGAGCGGTCACCCTCTCCCAAGGTTGGAAGAGGGGCTTTAGATTCTCTGCAATATTTACACCTATCAGGGGTGAGGGTTCTCTCCAATCTGATAAACACTAAGTTTTGCTCGGAAAAACCCTTCACCGAGAGCAGCAGCTCTTTGGAACTGAACACCTTAAATAGGGAATCTTCGAAGGAATTGTAGTCCGAAGAGATCAGCGTCCAAGCTGCTTTCTCCTAATTTTCAACTGCCTGCCCATTACGGACAAATACACTCACAATCTGAGCTTGCTCCGCAAGAATAACTCCCCCCCGCTGCAATACAGTCCGATTCACCCAACGAGATAGAGCAGGAAATTGGGACTGCTGGCTCAATAATCGTCACCAGATTATGAACGTAAAACGGATCCTCACAGCCATTCACAAAATATTTCACCGGACGTACCGTACCAAAATAGCTCTCTGGAATTTCTAAACGGCAGTAAAGCTTACCCGCATAACCGTCAAAGGTGCACTCCGGATCGTCATGCTGCCCCACCACAACCGAATAGATCCACGGCTCGAGATCTTCTGGGTAAATCACCTCCAAACCATGGACACCTTCGGGCATTGTCAGCACGATGGTAAATTTCCCAGTGCCGTAGGGGATATCCAGCTGGCTCAAGGAATACGTCTCCGGTGCAAACAGCGCGCAGCGATTAAATCCATTCGCTTCCTCCATCCCGGATTCTGGGGGATGGGCAGCTGAGCTGAGGACCGGGTATCCAGCAAAGAGTATCAGGCTCTCCACGCCAGTACTGGGCACCCAGCAGACCACCTCGTTTGCTTTCCCATTCATCCCCGCGATCCCTAACCAGGTAGCAGCCTCATTTCGTCCCAGAGCGGTCAGACTCTCCCCAGATAGGAAGCTGGTTACCTGAGCAAAATTCTCGTGAGGACCTTCCAAGCATGGCAGTTCCCCCAGCCCCACCTGGATATTCGCCTGAAATGCAGGCGGGGTGACCTGCGCCTCGTACGCCCCCAGGTCACAGATGCCGTTGAACGGGCGCGGCTCAAAGCGTTGGTCTTGATTTACTGCAGGGGTCCCGGGGATATCTGTGCAGTCATTAGCGCCATCGACTGCCTCACTGAAAAAAGTAAAAGCGTGAGTCATCGTCGATCCGCCATTGGCTGCCAGGGGGCCCAGGAACGGATTAATCGTCAAGTTAAACCCCTGGCATGATCCATCATCATCGAGATTAGCTCCATAAGCTGTCAGGGGACCTGCCACTGAACAACCATCGGGGGTATTTCCAGAAAATATTGAGTTTTTGATCTCAACCAAATCTTGGTTGCCATACAAGCCCCCACCATGGATTGCTTGATTATACGCTATAGTGGAAAAAACAATCTGGATCGTCCCGTAGTTAAGTAATCCTCCTCCGATGACTTGTGATGTGTTCCCAGAGACTGTTGAGTTGATCAATTTCAACGTACCCCCATTGTGAATTCCCCCACCGGATTCTGTGCTGGTGTTCCCAGAGATCAGGGATTTCCGAACGGTCAGCTCTCCCCCGGTAGAAATTGCACCCCCTATGGCTGCATCATTGCCGGAAAAGGTAGTATCCGTCACCTCAACAGCCCAACCGAATGTACTGTTAGACAACCCTCCCCCGCCAACTGCAGCGCTGTTATTTTGGAATGTTGAGGAAGCGATCGTGAGGTCCGAATCTCCAGCGATATTCACCCCACCTCCATACCGTTGAGAATAATTACTAATAAAGGTTGAACTCCCGATAAGGCCGATTGAATCGCTAATTTTTATCGCGCCGCCCGAGGCGGAATCTTCAGTTGTTTGATTTTGACTGAAAGTACAGTCATGGATTGAAAAAACGGAGTCCGAAAACAAGATCGCCCCGCCGCCACTAATCCCAGTTTGATTGCCTTCGAATAAGACCTCTTTCAACTCAATATACGCCCCAGAGTTTGTTGAAATCGCCCCCCCTTGACCAATGGTCTGGTTGTTACTGATGTGAGCCACATCGATGGTCAGCGCGCCAGAGGTCATGATTGCCCCACCGTTGCCAGCCGCTTGATTGTTGTTAATGATACTGTACCCATCAATGATCAATTCTCCGGTGTTTAATATCGCTCCCCCATGCACACCGGCGGTATTGGAACTAACTGAGCTGTTATCAATATGCACACTGCCAATGTCAACATTGATTATCCCTCCACCAGAATCTGCCGCATAGCTCTCAAATATCCCCCCACTGATAATATGGAACACCCCGCGATTGTAAATTGCCCCCCCGCCCCGGTATCCACCATTGCCGGTTTGTACCAGCCCGTTATTCAGGGTTAATCCTTCAAGTGTCAATTCACCAATAGATTGAATGTAGAAAAAACGCATTTCCGGTGCAGAAACCAATCGCTGAATGGTTGAATCATTGCCCTGGATGGTGATTGGCGTGTAGATCGCCGGCATCCCGGTAAAACCATCCAACCCACTTTCTGCTTCCTGATGATCCATCTGGCTGTGGGCTGTGGTCATATTGATCAGGCAGCCTTCATCCATAATGATCGTGGTGTGATCAGGATTGCTGTTGGCATCATTGATTGCAGATACCAGGGCAGCTTCACTGCAGGCAATCGTTGGATTCGGTGTCCCGCAGGCAGACAACCACAAACAAACAGCGCAAACCAGCGCTTGACGTAATCCCACGCTCCTACTCATAGCAGCCTCCTCTGGCAAACTAAATAGGGCTGCCTCTTTTCTGTGTCATTGAAATTGGAATCTACGGCACCCCATACTATCTCAAATTCATTATAGTGATTTTTTCTGCGGCATACAAGCAGGAAACTCTTGCCGATGGCAGCTTATGCCTTGCGATTAGATGCCAGATATTGCCGGAATGATGATGCCAACCTGCGCTCCCGACCAAGAAGGAGAGCCTGCTTACTGTGCAAGCTCCGCAACGGCCTGCAGCACTTCTTCGCTGTGGGCAGCTGGTTTCACCTTTTCAAAGACTTTGGCAATCTTTCCCTCTCGGTCAATTAAATAGGTCGTGCGGAAAATACCGTGATACTCCTTGCCAAACATCTTTTTCAATCCCCACACCTTATACTGTTCGACAACTTGCTTATCAGTATCGGCTAAAAGATCAAAGGGCAGTTCATATTTCTCAATAAACCTGGTATGTGACTTCTCGTCATCGGCGCTGACCCCAAGGATCACCACATCGGCTTCCTGGTAGGCGCTGTAATCATCCCGGAAATTGCATGCCTCAGTGGTGCAGCCGGAGGTATCATCTTTTGGGTAAAAGTAGAGCAGCACCTGCTTGCCGAGATAATCAGAAAGGCTGTGCTCTTTACCATTCTGGTCATTTAATGAAAATTCTGGGGCTTTGATTCCTGCCTGAAGGGGCATAATTCACCTCGTATCATCAGTCGTTAAGTAGCGATCAAACCAATCATTGGTTGTATTCTTTGGATAGAGCCACGAGCCAAATCCTTACCGCCGCTAACCAACCTTAATCGTTTCTCCGAGCACGGCGGTATTGTAACCAGGGAGCTGTTCAACAGCATCTTTGAATACCGGGTCGTTTAACACCTCGAACAGCGGGGCAAGTAAATCTCCAGAGTAAAATTCTTCAGGGATGATCAAATCATAGCGTTCCTCAAACAGCGGGACAAAATCCAGCTCAAGGGCAGCCGCGGCCGCGGCGATCCCCATCCCACAGTCCGCCCTGCCTGAAGCAACTGCTGCTGCGACGGTCAGATGGGTGTATTCTTCCTGCGAATATCCCCTGACCTGCTCTGCTAGGATCCTTTGCTCCTCCAGCTGGTAATCGAGCAGCACGCGTGTGCCTGCCCCGCGCTGGCGGTTGACAAATGTCACCTCCTGGCGGGCGATGTCCTCAAAATGTTTGATCCCCAATGGGTTCCCGGACCTCACGATCAAGCCCTGCTGGCGCTCAACCAATCCCACCACCCTGACGGGGATTTCGGGCAAATACTGCTTCAAATAGCTCAGATTATATTCCCCGCTCTCCGGATCCAGCAGATGCGAACCTGCCAGATGAGCTTCCCCTCGCCGCAGGGCGATCAATCCGCCTAAACTGCCCACGTTGGAAGAAGTCAGCCTGCGTTGACGCGGGCTGAGGAACTGTGCCAGCAGGTCTAAGGTCAGGTCGTGAGAGCCAATCGCGAAAATCGTGCGCTCTAATTCTTCCCTTTGGCGGTACAGGCTGACTTTGACTTTGCTGCCCGCACTTTCACCCTGTGAGCCGGGCGGGAAATGCGCCAAACCATCAGCACGCACCAATGACGAGATCACTCCTGCGCCGCGCGGCAGCGGAGCGGTAAGCAAACGCTCACCAACCCTGCCAACCACCACCCGCTGGTAATCGTCATCCCCGCCGGGAGAGGTCACTTTACGAGTCAATTCTGCCTCAATCTGATCTGGTTGATGCGGGGCGCGGCCCAGCCAGGTGGCGAGCAGCGGTTCTATGAAAATTTCTCCGGTAAGCGCTGCGCTGACCGGGTAACCGGGCACACCGACAATCGGTACCTTGCGGCCCCTGGGAGCATCCAGGATTCCCAGGATCACCGGGTGACCGGGGCGGACGGCGACCCCATGCACCAGCAGCGTGCCTAGCTTTTCGACCACAGCGGATGAAAAATCCTCCGACCCTGCAGATGAACCAGCATTGAGTAAAATCAAGTCATGAGTTTCCGCAGCCTCAGCCACTGCGCTGGTGATTGCATCAAAATCATCAATTACGATTTTGTGACGGGCGGCTGCCCCACCCCACTGTTCTATCTGGGCGGCGAGCACCAGGCTGTTGTATTCGATAATATCTCCCGGCTTGATCTCCTCACCAACGGCAACCAGTTCGGTACCGGTTGGGATCACGGCAACCTCAGGTTTACGGCTGACAGTCACACTGTCGTGTCCGCTCCCGGCCACTGCTCCCAAATCAACCGGGCGGAGCACATGGCCGGCAGGCAGCACCAACTGGGTGGCGATCATGTCTTCGCCCATTGGGCGCACATTGCTCCAGGGCGTTACCGCAGAGCGGATGCGGATTTTGGAAGGCGATCTTGGATCGCCAGCGATCTCGCCGGCCTGGTCCAGCGCTTCAACGCTCTCAATTGGGATCACAGCATTAAATTCTTCAGGCAGCAAATCCCCGGTATCAACGTACTGTGCCTGACTGCTGTATCCTAATTTAATTGGGTTGGTCTGACTGGCCCCATTGGTCTCCTCGGCTCGAACTGCAAAACCATCCATCGCAGACGCGTGGTAATGGGGTGAGGAGATCCGGGCCCAAACCGGTTGGAAAAGCACCCTGCCAACCGCTGCGGGGGTCAAGGTAATGCTCTCTTCTGCTAGCACCCCGAATAATTCGGCAGCTTGCAATGCCTTCCTGAAATGAGCTAAGGCCTGTGCTAAGGGGATATCATGAAGGTAAACCGACATTAAAACTCCAAATTCGCGATCTTTAAAATAGTTGAACGGAAACCAGCTCGCCTGCTTCCAAACCATTCGCCGGCGCTGGGATGCGGACCAATCCATCAGCCTTGGCGAGAGTAAAAATCAAATTGCTCTTTCCAAAAATCGGCTCGGCTGAGTAACCATCCTCAGTTTTTTTCAGGGCCACTGCGACCCAATCCTCACGACCGGCCTGAGAGGAAAGATTAATCTGCAGTCTGGCAGTCACCGCCGGTTTTACCTCTCTTTTAGTTTTCCCCAACAAGCCAGACACTACCGGGACAACGAATAAACCCGCAATCACCAGGGCGCTGACCGGATTGCCTGGTAGGCCGATCATGGGTACCCCGTCGCAGACTGCCAGGATCGTCGGCTTACCCGGGCGCACATTCACGCCGTGCACCAGCACGCCCGGTTCTCCGAGCGCATCCAGCACCTGGGCGGTGAGATCTCGGGCGGAAGCGGAGGAGCCTGCCGTGATCACCACCAGATCGCACTCCTTGTGTGCCTGGGTGACAATTTCAGTCATATGCTCGAGAGAATCAGCAACGATCCCATAGCGCATGACACTTCCGCCGTTTTGTTCGATCAATGCAGAGAGCGTGTAGCTGTTCACATCGCGGACCTGCCCGGGGGTGATCGCTTCATGCGGGGGGATGACTTCATCACCGCTGGAGATGATCCCCACCAGCGGCTTTCGACTCACTGCCACTTCGGTGATTCCGAGCGCCATCAACCCGCCAATTTCTGCAGGGTGCAACTGTTTGCCAGCAGGAATGACTTCATCGCCTGTCTGAACGTCCTCTCCGACCTGGAGCACATTTTCGCCATCCGCCACCGCTTTGAGGATCTCAATTTCTGTATCGCGCGCCTGCTGGGTGTCCTCGACCATCACCACGGCATCTGCACCTTCGGGGAGCATCCCGCCGGTATGGATCAGGGCACACTCAATTTTGGAGATCTCAAATTGTGGCGCGGCCCCCATCGGCACTTCCCCAACCAGGTTGAGGTACAGCGGCAGGCTCGGGCTTGCTCCGTGGCTATCGGCAGCCCGCACGGCAAAGCCATCCACCGTGCTGCGGGGGAATGATGGCAGCGGGTACGGGGCAGTGACCGGTTCAGCCAAAATGCGCCCCAGCGCTTCTTCAACTGGAATCTTTTCAGGAGCTGGCGAAAATTTAATCTCGGCCAGAAATTGATCTAAGGCGTCTTTGGGTGGGAGTAATTTCAGAAATTCGGGCATATTAACCTATCCAGAAAGAATATATCATCAAAATCTCAAAACAGGCGACCATCGCCAACCCATTAATCATCAGCGGTTTCCAGGAAGGTTTCGCGCCGGTCGAGATTCGGTAAACCAACCAGATCTGCATCAACCCCAGTGGGATTGTCGCAGAAGCTGCCAGGCCAACATTGCGCGGCAGCCCAATGAACATCACCGCTGTCAGGATCAGGTATGCCAGCAGGATTGAGCTTTGATGAATCGCAACACTGTTCTGCAATCCAATCTTTGAGAGCAAATTCCCGCGCCGGTGCTTGATGTCCTCGGAAAAAGATTGGAAGGACAGGGCGATCAGCAATGCAATCAAGAGGAGCACAACCGGCAGGGTGGCCTGGGTCAGCAGTTGATGAATTGTCCCTGCCTGCAGCTCAAAAGAAAATGCCGGGATCAGGAAACCAAACCCCAGAGCGAGGATCAATTCACCATATCCCGAACGCGAGTACTGCAGCGGGGGCACAGCATAACTTATCCCGGCTAATAAGATCAAAATCATTAAAAAAATGGTAAAAATTCGCAGTGGATTTTGTTGAGATATTGCGACTATAAAAGCGGCTGTGAAAACAAACGCACCCATTGCGGCGACCAGTGCCGCACGCCGGGGCAGTTTACCTTCCTGTGTGCCCAATACCGGGCTGCCGCCGAAGAAATACGTGCGGCTCTCGAAATCGACATCCACATATAGGTCAAAATATTGGTGCAGGTAGGTCGTCCCTAATTGAGCAGAGAACACCCACAGCAGGCCAATCCAAAACAGTGCCCAATCAACCCGGTAGCCGAGATATTTGGCGATCGAAACCCCCAAGCCAAATTGCACCAGCCCGATTAACAGAAAAAATGGTTTAGATAACCGGAGAAACAGGACAAACTGGTTATGTTTTGGATCATCCATCCTCAGTCAACCTCATCGCTAATATCGAAAATCAGGTCCAGCGGGGTCAGCTGGTCAGCGTGCGTGGCCAGCCTGAGTAACATCCCAGAATCGGAGCTGGAGAGTTCCGCCTTCACCCCAAAGGGGATCAGCACACCCTGATAGTTTTCCTCCAACAAGGAGAATTCCATTTTCGCTTGATTGGTCGGAGATTCCTCGCGCATGTCGGTGAGGGTCAGCTCCACCGCTCCACTGACGATTACCCAGATCTCATCAGCGCCTTGCTGGCGATGGGTGCTCAGCCGGGTATCCGGCTGCAGCCGCACCAAATCCAGCTGCCCGAACCTCCGCAGCAGGTGGTCGTCTTCGCTGAGTACCTGCATGCGTCCCTCTTGCCAGGTCAATTGAAATTGTTTTACCCCTGAGATCGATTGCTTGTCTGCCATCATTCCTGCTCCCGCTGCCCCAGGGCACGCACATCCCGCATGTGCAGCTGCACATGTAAATAAAACAGGCGGATCATTTCTTTGATCTCTGCCTGCCCTAAAAAGGGATGATACCCCTCCATCCCAAGATCTTTGTCCGAGAGCCCGCCGACAAACTTGATCGTTTCTTCTCGGCGCTCAGAGAACATGCTGACCAATTTCGCTGGATCGCGTTCCGTGATTTCCTCAACGGTGCGCTCGTTATACTCATTCAGGTCAAAATCTCGATCCACGCCGCTGCCGCCTTCCACAATATGTTTAAACAAGCGAGGCAGCGCGGTTTCGGTTTCCACAATATGGGCCAATACCTGCCGGACGTTCCAGGAAGCGCCTTCCGAATACAGGGGTTTTTCCCAGATATCTGAAGGTAATTCAGAGAAATACTCAACAGTTTTGATCCCCTCAGTGGTTAATCGCTTTGCTAATTTTTCCGCAGCTTTACTCATTCAGCCTCCTATTTCAATACCCGGGTGGCATTGAACACTGCTAATATTGTAACGCCAACATCCCCAAAAACTGCTTCCCACATCGAAGCCACCCCGAGCACCCCAAGAATAATGAACACGCCTTTAATCACTAACGCAAGCATGATGTTTTGCCAGACAATCGTACGGGTTCGTTTTCCCAGGGAGATGGCTTCATTCACTTTTTCCAACGAATCGGCCATCAAGACCACATCGGCGGTCTCAATCGCCGCGTCGCTGCCGAAAGCGCCCATCGCAATCCCTACGTCTGCCCTGGCCAGGGCAGGAGCGTCGTTGATCCCATCGCCGACAAAAGCCAACTTGCCTTCCTGCTGCCCATTGAGGAATTCTTCCAAAGCATCTACCTTATCCTCCGGAAGCAGGTCTGCGCGGTACTGATCGAGGCCCAGCTGTTCTGCCACTCGTCTGGCGACATCATCTTGATCCCCAGATAGCATCACAACCCGCTCCACGCCCTGCTGATGCAGCTTTGCGACCATCCCAGCAGCCTCCGGTTTAATTTCATCAGAAACCACAATATAACCAAGATACTCCTGATCAACAGCTGCATGCAGCACCGTTCCCCCCACATCGCAGTGCTCGTGAACAATTCCTTCTTCGTGGAGCAGTTCATGATTACCAACCAGAAGGTCTTTTCCTTCGGCTCGGGCTCGTAATCCTCTGCCAGGGATCTCGGAATATTCCTCCAGCACAGGCAGATCAACCTCCGTTCCTACTGCCCGCCGAATTGACTCTGCGACCGGGTGATTGGAGTGTGCTTCAGCCTGGGCGGTAAAGAAGAGCAGCTCTTCACTTGAAAATCCTGGAGCAGGAGCTATTTCACTTACCTCAAATACACCTTTGGTCAGCGTCCCAGTTTTGTCAAAGACCACAGTGCGCACCTCGGAGAGCACATCGAGGAAATTTGCGCCTTTTACCAGGATTCCCCTGCGAGACGCGCCGCCAATCCCGCCAAAATAACCCAGGGGGATGCTGATTACCAGGGCGCAGGGGCACGAAACCACCAGTAAGACCAGAGCGCGATACAACCAGGTCTCAAAACTCTGCCCGGGAATAAATATCGGGGGAATCGACATCACCAGCAGTGCAAGAACCACCATGATTGGGGAGTAGACCTTGGCAAAGCGGGTAATGAACTTTTCAGTACGGGCTTTTCGGCTGGCGGCGTTTTGCACCAGTTCCAACATCCGGGAGATCGAAGTCTGCTCATAGGGCCGGGTGACTTCCACTCGGAGCATTCCGGTCTGGTTGACCGTTCCGGCAAGGACCTGATCCCCTGTGGTTACTCCGACAGGCACAGATTCTCCGGTCAGCATTGAAGTATCGAGGATCGAACTGCCTTCAATCACGATACCGTCCAGCGGCACCTTTTCTCCAGGATTAACCTGGATCAGATCGCCGACCACGACCTCTCGCGGCGACTTCACCTCTACCCCGCCGTTGGCAACCAGGTTTGCCTGATCTGGGCGTACATCCAGCAAAGCCTGAATCGTTCTGCGGGAGCGATTCACCGAGCGCTGTTGGATGTATTCCCCTACCCGGTAAAAGAGCATCACCCCGACGGCCTCGGGATACTCGCCAATTGCGATTGCCCCGATCGTAGAAATACTCATCAAGAAAGTTTCATCAAACCAGTTGCCATTAGACAGATTTTTTACTGCCCGCCCCATAACCTGCGTTCCGACGATTAGATAAGCCAGCCCAAAGATCAGGTAGCTGACCAGCAGCGGAATTGTTTCCGAAAGCAGATAGCTGATCGCCAAACCAGAGATGAACAGCATCCCAGAGACAACCAGAATGATCCCTTCCCAACTGCGGGACTCTGCCTGGTCCCCGGCATCTACTTCAGCAGACAGCACCTGTACGTCAGGCTCGATCTTTCCGATCAGCTGCTCCACTGCCCCCAGGTCCTGGGTGTCGAGGTGCATAGTTGCTGTGGCAAAATTGACGCTGGCAAATTTAACATCTATGAGTTCATTCACGCCATCCTCAATCCGCTGGGCACAATTGGCGCAGTCCAGGTTTTTTAGCTGGTATTTCTTGATGGTGGTGATTGAATTATCCATGGATTACATGCTCCAGCCCTACCTGATAAAGCTGTTCGACATGTGTATCGAGCAGCGAGTAAAAGACCTGCCTGCCAGCTTTCCGGGCCTGTACGATCCGCATCTGACGCAGGTGGCGCAAGTGGTGGGAGGTTGCAGATTCTGATAAGCTAACCTGTTCCGCGATCGCCCCGACATGCAGTTCACCCGCAATCAAGGCTGCAATGATCCGCAAGCGGCTCGGGTCGCTTAAAGCGCCGAATAGTGCTGCCAACTCACTCATTTTTGCGAAATCGATCATTTAAGTTTCCTTAATATTATATGAATATATGCTCATGTATTTGTGCATTATTCTAATCGCAATTCGTGATCATGTCAATCAATAGATCCAAATGAAATCGACCCAGGAAGCCTCCCTGGGTCGATCTTGGTCAGTTTGTTTCTGGTTTTATTTTCGCAGTAAGCTGGTAATAAAGAACCACAAATTCGCCGGGCGTTCTGCCAGGCGGCGCATGAAATAAGGATACCATTCCGTGCCGAATGGCACGTAAACACGCACCGGATATCCCTGCGACGCCAGCTGCTTTTGCAAATCCCGCCGAATGCCGTAGAGCATTTGAATTTCGAGCTTCTCTTTCGGGATTCCCTGGTCCAATGCATAGGCAATCGCTTTCATGATCCGCACATCGTCATGTGAACCCACCGCAGTAACCGGCGGCCAGCGTCCGTCTTCACTGACCGCAGGAGAGCTGTCGGATTTGGCGTGATCCAGCATCATCCGGGTGAGCAGATCAAATTCCTCGTCGACGTCCTTTTTCTTGGGGAATGCCACTTCAGCGGGTTCCTGATAAGCGCCCTTCACCATCCGAATCCGGGTGCCTTCTGCCAGCAAATCAGCGGTATCTTGCTTGCTGCGATACAGGTAGGATTGGATCACCTTGCCCACGTTATCAAAGCCAAATTCCTGGCGCATCTTCCAATACAGCTCCAGGGTGGCAGGGATGCATTCAGAATCTTCCATATCGATGCGCACAAAGATATCCAGCTTTTTTGCAGCATCTAAAATTCGACGCAAGTTGTCTTCGCATAATTTTTGGTCAAGCAGCAATCCAATCTGAGATAGTTTAATAGAAAGCCCAGATTGAATCCCGGAAGAATCGATGACTTCCAAAATTTTGATGATCTCCAGGGTGGTTTTCTCAGCCCGCTCGACTGTATCGGTGTGTTCACCGAGCTGGTCCATTGTGGCATATAGATTTTGTTGATTTAGGGTTTGAACAACTTCAATCGCTTCTTCCAAAGATTCCCCCGCTACAAAACGAAGCGCCACCTTGCGGGCAATCCTCCAACCCATCACACGGCGGCGCATCCAATTGGCTTGAGAAAGGTATATCAACAGCGAACGCAGCATTTCCACTTCCTTTATTTTGATCTAATCTTACAAAAAGATTCTAGCATAAAATCGCTCCCATGTTATACTTCAAAATTGAAAATTGGAGATCAATTTCCATTTTTTCGTGATGAGCAGAAGAGCAAGCCTGAGCGATCTGCCAGCAATTGATTTGCTGCCGATAAAAAACTGCTGATCAACTGTTTGAAGGAGAAAACCAAGTGCGTTCAAGAAGTAGCGGTTCAACTCTCACCTGGCTGTCGGTAATCCTGATCATTTTTGCGATCATCATCTTGTTCTACATGCTGATCGGGTTCAGCCGGTCACGATCTACTTACCCATCCAATATGGAGATTGCTGGCGTTCCGGTCGGCGGGTTTAACCGCGCCCAGGCTGCCCAACGCCTGCTGGAAGCCTACAACCTGCCAGTGGAGCTGCACTACAACGATGCGGTCATCCACCTGGATCCCGCGGTAATCAACTTTGAATTAAACCTGGAAAGCATGCTTGCCACTGCTGACTACGTCCGGATAGGCGGTCAATTCTGGAATGAATTCTGGGATTACCTGTGGGCATCGCCAAATTCAGCGGCCATCGTTCCCCTGGATGCCAGCTATTCAGAGCAGCTGTTACGCAGCTACCTGACCGATGATATCGGGGCGAGGTATGACCTCCCGGCGATCCCTGCCCAGCCGAGAGTTGGGTCTGTATCTTTCATCGAGGGCTCCTCTGGAACCACAATTGATCTCGACCGTGCTGTCGTGCAGGTTGAAAATGCCTTGTTTTCCCCAATCAACCGGGTGGTGTCGCTTTCCCTTGAGACCAGCGCTCCACCCAGGCCATCCTACCAAAACCTTGAAATCCTGCTGAAACAAATCCTGGATTCCGCCAATTTTGACGGGACTGCCGGTTTGTACCTGATGGATATGCAGACTTCGCAAGAAATCCATTTTGTGTACAACAACAAAACAGACTATCCTACAGAACCAGACCTGGCATTTTCTGCCTCAAGCATCATCAAGATCCCGATCATGATCTCAGCCTATACCCGCCTGGGAGAAAATCCGAACGCTGAGGCGCTCAACCTGCTGGAGGGGATGATCGTCGAATCGGGGAATGATCCTGCAGATTGGCTGATGGAGCAGTTCATCGACGAGAATCGCGGCCCGCTGCTGGTCACCGAGGATATCCGTAAGCTCGGCCTGGAAAACACTTTCCTGGCGGGCTATTTCCGGTATGGCTCCCCTCAACTGGCGAGCTACAACACACCGGCACAAGATCGAACGGACCTGTTTACCGAGCCGGATTCTTAT
>JBDLJU010000017.1:0-23143 GCA_039714215.1 Chloroflexota bacterium | reverse complement strand
AGGGCATCTAGTTCTTTATAGTGGGTGACATCCCGCAGCAGGCAAACCCGCCCCATCTGCTGCTGGTCAATATCCACTGGGGAAGCAGTTGCGTAAAACACGCGGCCGTCTTTAAATTTTACTTCCACCGGGGCCTGATCGTCACCACCTCGATCGTAGAGCAGTAAATCAAGCAGGCTTTTCTCGGAAATTACCTCTTTCACCGGCCTGCCTTGCAGCTGGAATTTATCTCCTCCCAGCAAGTCTTTCGCCGCAGGGTTGATCAAAAGCAGATTGTCTTGAAAATCGGTGACCAGGACAGGTTCGGTAGTTGAAGCCAGGATCGCTTCCATGCGCTGGCGGCCAAGTTCCGCAGATAAATACAAACGGGTATTAACCGCCGCTAAAGCTGCCTGGCCTGCTACTGTAGACAGGAATCGGATATCATCTTCGGTGAATTTGCGAGGCTGATCATATGCTACCCACAAAGCACCGTAATGCACACCTTCATGCTCGAGCGCCATGGCGATCAGCGATAACGGCAGCGGTTGATCGAAGTTATTGAGGCGCGCCCGTGCAGGATTGGTCAATACAACTTCCGGCTGCTGCTGGGTTAACGCCAGGATTTGCTCATCCATCTGAACATATTTTTCCGCAGACGGGCCCAGCCCATATTCGGTAGCCATGTTCTTGCCAAATTCGGGGAGGGCAGCATCAGTCAAAATCAATCTGGCAGCAGAAGCGCCCGTTGCCAGCGCGCCGCGCAGAATTGGGGAAACTGCTGCCTGCATTTCCAAGGTTGAGGCGACCCCTTTGCTCACCGTCAGTAATCTATTGGCTTCTTCGACTCGAGACTTCATCCCAAGCCGCATCCCCTCCAATGCGATGGCAAGCTGGCCAATCTCATCAACGGATTTGGTTTCCATGGGACGTTCAAGATCTCCTTCGGAGATCAGTCTGGCTTCCTCGGCCAGTTCACCAATCGATCCAACCACCACCTTGAGCACCACCCTGAGCAATATATAGCCAAGCACCAGGAGCAACAGCATTAAAATTACAATCAGCTGAACAGATTCCAGAGCCGCCTGCTGCACTTCGGATGCCGGAATCGCCGCCAGCACAACCCAGGCTCTCCCAGGGACAGATTCGACGAAAAGCATTTCCCGTGAGCCGTCCAAGGCGTCGTGATTGCGATCAAGCCCAGCGCCGCCGGCCAAAACGTTCTGCGGGTAAAAACTGCCAACCATCTTCGGGTCAGGATGGATCAGGATCATTCCCTGCTCATCCAGCAGCATCCCAACACCGTTGAACTCTGAAAGAGAGTTTAGATTCTGAATCACCGGAGTAAAGAAAGGATTGCTGTCCAGAGAAGTTCTTCCTAAAATCACTCCGATCAGAACACCTTGAGCATCCCTCACCGCACTGATAAACACCAGACGCGCCGCGGCACCCGATGAGGCCGGAGGCAAGCTGAACGATTGGTAAGCTACGTCTCTCATCGCCAGCTCAATCCCTTCCAGCTCCGATGCGGTCAGCGGAAAATTATCAGAGACGGGGTAACCGGCAATCAAATTCTTGTTGGTATCCAAGATAATTAGCTGGTTGTAGAACGGCACCCGGCTGAGATATTCAGTCAGCACCTCAGATAAGTTCTCGGAAGGATCATCTCCTGAAACGCGCGGATCCCTTGCCAGCTGGTTTATCAAATTTTGACCAGTTTCTAAAGCCAATGGAATCGAGTTAGAAGCGGATTGGGCCACGTTGCCTAAACGATCTCCCAATAGCTCCTGGTTCGTGGAAACCATAGAGATCCACTGCCCGATCAAGATCGCGATCATGATCACCACAACCAGCGGCGCCAGGGTGAAGACCAGCCTGACTTCCAAACTGCTTTCCCCGGGCGAGGGCTGCATCTGCTGGTCTTGATCCCAGAAATTTGGCCAAATCAGACTGCTGATTTCAGCAAGGGCAGCGGCGATTAACAACTGGCTGGCAAAAGCCAAACCAGCAGGTCCAACTTGAGTAAAACCAAAATCTAAACGGGCGCCAAGCACGCCGTTAGCCACCAGCACGTTGGAAAAGATGAACAAAACCGGGTACACCATCGAGACCAGAAAGGCTGCTGCCAGGGGATGAGCAATTAACCGAAAAAATGCTGTACGGTAATTCTGCCTCATCAGCATGCTGAGCATCGCGGCGATCAAAGCATAGATTAGCGGAACAAACGGATTGTGACTGCTAAAGGGAGCCAACAGACCGCCAGAAATTGCAGCCAGAAAGGCAGCCGGGATTGGCCCCAACATTCCAGCAGCAAAAACCCATGGAGCTGCAGACAACAGCATGAGGAACGTCCTGCTTTGGGCAGAGAGAGATTCAGCATTCGCCCCCATAGACCCATCAGGAAATTGCACGCCAAAGAACAGCGCGGTGACCGGTACAAGAACCAGGCAAATCACAAAAAGTATCGCGGAGCGTTCTGTCCATTGCTCTTGGGAATTTCGCCAACGGTAAAGCAGCCAGATAATTCCTGCAGCAAATGCGAACCACAGGATCCAGCCAAATACTCCCTGCGGAGCTTGATAATATCCAGGGTAATTCAAGATCGAAAGGAAAAATTTCATCATTCTACCGTCGTGGGTTCCATTATAGCATCAGCATCTTTTCTTGACCTATATTTTTCTGCAAGACTTGTGCCTAGACACTCAGTGGATTTGATTTGGGATCTGTTGGAACATAAAACAATGAATTTCTAAATTTTGCCAGAATATACCCCATGATACTCTTCTGGGAGCATTGCCCCAATCTCCTGCAGCACCCGATCAGCATTACGCTGCCGTGCTGCTCTGCGGGCAGCGCCTTTTTCGGTAATCGGGGGTAGCGAAAAAGGTTTTCCGATTTTTAGCATGAAGGTCGGCCGGTTTCCGTTGAAGGTTTGCTTAAAAGCATCATCATTTGTTCCGATGATAGCAACTGGAACTACGGGCACATTTGCCCTATCTACCAGATAAGCAATGCCAGGATTTGCCTTCCGCATCCCAATGGTGTGCGAGCGCCCCCCTTCAGGAGATATCATCAGAGCTTTGCCGCTGTTTAAAATTGAGAGCATCGCCTCAACAGAATTACGATCGTACTCGCCGCGCTTGACCGGAATCGCCCCAAAAAACTTTACCATAATCCCCTGCAAGCCGCCCCGATCCCAAACATCGTGGCCAGCCAAGGCTTCGGGGAATTCCGGCCAGAATGCCAAAACAAAGGGCGGCTCAAAGATCGAAACGTGGTTATAAGCAATCACGTAACTTGAGCCGACCGGGATATTTTCCTGCCCACTGATTTCAACTGTAAACAAAATATGGAAGAGGGGTTTTATTAAAGCCTTAAGAAAATTGCGTTTCAACCTCAGCCAGAGAGGCACACGAAACTGCGGAGTATCCTGGCTCACTCAGCGGTCCTTTCATTGAACACGCCCAATGCTTCCTGAAAGACTGCCCCGGCATCTTTCCCATCTGATTCAAGGATATAAGCATCCTCAGCAGCAGCTAAAGGAGCAACTTCCCTGTTTGAGTCAATCTTGTCTCTCTTTTTAATTACTGCCAGGAGGGTGTCATAATCAACTGGCTCGCCGCGGGCGATACGTTCATCGTATCGCCGTTTCGCCCGCTCTTCGGGGGACGCATTCAAATAAATTTTCACGCCTGCCTCCGGGAGCACCACGGTGCCGATATCACGCCCCACCATCACGACATTGCCACGCAGCCCAATCTCTCTCTGTTTAGCTGTCAGCGCTTTGCGCACACCAGGGATTGCTGAAATTTCAGAAACACAGGCGACCACTTCCGGTTTGACGATATCCCAGGTGCTGTCCACGCCATCGATCAATACATCATTCGAGCGGCCATCCTCTTCACTGGGTTGCAGCACGTCTATCTGGATATCTTCAGCCAGTTTTGAACAGGCGAGTTTATCTTCAATCGAGATTCCCGCATTGACCACAGCCAGGGTGACCGCCCGGTACATCACGCCTGTATCAAAAAACAAATATTCAAATTTAGCAGCCAGCAACTTCCCTAAGGTGGTTTTTCCAGAAGCAGCAGGGCCGTCAATTGCGATAATATTTTTCATCAATTTTTATTCACCTCAAATTTTATTATTCAACCGCGTCTGGATCAATTTGATCAGGCGTATCCTGGTATCCAATAAAAATATCTTCTCGCGCCCAGACCACGACCCACTGTTTTTCAAGCGGGGCTTCCCGGTAAATAAACCAGCGGTCAAAATCGAGTGGCAAAGCTCGGTCTCCCCAATTCCGGTACAGCTGTAAGGCAATTTTCTCACCTCGGTAAGCGTTTGGTCTTCCCAACTCATCCATATCGAAGGTTGTATTGATAATCACCGCCGGAGAATCAGTAGACAACAGCACCGGCGCATAACGGGCATTGGGCATATTCCGCAGCTGCCAATGCAGCAAAGGGGAATCTACCTGGTAAACGGTCTCAATATCGAACCGGGTACCGGTACTGGGCTCGGAGAGCTCAGCCAGCGCAGCCTGAAGGTCATCGGCGTATCCGGATGCCATCACCGGGCTCCAAAGTTCGTTGGCCTGCTGCGGGCGCAAATCGTTGATCCCAAAAAGGGTCACGATCAAATAAATCCCAACAAAGCCCCCAACCCCAAAAACAGCGCCGCGCAAAGCAGTGCGTTTAGACCAGGCTGTGACGACTACCACAGTCATCAGCATGATCGCCAATGGCACGATCACTACGACGATCATCCGGCTCAAATAATCTTTGGTCCCAAGATCCAGCGTGGGCAAATCAATCAATTTAAATCCTTGCGGAATATTGACAAAATATATCCTGGAAATCCTGATGACGTTCGCCCACCAAAAGGTCAACAAGAGCATGCTGATCATCGCCTGCGCCCAGACAACTTTGCTAAATTGATCACCTTTTTGTGAGAGAAAAGGTGCAAGAGCTAACCCAGCCAACAGCCACAAAGGGAGCAATACCCAAATCAGATCACTTACCTGGCGGGAGGGATTGAGCAGGGTGAGCAGTAAAATTGTGAACACCAAGACCGCAGCATGGCGAGTTGTCTGTCGCTGCCAGGTTTTCCGCTGAATAATGGCAATTCCACCGAAGAATAAAGCCAGGGGTTGGTAAATTGGGAGAGCAAGGAGAGCCTGCACAAAAGGCACCTGTCCCCAAAAACCTGGTGCCGCGATCCACCCGGAGAAGTAATCAGGCACCGCCTGCAGCATCGCAGACAAGCCCAACGGATAACGCATCCCCAATGTACCAACCAGCAAAAGGGTGATCCCCCCAGCGACCAGAAATGATTTCCGGGCGGCAGGATCAATTTCCAATCTCGGCCGGTCACCATTGATCGTCAGGAATAGCAGCGCGATGAAAACAGAGAAAATCGCGAGGAGCGCATTCTGCCCGGAGAGGAGGAACAGCGCAGAAAAAATTCCGAGTACTCCTGGTTTCGCCAGCTTCCAGGAAGCAAAAGCCAAAACAGCAAAACCCAGCGCCAGCATTGAGCTGCCAGCCTGCCGGGAGATTGCGACCAACAGAGGGTCAAGCGCCAGACCAAACGCGGCTGCCAGAGCAGCCGTCTGCCCGATTTTATCTCTTAGCACAAAGGGGAGCAAAACCACAGCACTTCCGGCCAAAGCCGGAAGCAAGCGAGCGAGGGCTTCACTGCTGTTAAACAAGGAAAAGAATACGCTGGTAAGCAGCACATAAGCAGGCTGGCTGCCGATCTGGACCGGAGTACCCTCTGAAACCTGGAAGGCCTGCCAGGCCCAACCGGCCTCAGCTTCATTGAATGGCAGCCCGTCCAGCCCGATCAGGCGGAAAGCGAGCGCCAGGCCGAAGGCGAGGAAATAAAGCACGGATTCGAGGGTGATGGTTTTCTTTTCAAGCATAGCTAGCCCTTATCGGAGAAAGAAGACAGTCTCATTCACGATCAAGCAGTAAATTGCTCGATAGTATTATACTGTCTCACTGGTCAGAGATCGAGGTTTGGTAGATCGTGATTGTTTCAAATTGAAAGACAGGCGTCAGATAGCGCTCAAATTTCTCTTCACGAACCGAATAGGTAGTGTGTTCCAAATTACCAACAACGATGTAACGAATGCGATACTGCTGGATGATTTGTTCGGTTTCCGGCCAGCTTGGCGTGGTGTACAGGCGGGAAATATCTTGCTCGCGAGTGCCCGCAGCTTCACCGCTGCCGCGCCATTGAGTCTCATGCCAGGGCCAACCCAGCAAGGCAGGCTGCCCGCTGTTGGCTGAAATACGGGCATAGCTCGAATAACTGCCCCCCACCGCCTCGACTAACGTCCCTAGAGGAGCCTGTTCCAACCAGACCGCCGCCTGCTTTTCTTCGTAAGAAAGCGAAGTGCCATCCAGGTTTAACTGTGGATCAAGCCGGGCCTGAAAGCCAGATATCCGGGTGTTCACTGCCATC
Organism: Chloroflexota bacterium; assembly: GCA_039714215.1. Lineage (GTDB taxonomy): Bacteria > Chloroflexota > Anaerolineae > Anaerolineales > UBA11579 > UBA11579. The sequence continues at coordinate 16,693 of JBDLJU010000017.1, read as the reverse complement.
AGTGGATATGTCAAACCCATGGTCAGCAGCACCGCCAAAAAGACACCATACAGCGCACTCCTGAAATTTATTTTATTGAGCAAGACTGCGCTACCATAGGCGGCAGCGATCCCCCACAGCAACCAGGCCTGATAATAAAACTTAAATATCGTGTTCATTCGATTGCCGAAGAGATCCCGCAAATAGATGAACTCGGGGATGATCACCAGCATCCCGCCGAAGAACACCAGCATCACCACAAAAAGATGGCTGTTTTTGAGTCCTGGCAAAGTTTCATCTTGGAGCTTGTCCGGCTGTGCCAGATTAACCTTAGCGATTTGTGTTTTCGGCCATAAAATCGCTGCTGCCAAAGTAATTAAGATCACCAGGGTCAGCAGGCCGAAAAATGCCTCGCCCCGCCGAGTAAAACTTTCCCGGAGGAGTTCAGAGATCGAAATTGCGCCAAACTTCCCCAGGAAAGAATCTCTCCTGGCTTGCCCTGATGGATCAGACTTGGTTATCCAATCGACCACTGCGACCGGAACAATTGAGCCAATAAACAATACCAGGGTGCCTCCCAAAGTCCATGAGAAACCAGACAACAAACTTCTTCCGTCCCGTTTGCGCCAAAGCAAAGAGATTAGGAAAATCAAGATCGGCAGTAAGAGTACGCCAAACATCACCCAGAGGTGTGCGCCGCGGGTCGGATTGATCACATTCGGCAGGATCCCGCCCGCCTGGGAAGCAAAGCCGATAAAGTACGGCAGGTAGGCTGCCCCACCAGCAATCCCTAGCAGCAAACCCAGGCCAATAAACTCCCAAAATCGTCCCATATCCCAACCAATCTGCTGCACTCTGCGAAGAATATAGGCAGCAGAAAAAATCCCGACATACCAGGGCCAATCCCAGATATTGAGAAATGCCAATCCACCGAGGATCATTGCGCTGAACAGAAACGTGCTGGATGAAAACTGAAAATACGTCCGCTGCCAGGCGGGCTGGTCTTCGAACAATGACCGGAAATTAAATGTCCACACCCAGAATGGATGCTCTGCTTCCTCTCGGTTGAGGAAAATGTTCAAAGCCAATGCCAGCGCCAAGAAAATGAACGGCATGGCGAGCACGTGGGGATGCAGGTCAGCGAGGAAATAAGAGAAGAATGGGAACTCATCAATCACTTCCATGTGATTTCCGTCAATGTTCATGTCATAAATTACACGGGACGCCCGCCACCACCACCAATGCTCACCGGGTAACCCTTTCTCACCATAGAGAGACGCCCCTGCCAGGTTTTTAATGTTTAACCAGCCCCAAAAGTCAACCAGGGGACCACCCCCGGGAACCTCAGCGGGAAAGAGCCCTCTACCATGGAGGAATTCTAAAAAGCCTTCCAGGTTGCTTACCAAGAGCACAAAGACTGGACCGCGCAGCGCTTGAAATGCCCTCGCTACCCGCCTCCCTGGCTGGAAGGCAGCCAACAAATTATAGACAATCCCGTAAGAGCCCAGAGCCGAAAGGGCAAAGACCAGGGAGATCCCCAAATTGAATGCCACTCCTGCGGGCACTGCAGAAATTTTAGCCAGCATCGCCACGATCACATAACCAAAATAGTAGTAGGAGATCGAGTAATCTGCCAGCCATGGATCATGTGGAGGCATACTTGGTGAACGCATGATTGCGTTGATAAAAGCCAGCTCCATCGGTTTTTCGGTGCCAACCAATTCTGGCTGCATTGCACGCATCAGGATCAAGAAGACAAAGGCAGTGATGAAGAGCAGTTCAACCGCAAGCAGATAACCTTTGCGCTCACCCAGCCAGGCGATAATTTCTTCAAGAGGGTGCTTTTTCAGCGCCCAAAACACCAATCCAACCAGCAGCAGTAATGCCAAGAGGTATCCACCGAGGTTATTTGCCAGCAAACCAAACGAACTGAGCAACCAAAACAAGTAACCCCATAAGAGCAGCCCCAAAGTGCGGCTAAAGGCATACCCCCTGTCATTTAAACCGGGAAACAGCCGGTATGCGAGAGGAAAAACCAACAATCCCAGCGCAGCAACCAGCAAATACCACCATAGAGCAGACCAGAACATAACGCGCTCCTACCTCAATTCTCAATGACCTGATAGATCACTGTAGATCCATCGCGATAAACTTCCTGCCACAAATTACCGTCTAATGCTTCGAACTTATCAAGTCCCGGACCAGGATAATAGTTGCGTTCCAACTGACCAACAATCACATAAGACACATCGTACTCCCAGAGGAAACGGATCACTTCACTGCGGTCTTCCGAACGGTAAAATTGATGGACTGCATCTTGTCGCCCGTGAACATCCGATACTTGAGAAGTACCGCGCTGCTGAGTCTGGTGCCAGTCCCAACCGATCACGGCAGGCAGCCCGGTATAAATGCTGAAGCGTGATCCCCAGCGGTACAAGGGCGTATTGGCTTCGACGATCACTGGTGTGCCGGCTACATTCTCCTGCATCCAGCGGATAGCGCGATAGTCTTCGGCAAGATCTACAACGCCACCCTCATCTGGGTACTCAGCGAACTGCATATAAGTCATCCCGTTCAAGGTCGCGGGGGCGTCAGCCGAGATCCGGTCTTTAATTTTTCCAGTAGTTGCTGTCACAGGATACATCGCAGCAGCCGTGACGAGCAGTAAAGCACCAAACTGCCAAAATGCCTTCCAGGTCCAATTCCAGGCGGGCATCTCAGCCAGCGTCCAACCTATCGCAGCCGCACTACTCACAGAAAGCAGTACCCAGGCTTGCAGATAGAACTTAAACACGGTGTTCATCCTGCCGATATCTCCAGCAAGCACAATCACTTCAACGAAGACCGTCAGGAACAAAGCCGTGCCAATCGAAAACAGCACAAAGCGTTTTGCATCCGAGATTCCCGGCCGAAGCAGCAAGATCGCCGCCCACAAAGCCAACGGCAGCGCAGCAAATTGAACGGTCACCTCGAGCCTAAAGAACAAACCTAACAAGACAAGCAAAAACACCAGACCAAGGATAATTAAATAAGGTTTAGCTTTCTCAAGCTTTCTTAGATGAGAGAGCGGTGTGCTCGCCATCCACTGTCGAGTTTCCCAGGCCATCCAGAAAACCAGGACAAAGAGGAACAGTCCCCAATGCCAGAAATATGAAGATAACGGCGTGAGCGAACCCTGCCAGAGCTGGACTTTGCCATAAGGCTGCAGATAACTTTCTGAAAAAGGTTTGTAGAACACAAAGGTCATAACCAGCAGCAAAGCAGATGCGCCTGCTGCCATACTCACCTTTTCAACCTTGGAGTTAATCTTTTCCAATAACCTGGTGCCTGATCCACCCAAATAGCGCCAAATCGTATACCCGACTGCCACAACCCCCAAAGCCAGGTAGGTCGGCAAATCCCAAGTATTGGTTGGCCGCAGCGCTCCGATAACAACTGCAGCAAAGGCGATGCTCCACAACACCTGCCAACGGCTGGTGCCTTTCCAGGCTTTACTCAACACCACAGACAGCGCCCAGGAGAGCGCCAGTACAGTCAGCGGGAGCGCCATGAAATGGGCATGCAAATCAGCATAGATCGTGGTGAACCAAGGGAACTCAGTAATCGGCTGCACATCGGTGCCCGGTGGGATCATCCGGCTAGGGATCCAATACCAATCTCCGGGCGAAAAGGTTATGACCCCACCTGGTTCGAAGAGCCTGTCGAGTATCATCCTCACAGTGCCCAAATTGCCAAGCAAGCCTGCAAGCAAAGCAGCGAACACCCCAATGATCCACGGCTTAGGGCCCTTCACCCGATCGTGCTTAGACTGCCAATTGGTATATAAATTCCCCGCAACTGAGTAAGCCCCACTGACCAACATCGCCAATACGGTGGGGATTACCAGGTTGTAGGCAACTGCAGGAATGATTCCGAGCAGTTTGACCAACGTGCCGACAAATACAAATCCAAAATAATAATAGTTAATGTAGCCCCCGGCATACCAGGGGTCATACGCCGGAAAGGATACGCTCTTAAGCACGGCGTTGAAATATGCGAAATCCATCGGTTTCTCGCCGCCTTTGTAGGGATGCCACAAGTCCGGGTTGCCGAAACGTACCAGGAGCACCAATCCAAACGCGAACAAAAATACCAATTCAGCAATTAAATAATTTTTCCAATTGCGGCGAAGTTCTTCCCGCAGCCAATCCCGCTGCTGGTAAGCCTGCCACAGCCCTAAACCGACCAGGGCAAGGAATATTACCAGGATCACGCCCCGGGAATATCCCAAACCGGCCGAGCCAGCAATCCAGCTCAAGTAGGCTAAGAACAGCATGCCGGCAGTCCGCACCAAGGGGAAACCGGCATCAGGAAGACCTGGCAGCGCTTTGTGCACCAGGGGGAAGATTGCCCAACCTAACAGGGTAAGTGCTAAATACCAAACCAATGCGGCCCCAAAACCCGATCTATTGAACCATGCCTCAGAGTCGAACAGCTCGGACCAGGTGCCCCCTGCCTGCTGCGCACTTTGCTGCTGCTCGGTCAGCAGCAAGGATTTAAATTCACTACTCTGCTTGGGGGTCAAGCGGATCATCTCATCGAAATCCACTGCGGCGAGAATATTGGTCGCCTGGGCCTGACTGTAATCATCCTGCTTCTGAAAGATTAATACCTTGGGGTGATCGTATACCGTGAAGGCTTCTTCAGAAAACTGATCATTGATTTCAAAACTTCCCAGGTTGGGGTTCGACTGGAAGACCTCGATCAGTTCAAAGCCAAGGCTGCCCTCAAACATCCCCGGTTGGGCGACATTGTAGCACCACTCAATCGTATGATCTGCGGGGCATCCCATCAGGTTGCGGTAGAAGGTAACGTTCAATGGGAAGCGTTCTGGGATGCGGGTGGTGCTGGCCCACTGCCGGCTGGAGGAGATCGCGTAATATTCAGAGGTGTCCAGCAAATACAGGAAACGTTCCAGCTTTTCGGCGTTATCATCCGCATTCATATCAAAGTTCAGATCAGGCTGGTAGATACCGGTATAGCCATCATAGCCGCTTGTGCGCATCGGGAGGCCATCATCCCAGGGACCCTCGACCGCCAGGGCTGTGCCCAACAGGGTTACCGAACCGTAGTCAGTCAGATTTTCTATCTGAATATAATAGCGCTGCTCGGGATCTAGAATGACCTGATCACTGAGCAAGAACCTCCCACCCTGGAATTCACCCGCGGTGAGATCAACACTAAGCTGGGAAACCGCCAGCTTTTCCGAAAATTCTGGAGAATTGCTGAGGCTCAGCTGTAAAGTTTGGGTTTCAGGCTGTTCAGCGTCAACAGGGGCAAGGTTAACAACCACTTCTTCAACAGAGACGATATCTGCTGCCGTATATCCGAATGCATATTGATAGAGCGGTGCAGCCAGGCCAGCAGGGGTTTCCTCCAGCGGAATGATTTCCTCTCCTGCGCCGATGGTCAAGCGAATGTAACCTTCCAAGAGAATCGCATCACTCTGCCCCGGGGTCAAACTGAGCCTGAAAATATAAGATTTTTCGGGGGTTAGCACCAGGGGTTGTTCAGGGATAAAAGCTAAAGAATATGATTGATCTGCTCCACCAAAATCGACTTCCTGGTCAATGGAAAGCAGGGCGAGGCTGTACTCCTCCGCTTCGCCAACCCATAAATTGAAGCTGTGCTGGCTGCCAGCGGCGATTATCGAATTCACCTGCACTTCAGAGATCACTCCGCCGCGCTTCGGTTGAAAGCTGCTGAGATAGGGGCTCTCAGGGGTGATATATACATCATAGGTGAACGGCAGGGGTTGGTTGTAGATGACCGTACCCGAATCAACCGGTAAGGTCAGCGGCCCGGGGAGATTCTGATAAATCCAATCTGAAGCTGCAACCCGGGTCACCGGGCGGGTGTAAATTTGAACGAAGGAAAAGGCCCACACTGCAGTCAAGATTAAAGAGGCAGCCCCGAGCACACCAGCCGCTGGCACAAACAATTGCCGCAGCTTACTCGTCATTTCAATTTTACGGGCAGCGTCCCAGAAGGCAATAACGCTCCACCCCGCGAAAACTGCCAGTACCGGATAAACCAGGATTTGGTAACGCATCGTAGGATTGAATGCCATCGACTGCCAACTGAAGTACAGAAAAGTCCACCCAAATAAAACCAGGTGCTTAGACCATTTTCCGGTGATCGATTGCCAGGCAGCAGCCAGAAAACCACCCCAGGCCATCAGCGCCATGGGAATCCCCATCCCCCAAAGCACCATGTTCTGGAACGAGAACCAGAGCGGGCGCCTAGCCCATTGGATCGAAGGCGGCCAATCAACATCCCCGGCAGTTTGGCTGAGCAGCGTTTTTAATGTGCCTAACCAGTCCTGGTTAATTCCGATATTGAAGAAACCTGGGCCGTTAAAGGCATAAGGTTGAAAAATCCTAAAAGTGAGCAGGCTGGCGAAAGCAGCCAGGATCAGATAGCCGATCGCAGCAGGCGTGTACTCGTAACGTTTCTCAGGGGTTAGTTTTTGGTAGCGGACAGCAAGCGCAAAAGCGATCACAACCGCCACAGGAACAGCATTGACTTTTGAGGCCACAGCCATCCCCAACGCCGCTCCAAACCAGATGAAGTATTTTGGTTTGAAAGGTTTATCATCCGGGCTGGGGGTTTCTGTGGCCAGACAGACCGCAAAGTAAATCGCCAGCATCGAAAAGAAAGTCAGAAATGTGTCTACCGCTAAAAAGTGAGAGAGCTGGATCTGCAGTACGGTGAAAGCAGAAAAAGCAGCAGCCACGATCCCCACCCGGCGGTCGTAGGCCCGGGATGCGGTCAGGTAAACCAGGAAAACCACACCCAGGTCTGCTATGGCAGAGAGCTGTCGTCCGATCACCTGGATCTCCCCCCAACCTGTCTGGTCAAGCCATTCAGCCACATAACGCACCAGGAACATCGGCAGCGTGCCATAGACAAAATAGCCGTAACCGTGATTGTTGGGGTTTAACGAAGAATTTTCTGTATCCCAATACTCCTTGAAGCTGTCCACTCCATTTAAAGAAGTTTCAACTCCCGTCAAAAAGCGTTCGTCGGGATGCAGGTTCTGCCCATCATCCCATTCCACACCCTGGAAACGGAAAGCAGCCGCGATGATCAGCACCAGCACCAGGGCAAATTCATACACCCAGCGCTGGTTAAATTTTGATTTTGAAATTGGTTTGTTATCAACCATGGTCATCTTTGAAAATCTCCAGCGTTAGGGAACATAATAGATGAAAAAGCTGCGGGAGGGCACATCAGAAGTATACAAAGAGGATTTTCCCTCAGGATACAGCTCTTCAAGCACCGCAATCGCCTGTTCATCATTGATTTTAAATAAGAACAATTTAGGGGACTCGATTGCTAACGTATATTCAATTTCTTCCGGCCAGATCGCGTAATCTCTGGTTGGCTGTCCAGCATTGATCCCCACCAGGCGGGTATCCACCCAATGCGGGTATGCCACCACCCAGGCCTGATCAGGATTTCCGACTGTTTCAACAAACTGCTCAATCACAGCCCCCAACTCCGATGTATTCCAAGCGCTTCCGATGTATTGGTTTTTATAGGTTTCAAAGGTCATCGTGTAATTGCCGCGCAAGGAGATAATTGCCAGCCCGGCTGCCAAGAACAAGGCGAATCTTTCTCCAGTTTTTCCAGGAATCTGTTCGTTCACGGTACGGTAAATCGCTTCTAAGGCCAGTGCAATGATCACAAAGACGATCACTGCCGCGCCACCTGCCCGGTTGGTAGACGGGTTTTCGTTGGGGTATGCCAGCGCCAAGGTAGACGGCAGCATCAGAATTGGAATAGCGAGCAGTAAAAATGCGTCTTGCCATTTTCGTTTGGTCAGGTAGCGCCAAAGCAGCAGCCCAAAGCCCAACACAAATAAAGCTCCAGAAACCACATCCAAATTCGGCATGCCAGGAATGGTATTCACCCAAACAGGACCGCTGTCCCAGTTGAGCATCAACAAACCATCCCACACATTGCGTAGAAAAACACCTATCAATGCAGACCCTTGAGGCATGGTTTCCCCGACTTCAAGATTAGTCAAGCGTGAAATTGTGCGTGAATTAAACATCCCTGGCATCTCAATCCAAACGCGCAGCAACGGGAGAAAGATCACGAAGGATACCAACACGATGATCCCCAGCCAGACCAACAGCCTTGTTGATCTTTGAGACCCGCGGTGATGAAGCCAGTACAACGCCAGAGCAACAACCACCAGAATAGGGACTGCCCTGAAGGGAGTATAGCCATGCAAACCGATTCCCAAAAATAACCCCGTTAGGATGAAATCCCGGCGGCGACCGGTGCGCAATCCTCGCAGCAAGAAATATATCGTTGGCGCAGCAAAAGCAGGGTACAAAATGAAACGTAAGGCCACCCTGGCAAGTGAATTCAACCAAAAAGCGATCCCGCTGAAAAACATGGCAAATAAACCAACCGTTTTATTGCCTAGCTCCTTGCCAATTAAATAGATGAAAGGCAGCATCACTATCCCGAAGAAAATCGTCCCGATTTTCATGCTGAGAAATGAAATGCCAGTGTTGAACAGCCGGCTGGTAAAAGCAATCAGGTACATTTGCAGACCTTCGCGGCCAGTATTGCGCTGGAAGAAAATTTTCCGTTGACCATCGAAAACATCTACCACATCTAATAATTTTTCTGCCTGGTCGCTGACCATTTCCGGAACTACCAGGCCAATTTGATTGACCCTGAAGAAAATGCTGATACCCAGGATGAGAACAAACAGCACCACAGGCCATGAGAAAGTTAACTGCCACCGGTCCTTTTTAAGCAGCATGAGGATTTTTTTCCAGAAGTAGCTGAAATCAGGTTGTGGATACCATAACGCCCACAATACCAAAGCAATCCCTGAATACCAGAGCAGCAAATTTAAATCCGTGAACTTATTTCCGCCAAATGCGAGAAAAGCGCCAATGAGGATCAACAGCCCCGAGACCAATGGCCAGAGGATCACAGAATGGTCATCTTGTTCCTTGGGCTCTTCCTCCAGGGAAGGTTCCACCAGCGCCAACTCCCCCTTACCCACTGCCCAAATTGCCAACCCAATTGCGACCGCCATCAAGATCGCGCCAGGGAGCCCACTGCTCGCTTTAGAAACCAACGCCAACTGGGCAACCAGAGCGATGAACAAAGCAATCAATGTGCGCCATGGAATTAGCCCACCCTGGAAGCCTGGCTGCGGTTGATCTATTGCATCAGGCTGCTTGAGGACGGTAGATTTAATTTCAGATTCAGATAGCTCTGGGATCTGAGGAATGTCGCCATTCCAGGGTCTCAGCAGCGCTTTAAAGTAATCAAGCACGCTGGGTTCTGTGGGCAGGTTTTGATGTTCGGATTGATTCGTCATGAATTCGCTTCTTCTGATTGAAATTACCTTACATTAAACAACAAAATCTAGAAATAGATGTGGAATACAAGAGGCAATTATTTGTCTGCCTGAAAAAATTTCCTCAATCTTACTGCATCCTAAACGCTGCGACAACCCGCCTTTATTGTTTTCTAGCGATAAAAAAGCTGTAGGTGCCAGAGGGGAGCGGCTCAGTCGCATCAAAGCGACGGAGCATTCGTTCAATGAGCGCTAAGTTCCAGCGGAAGGGAGCAATGATCCAGCGTCCGAAGAACAGCTTTGCAACCCAGCTGGGTGCCCCAAAGTAATGCCCCCATTCGAGAACAGCCAACGAAGCCGGGGAGAAATAATGCCAATATCTCTCGAGTTCAAAACCAGCCTGCTTCAAGCGGCGTTCCCAAACCTCTGGGGAATCTGCATGAGCGGTCCGAGAGATTCGCATGAACCAATTTACATATTTGTTTGCCAGGCGAGACATTCCGATTTTGCGCAAAACTTTTGGGATTGAGAGTTCACTCACATAACCCTGATTTGGCACGCAGAATAAGAAAGGCGCACCAGGCTGCAGCACACGCGAGGTGCCAGCAAGCACCTCGTCAATATGCTCGATGTGTTCGAGCACCGAATTACTAAGGGCGCTGGCAAAATGACCGGATGGAAAAGGTGAATGTGCCGCATCAGCCTGAACCAGAGCATGATAAATATCATACTGCTTTGACTCGCGCAGCGGTTCCCACCAGGGATCCAGGCCGACATCTAATTTGCGATCAAACACCAGACTGGCAAAATGTCCATCGCCGCTGCCAACATCTAAAACCGGTTCCGGTAAATCTAAATCCTGGTAGTAACTGGCTTCAACCGAACGCAGCAGCGAGCGGAAATACGGCAGCCCTTTGAGATGAGGCCAGAGATAATCCTGATCGTCTTTGACCTCAACATCTGAGAGTGTTTCGTTGTCTTCTGCGAAGGTGAAACGAGCAACAATTTTCCTGCCAGCCAATACTGATGGCAGCCACTCAGCGCCGTCAGCCCACATCTCATCATAGGGGATTTTCTCAACTGGATACCATTTCGGTTTAACTTCATTGCTTTCAACGATCTCACCTTGCCATTTTCTGGTGAAATAGACATACACGAGCCGGTCCCATTCTGGTTTCCCCGGGAAGCGAAAGGTGATCTTGGCCGCACGCTGAAGATCCTTCTCTTCGATCTGCACACCGATTTCTTCCTCCAGCTCACGAACAGCAGTCTGCCAGAGGGTCTCTCCGGGTTCAACGGTTCCACCAACCCCAACCACCTTACCAGCGCCAAAACCAATCTTTTTGTCGGCCAGCAGCACTTCAGAAATCGGGTCACCTTTTACCAGTAAACAGATCGTATTTAACAGCATGCAAATTTACCTTGTAATCTCTTCAAAAAGAGCCGCATAATCTACTGCAGTTGTATATGGGGAATAACGTTCTGATATCTCTTCAATGTCCGCCTGATAGTTTTCTGGGTTATTTAGCACCGCGATCAATTTTTCAGCCAGGGCAGATGAATCACCGACCGGGAAAATCTCACCCATCCTGGTTTGCAGCACTGGCTGACGCACCCCCGGCATATCCGAGGCTACCGCAGGTGTCCCGCAGATCATCCCTTCCACCTGAACAATCCCAAATGCTTCGGTGCTGTTGGTGCTTGGGACAACAATCGCATCACAAATCCGGTATAAAGCTGAAAGTTCGGCGTCTGAAATCAGCCCTAGGAATTTCCATCGCTCCCCTAATTCCTCAATTGCCGGGGCAAGCATCGCCGCGTAGGCTTCCTCCCCCATCACATCCTCATGCTGACCGGCGTACAGCACCCGCGCTTGCGGATGAGCTTTGATCACTTCCGGCAAGGCACGCACCAAATATTCAACCCCTTTTTCGGCTGCAAGACGGGCAACCATCCCAATCACCGGCTGGTCGGGAGTAACCCCAAATTTTTGGCGAACTTCCTCAATATACTCATTTTCAATATGCTGCAGTTCCACTGGGGGAGAAACCACCCGTATTTTTTCAAGATAGGGTTTTAAAAATGTGCTGTTCTCGGCATAATCAAGCGTTGTCGCTACAATGATGTTCGCCATCCCGGCAGAAATACGGTTGGCGATATTAGAAACCAGGTTTGCCAGACGGTTTACCAACCCGCCAGGAAGCTGCAGATCACATTGGTAGGTTAACACTACCGGTTTGCCCAGCATACGGGCGAGAACTGCTAACGGGGCGGCATCCAGCTGCGGGACATGCAGATTAACCACATCCGCCTGCCGGATTTCCTTCCAGGCACGGAAGGGGATACTGGGCATGATCACGCCCTTACTCACCCGCATCAAGACCGGCATGCGCACAACCCGCACACCTTCAACAATCTCTTCTGGAATCAGGTCTTTGGAGAATTGAGAGGTAATTACCGTGACCTGGTGACCTTGGCGTACCAGAGCCTTAGCTAAACGCTCGGTATAAATCGTCAGCCCAGAATAATGGGGGCGGTAGTAGGTTAGTGCAATTAAAACTCGCATAATCTTCCTGAAAGTTAGTTTAATTTCTCTACAATCTAAGATTCTGGCAATTCAGTTTGACCGGGCTTAGCCTGTGCCCGTTTGAAAATATCTCCAATGGAGATCGTTTCCCTGGAAAACCCTACCAGACCTAAAATAATCGTGACGACCAAGTATAACGCGTGAGACACCAATGCGTAAGCAAATGCATCCGACTCAGGAATGGCAAAGAGTGCCAGAGCGCTCACTGTGGCGAACTCAAAAACCCCAATATATCCAGGCGTTGAGGGCACCGCAACACCAAGTGAACCTACGCCTACTGCAAAAGCCGCCCATAAAAACTTGGCTTCCGGAACAAAGGCTTTAAGCAGTACCCAGTACCAGGAAATATTCAATATCCAGGTGACCAGCAGAAGCACAACGACCAGAAAAAAACGTTTCGGTTCGCGTAATGTCGATAACCCTTGTAAGAACAGCTGAAGTTTTTCCACACCCCAGTTTTGCAGGCCAGGCCAGCGGGCGGTAAGTTTATTGAAAATATTTTTAATTTTTTCCGGGTTTCGGGCTGCGAAAAAGAGCACCAAGAAGCCGACTACAACCAACCCCCCAACCATTAAGGAAGCATCCAGCGCCCAATCAGCCCCAGAGACAAACGCCAGCGTGCTGAGCAGCAGCCCAGCCATGATCGCCATATCAAAGAAGCGTTCGATAATGATCGTGGAAAATCCCTCCCAGAAGGACAGCTCAGTGGTGAGGTTCAGCACCAAGGCCCGTCCCACCTCACCAAGCCTAAAGGGCAGCACATTATTTAAGAAATAGCCTTCGTTCTCTGTGAAAAATGCTTTTCCCAGAGAAATTTTGTTTCCTAGAATTGTTCGCCAGGCAATGCTGCGCGCCAGGATCGTGCTGATGAACAACACTAACGCAGGGAGCAAATGGCGCTGGTCCATTGCTTTCAGTGCATCATAGGTCTGCTGTAGATCGACATTGCGCAAGATCACCCACAGGGCAACCGCGCTGATCACCACGCCAACTGCGAATCTCGCCCAATTTGATTTTTGTTCAGGTTGCGGTGCGGAATTTAATTCAGTCATTGTCCAATCGCAATATGGCTAAGAATGCTTCTTGGGGAATTTCTACGCTCCCCACCATTTTCATGCGTTTCTTTCCCTTTTTCTGCTTCTCCAGCAATTTCCGCTTGCGGGAAACATCTCCACCGTAGCATTTGGCAGTCACATCTTTTCGCAGGGCTTTAACATTGGCACGCGAGATCACCCGGCTGCCAGATACTGCTTGAATCGGCACAACAAAAAGCTGGCGGGGAATTAACCCTTTAAGTTTGGTGATCAGAGCCTGACCGCGGTGGTAAGCGTGCTCCTTATGCACAATCGTTGCCAATGCATCCACGGGTTCGCTGTTTACAAGAATTTCTAGCTTGGCGAGATCTTCAGTACGGTATTCTTTAAATTGGTAATCTAACGATGCATAACCGCGCGATCGCGATTTTAGCACATCGAAAAAGTCAACGATCAGTTCTGAAAGCGGGATATCAAAGTTGAGCTGTACCCGTCCTTGAGAAGGATAATCCTCACTGACGTAGGTGCCGCGGCGCTTGGTCGTCAGATCCATCACGGCCCCATAATACTCTGTCGGGGTGAACACCTGAATTTCCATCCAGGGTTCGCGGATTTCATCAATATCACCTTCATCAGGTAAAAAGGCAGGGGACTCAATAACAAGATTCTCCCCATGCTTCATCACAACTTCATATTTCACCGAAGGTGCGGTGATGATGATATCGAGGTCGTACTCACGTTCCAATCGCTCCTGAATAATTTCCATATGGAACATGCCCAAAAACCCACAGCGGAAACCAAAATTTAGCGCTTGAGATGTTTCGGGATCGTAGACCAACGAGGCATCATTAAGCTGTAATTTTTCAAGAGCTTCTTTGAGGTCATCATAATCATCGCCTTCTACCGGATAGATCCCGGCGAAAACCATTGGTTTCACTTCTTCATACCCTGGTAAAGCCTCAGGCAATGTTTTTGCTTTCGCAGTCACTGTGTCCCCTACTCTGCTCTCTGCGATAGTTTTCAGACCGGTGGCAATATACCCCACCTCGCCTGCCTGCAGCCCTGCAGTGGGTTCTAGAGAGGGAGTAAAGACACCCACCTCAACCGGTCTAAAATCCACAGCGGTTGCGAGCATATGCAGGTCATCGGTTTTCGAAAGCCTGCCATCCTTCACCCGCACATAGGTAACCACACCCTTATAGGAATCATAATGGGAGTCAAACACCAAAGCACGCAGCGGAGCATCAATATTACCGGTTGGCGGCGGAACCATTTTGACTACCGCTTCAAGCACAGCGGCAACATTTTTGCCTTCTTTAGCAGAAATTTGTAATATTTCTTCTTTCGGCGTACCAATCAAATTGCTAATTTCCTCAGCAACCCGATCAGGTTCCGCTGAAACCATGTCAATTTTATTGATCACCGGAATAATTTCCAGGTTGGCATCTAGTGCTAAATACAGGTTGGCGATCGTCTGGGCTTCCATTCCCTGGGTAGCATCGACAACCAGAACTGCCCCTTCACAAGCCTCCAATGCCCGGCTGACTTCGTAACCGAAGTCAACGTGCCCAGGGGTATCAATCAAGTTCAGCTGATAGGTATCTTTATCTTCGGCGGTATAGGTCATTCTCACCGCTGAGGCTTTAATCGTCACGCCCTTCTCGCGTTCCAGGTCCATGCTATCCAGGACCTGTTCCATCATATCCCGGTCGGAGATCGTATCGGTAAGTTGGAGCATCCGATCTGCGAGAGTAGATTTTCCGTGATCAATATGTGCAATAATGCAGAAATTTCTTATATGTTCAAACATAGTCGGCAGGTAGTATACCAGTTTTCAACCCCGCTTTGTTGTATTTATCAGACCACCCGGGAAATTATCCGGCTGAGGGAGCTGCTCGCTTTGCCGGGAGACCTTAAATAAGCCAAAAATTCTACGTTTCCTTTGGGTCCCTTTAACGGCGAGCGTTCCAAACCTAAAACTGACAGCCCTTGCGTCTCAGCAAAGCCGAGAATTTCTTTCAATACTGCCCGGTGGACCTTCGGGTCTTTGATCACACCCTTCCCTTTCGATGCTTGCTCACGTCCCGCCTCAAACTGCGGTTTGACCAGGGCAAGCACCCTTCCACCTCCTTCGCCAAACCATTTTTTTATTACCGGCAGGAGGATTTTTAGCGAAATAAAAGAAGCATCAACGGTCACGAAGGAAACAGATTCGGGAAGCTCCTCCACATGACGAGCGTTGGTCGCTTCCATCACGACTACACGTGGATCCTGGCGTATTTTCCAATGCAGGATGCCCTTACCAACATCAATTGCATACACCCTTGCTGCACCATGCTGCAGCAGGCAGTCAGTGAATCCCCCGGTAGAAGCGCCAACATCAACACACACCTGCCCGGAAACATCGAGAGAAAACACCTCAAATGCCCCTTCCAGTTTATCCCCCCCGCGGGAAACAAACTGCGGGCCGTGTTGAATTTCAAGCGAAACATCTTTTGCGACCTGCATCGACGGCTTGGGAATTAACTGCCCATTGGCACGCACCTGCCCGGCCATCACCAGGCGTTGTGCCAGGGAACGGCTCTCCACCAGGCCGCTTTCCACTAAAAGCACATCGATGCGTTCTTTTTCTACTTTTGCCATGATCCCATTGTATCAGCACTTGAACAATTAAAATATCGAGCCTAAACCAGCTATTTGGTTGTCCTGTTTTGTGCTATGATTTGGCTATGCTGAGAACAATTTTAAAGGCAATGCGCCCAAAACAATGGGTTAAAAATGTACTTATTTTTGCCGGTGTGGTATTTGACCGCAAGTTGAGCGACCCAACCGCTCTTCTCGCAACGATTGAAGCAGCGGCTCTATTCAGCCTGCTGGCCAGCGCCGTATACCTGGTAAATGACATCAGCGATCTCGAATCTGACCGGGAGCACCTAACCAAGAAGAACCGACCAATCGCCTCTGGTGCGCTGCCGATATCGCTTGCCTGGGGGGTCGCTCTGGTCTTGTTCGCGGTGGTATTTTATTTCGGATACCAACTGTCGTCAGCCTTTGCACTGATTTGTGCGGTATATGCAGCGCTCAACCTGATGTACTCCCGCTGGTTCAAACACATGGTGATCCTTGATGTATTGATCCTGGCCGGGTTTTATGTGATCCGCGTGGTTGTCGGGTTGACCGTAATCAGTGTGGACCGGTTTTCCCCATGGCTGTATCTCGCTACAATTTTCCTCGCCCTTTTCATGGGCGTAGGCAAGCGCAGAGCAGAACTGATCAGCGCACAGCAATCCGGCAGCAACTCCCGGAAAGTATTGGAATTATACACACTGGACTATTTAGACCAGATCATCATGATTGTACTGACCAGTACGATCATGACCTACAGCCTGTACACCTTCTCCGCGCCCAATTTACCGGACAACTATGCCACAATGCTGACAATTCCCTTTGTGATTTACGGGGTGTTCCGCTATCTGTATCTGCTGCAGGTGCAGCAGCACGGTGAAGCGCCAGAAGACATTGTCCTCTCCGACCGCCCCTTCCAGATAAACTTGGTGCTTTGGGCGATTTCAATCCTGCTCATTTTCTACTACTTCTAATCATGCCTGCAATTTCTGCATCTGCCCCTGGGAAGATCATCTTATTCGGTGAGCACGCGGTAGTTTACGGCTACCCGGCGATCGCAATCCCGGTTAATAAAGTAAAAGCCACCGCAGTGAT
>JBDLJU010000016.1:0-23361 GCA_039714215.1 Chloroflexota bacterium | reverse complement strand
CCATCCAAATGAAGAACTACTTTTTTCTATCGAAAAAGGCCAAATTATCACCTATTTAGAAAAACGAGGGCTTAAGGTATTGGAACATTTAGACAATCATGAGATTGAGAAGCGTTTCTTACTTGATGAGAATGGGGATTTGATCGGTCATATGACAGGACATTTTTGTTTTGTCATGGCTTCTCCGGTCAGAAAATAAAATTTCAAAGGAAAAACAGGATACTTACCTCCGTTGATGTCTTTTGTTGTTACCCTGAAGTTTGTTTAAGAGAATTGCGGAACAATTCTCTTAAACCAGCCGCCAAAGGCGGCTGGTCATCCTCCCGCTAAAACAAGCCAAACCTCAGAATCTTAAACGAAAAACGGACAGCGATAAGCTGTCCGTTTTGTTTTAGCGTTTTGTCTGTCAGACTAGATGACGACGACGTCCTGGGCTTGCAGGCCTTTCTGGCCTTCTACCACGGAAAACTCGACGCGCTGTCCTTCTTCCAGATTGCGATAGCCATCACCTACGATAGCATTGAAATGTACGAATACATCTTCGCCTTCTTCACGCTCAATGAAACCAAAACCTTTGCTTCCATTGAACCATTTGACAGTACCTTGTACTTTGTCACTCATGATTTAGAACTCCTTTCGTTCAAATTTGTTGCCGTTTCAAGCATGGGTTCTAAATCAAAAATTACTCTTTGCATCAGAACTTCTGTTAATCAAGCGGCTTAGTTTAACACACTTATTGCTCTAAAGTGTTAACAATTTGTTAGAATCAAGTATTGAATCTAGAACTGGAAATAGTGAAACAAACAAATCAGGGTGATAATTTAGAGGTCGGGGCGCTTTGCGCAGCGACCCCTTTAAAGAATTTCAGGTTTTTATGTGCCTTTCTTATCCTTCCCAATCTCAAATAACGTCAGGGTGCTTGAGCGGCCTTTAAGCTTCACATCGGACAGTTTTTCGGTCTGATAGAGCTTCTTGATCTGCTTGAAGACTGCCTCTGAGGCGATGATCTTCCCGCTGCCGGCGTAGTCCATCAGGCGGGCGGCAGTATTGACCATGTTGCCCATCACGTTGAACTCTCTGCGTCCCTGGCGCTCGCCGATCTCACCGGCAAACACGCGGCCGGTGGTCAGCCCGATGTGGCAGGTGAGCTGCAGGGTTTCCTCGCCAAATTTGATCTCTTTATTCATCCGCATGATCTTGAGCACTTCTTTAGCGGCGCGCACCGCCCGAATGGTGTCGTTGGTGTGCGCTTCCGGTACGCCGAAGAAAGCCATGATGTCCGGTCCCGCATGGTGGTAGGTGACCTTTTTCATCACGCCGCCCTGGGCTTCGATCTCGGCATTGATCAGGGAAATGATCCGGGAGAACTGCCCGATCACGGCTGCCTGGTCTTCCTCGGGAGCGTCGCTGAGGTCTTCGGGGATCCCCAACAGGTTGACGAACATCATCGTCGCTTCGGGGAAATCTGGGGGTAGGCCGCGGCGGGCGGCGTTTTCTACGAGCATATTGAGGATCCGCGCGGGGAGGAAGCTGGCTAAGGGCTCGACCTTGTCAATCGAATCGCTGATCGCCGTCACCAGCCCCTCTTTGCTGGTGTCAAACAGCACCATACTCGCCATTCTGGTACGGGAAGGGACAATGTCGTAGTCACCGAGCTGTTCTTCGGTGAGGTCATCAACCACCAGGAAGTGGTCCCCTTTGTGGTCTTTGAATTTAAATTCTTCTTTTACCAGTTCCTGGGCTTCTCTGGATAGACAGACTTTCCCGACCTTGCCGCTGCCTTCAGCTTTCTTGGCGCGCAGCACATCGCTGCCCAGCAGGATGTGTTCCATGCGGTGGGGGGTGCCGATATCGGCGGTGAGGAATTTCCCGACGTGGATGCCAACCCGCATCCCCAGTGAGAAAGTTTCGTCCATCGCTTCAATTTTCTTGAACTGCTTCATTGCCCGCTGCATGCGTAAGCCGGCACGCACGGCCCGGGAGGTGTCGGAGCCGCGCTGGTCGGTGGGGAACTGGGCAAGCAGCGCATCACCGGTAAACTCGAGCAGGTTGCCGCCCGATTTACTGATGATTTGCAGCATCTCGGTAAAGTACCCGTTGAGGATTTTCAGCAGGGTTTGGGCGCCTTCTTTGCCATGTTGGGCGTTCTTTTCTAACAGCGGGGTAAACCCCGAAAGATCGGTGAACATCAGGGTGCCCTCCACCCACTCAAAGCTGGGGAATCCGGGCTGCGGCAGGGTCGAGATCACCTGCCGGGGGAGGTAGCCGTAGAGGATCCGCTGCATGGTGCGCAGATGGTTGAATACCCGGGTGAGGTTGCGGGTGGTGGGGTTAATCCACACATCGGCATAGAGGGTGGAGGGGGTGATATTGCGTAATCGTGCTTCTACTTCTACAAGCGGAGATTTTATTTCGCCAAGTGTTTCCATATTCCTGCCTTTACGGAGCTGTGAGCTGAAATTGCTATTATTATGGCACAGAGCATTTGATATGAAATTTCAATCAGAAAGCTGCTTGATATTATTATACTTGAGTTAGGTCATCTGGCGGTTCTGTGTCTCAAAGAATTACCCCAAGAAGAAAAATTAGCTACCTTGTATTTGATCGCCAGAGAGGAAATTGGACACGAACAGTAAAGATATGGTAAATTTATCACAGCGAGTATAATTTCTACCAATTTTATTTAAATTAACGAGGAGCGAATCGAGATGACCGATTCTACCGCAGCAAGATTAAAAAAATTTGATTTCTTCGCCGACCTTCCTGATGAGGTGATCCACTCGCTGGTTGACGAGGTGGAAAAGATCACCCTGAGTACCGATGAGGTGCTTTTCAATAAAGGTGATCTGGGCGATGCGCTCTATGTCGTCGAGTCTGGCCGGGTTAAGATGGTCGGTACCGATAAAGACGGGCAGGAAGTGGTCTTTAATCAGGTTGGCGCCGGGGCGGTGATCGGTGAAATGGCGCTGATCGATCAGCAGCCGCGCTCGGCAGGGGTGATTGCCCTGGGTGAAGTTGAGCTGCTCAAGCTCAGCCAGCAAGCCTTCATGCGCGTGATGGAAGAACAGCCGCTGTTGGGTATGGAAATCTCGCGCAATGTGATCCAGCGTTTGCGCCTGGCGACTACCTACATTGAGCTCGCCATTGAGTGGAGCAAAGAAATCGCCGACGGGAACTATGATTATGTCGAGCAGCAGGCCCAGGCTGAGGATGCCACTGCAGATGCGGCTTCAGACAGCGACAGAGAGCGGGCACAGCGCTTCCTGGGGACTTTTTTCCAGATGGTCAAGGGTGTCCGCGAGCGCGAAGAGCAGTTGAAGGAAGAATTGGTGCAGCTGAAAGTGGTGATTGACCAGCAGCGGCGCAAGCAGGAAGTTGAAGAGCTTTCCAGCAGTGAGTTTTTCCAGAGCTTACGAAAAACTGCCAAGAAAAAACGAGATGGAGGCGAAAATAGTGAGGAGTAGGGTTGAGAAAAGGCGTGCTTCAAAAGAAGAGCATCAACCCCGTGCCCGGCTGCCGGTTGTGCGGCATCTGATCGTGATCCTTTCGACCGGGATGCTCGTGGCAACCTTGTTTACCATCTTCACACCCCTGGGGATTGCCGGCGGGCTTGGTTTGGGTATCGATGGAGTTTTCAGACCAATCGATATTGAAGATTCTGGGGTTATATACCCAACATCCACGCCGCGGCCGCGCCCAAAGATCGGGCTTGTGGCTGGTCACTGGGGCACAGATACCGGCGCAGTCTGCCCTGATGGGTTGGCGGAGGTGGATATTAATCTGGACATCGCCACCAGGGTGAAGCAGATCCTGGTGGATGAGGGGTTTGAGGTCGATTTGCTGATGGAATATGATTCTCGTTTGCAGTATTATCAGGCCTTGACCCTGGTCTCAATCCATGCGGATTCATGTGCATTTTACGGCACCGAAGCCTCAGGATTTAAAGTCGCCGCCACTTATGCAACTGCTCGCCCGGACCGGGCAAATCGCCTGGTCTCTTGCTTGTATTCCCGCTACTCAGATGTCACCGGAATGGCATACCATGCCGGGGTGACCGATGATATGACCAGCTATCATGCTTTTGATGAAATCCACACCAATACCGCTGCAGCAATCATTGAGACTGGATTTTTAAACCTCGACCGGCAAATCCTAACCCAGCAGCCAGATTTGATCGCGGAAGGGATTGCCCGAGGAATTTTATGCTACATCCGTAATGAGGACGCCAGCCCACCAGCGGATAACTAATCGATGCATAAACCCCAGGATAGCTACCTACAGGCATTAGCACAGGCCCAGCAAGCCGCAGAGCGGGGAGAGGTGCAGCTGGCAAGGCACTGGGCAAAATATGCCTCTGTCCTGGCTCCCGGGGCGGCTGAGCCCTGGCTGCTTATCGGGGACCTGGCTCCCCTGGAAAACAAGGATGAGTTTTATACAAAAGCCCTGAATCTCAACCCTGAATGCGAGGCTGCCCGCCAACGCCTGGCGGATTCAGCTGCCCATATCCGTCAAGCTGAAGAGGAAAAGCAGCCTGTTTTAGACCGATCAATCAGATTGGGGGCGCCATTTCAAGCCGCGATTGGCAAACGGATTTCGGTTAAAGCTGGAATTCTGCCGCTGCTGGTGATCGCCTTATTCGGTTTGATTGCCTGGCTCGGCATCTCTACCTTAACTGTGCTGGCCGAGACCACTGCCGGGTTTTTCCCCAGCGCAACGATGGAGCCCTTATTGGCTGCCCGGGTAAATCTGATCACTGCCACCCCGACTCCTACCGCCACATTTACCCCAACCCCAACTCCGACACGCACCCCGACGAACACACCAACTTCAACCCGGACCCCGCGGCCGCCAACCGCAACCCCGCGGCCGCCGGTAGGCAGCTCCCCGGGAAATATTGGCAGCCAGGAATTCTGGATCGAGGTCGATCTCAGTTCGCAGCAAATGATCGCTTATCGTGGGGATCAAGTATTGAACACCTTTACTATCTCCAGTGGAAAATGGTCTACTCCCACAGTCGTAGGAAATTTCCAGGTCTATCTGAAGCTAACCTCGCAGACGATGATTGGTCCCGGTTACGTGCAGCCAGATGTGCCCTATGTTTTGTATTTTTATGAGGATTATTCGATCCATGGCACCTATTGGCACAATAATTTTGGTACCCCGGTCAGTCATGGCTGCGTTAATTTACCGACCAACAACGCCAGTTGGGTATTCCAGTATGCAAAAATTGGAACCTGGGTTATTATTCATCATTAATTACTGTTATGCAGACGCCTAAAAATGTTTCCCGAAGAGAGTTTATCAAATTAGCGGGGGTTGGAGCAGCCGCATTGGGTGTACCAGGCTGGATGAAGCCTGATTCCACATTGGGCAGGTTCAGCAAGTATGCGCGTATCCTTGAGCCGGATACCAAAATTTACCAGGCACCCTCGGATGCTTCGTCAATCGTCACAAGCTACTGGCAGGACGCAGTGCTGCCGATCTTTAATCGTAAGGATGCCTCGATCACCGGTGAGCACGGCTGGTACTACTTCCCCGGGGTGGGGTATCTGCGGACAGAAATGGTCCAACCGGTGGAGAATCACCCTCAGCAACCAGATGAAACCATATCTCGCCAGGGCAGCCTGGCGGTCGTCAGCGTGGCTTATACCAGTGCGCATTTTCGCCCGGCGTTAAACAGTCAGGTGCTCTATAGATATTATTATGGGTCCACACATTGGGTGGATAAATTAATCTTTGACAGCCGCGGAACAGCCTGGTATCGGGTGAAGGATGATAAATTCCCAAAAAATGAGCGGTGGGTGCTGACCTCCCGGCTGCGAATCATGTCTCCTGAAGAATTAGCTCCAATTTCACCTGACGTTCCCCCTGAGGAAAAGAATCTTCTGGTGGAGTTGGGGAAGCAAACCGTGACCGCTTTTGAATCTGGGCTTCCGGTTTTCTCCGCGGCGATTTCATCCGGAGATGAAATCGCCAACAGTAAATATAAAACGCCTACAGGGGTTTTCCGGGTTGGGTTTAAACGTCCGTCTCAGCACATGCTTCCCTGGGATACCACCTTTGGCGACTATGATCTTCCCGGGGTTCCGTGGGTGAGCTACTTCACCAACCGGGCACATGCCTTCCACGGTGCCTTCTGGCACAATGGTTTTGGCTCACCGCGCAGCCATGGCTGTGTTAACCTCAGGCCGGAGGATGCCCGCTGGATCTACCGTTGGACCACCCCGGTCGTGCAGGCACATGATGATATGGAGTACGCTGAAAGCGGCGGAACGCTGGTGGAAGTTGTCGATTGAGCTCGGATTTAATAAAGTATTAATAAGCTCTCGAAATTGTTGGTGTAAGATATACCAATGAAAGGAGCCGAGATGACAAAACGGGAACCATTGTTTGCGGGATTGATCGTCGATGAATTTGATAAACCGGTCAGCACTGCCTATGTTGGTGATGAACCAATGTATGTGGTCGATGATGCTGGATTTCACCGCCATATTTCTGCGGAGATTGTGGATTTGGCGGTCTTAAAGGTAATGACCGAGATGATTGAGGGGAATGAGGACGAACTGAGTAAGCAGGCTGCTACGATGTTGGGGCAAGACGATATCTTCAGCCAGGCGATTCTGGAAAACCAATTCCTTAATATTGATTCCCAACTGGATAAGATCATCGAATCAGGAATTCCTGAAGAAGGTAGAGCCTACCTGGGAATGATGGGCTTCAAGATTCGGATCAATCGTGAAGGTGAGCTGCTTGAATTGATCCAACCGGGGATGATCGCCCCGGAAGATGAGTAAATTTGGGATCAAATTTCTGAAAAAAAACTAAAAATTACCAATATTATGGCGAAAAATTAAGCCAAATAATTCTTTGCAATGAATTTCACAAATTAATTCATGGATTACTTATCAATGGGGGCATTATGCGGTAAAATTGGCAGGATTTTAAGCAATCATACTATTTTAAACTTTGGAGGTTTTTTTAAATGTCTACACAATGGGTTTACTTATTTTCTGAGGTTGAAAAAGCAGAAAAAGATGCTGGCAGCTGGGAAGCTACCAGGGCATTACTTGGTGGAAAGGGTGCTAACTTGGGCGAGATGACTCGCATCGGCGTGCCTGTTCCTCCTGGTTTTTCGGTCTCAACTGAAGCCTGCAATGCCTACCTTGCCGCGGGAGAAACATTCCCAGACGGCATGTGGGAGCAGGAACTGGACGCAATGGCAGAGGTTGAGAAACAAACTGGGAAAAAGTTTGGCGACCCAAAAAACCCGCTATTGGTATCCTGCCGCTCTGGAGCAAAATTTTCAATGCCGGGGATGATGGACACCGTCCTGAATATTGGATTGAATGACGAAACCGCTGCAAGCATGGTCGAAATGACCGGTGACGAGCGCTTCGTATTCGATGCTTACCGCCGCCTGGTGCATATGTTCGGGTCTGTCGTGCTCAATATCGATGACGAAGCATTTGAAGATCTGCTTGATGAAATCAAGGTAAAGAAAGGCTACAAGCTGGATACCGAGATGACCGCCGCAGATTGGAAAGAACTGACTGAAGCGTATAAAGGCGTGATCAAGAAGGAAATGGACTTTGACTTCCCGCAGGACCCCCGCGACCAATTAAAGTTCGCCACTGAGGCAGTTTTCAAATCCTGGCATGGAAAACGAGCGATCGACTATCGCAATGCTGCTGGGATTACCCATGATCTCGGCACCGGGGTGAATATCCAGACCATGGTCTTTGGTAATATGGACAATTCTGGTACCGGGGTAGCTTTTACCCGCAACCCATCCACTGGGGAGAGCAAAGTGTGGGGCGAGTACCTGATGAATGCCCAGGGTGAAGACGTTGTCGCTGGGATTCGCAACGCAGAAGATGTCGAAAAGATGCAGAATGAGCTCCCAGAAGCTTATGCAGACTTTATGGATGTCTGCGCCAACCTGGAAAAACACTATCGCGAGATGCAGGATGTTGAGTTCACCATTGAAAATGGCAAGTTGTGGATGCTGCAAACTCGTGATGGGAAACGTACCGCCAAATCGGCAGTCACCATCGCCGTTGATTTTGCCAACGAAGGCTTGATCAGCAAAGAAGAAGCAGTGATGCGGGTAAAACCAGAACAGGTTGACACCTTACTGCACCCGCAGTTCGTTGATGCGGTCAAACGTGAAGCTGAAGAAAATGGCACTATGTTTGCCACCGGTGTGAATGCCTCCCCCGGCGCTTCTGTTGGACGGGTTTATTTTGATGCCGATACTGCTGAATCCAAGGCAAAAGAAGAAAACCAGGATGTGATCATGGTGCGGCCGTTCACCAAACCCGATGATGTCCACGGGATGCTGGCTTCCAAAGGGATTCTGACCAGCGAAGGTGGGGCAACCTCCCACGCTGCGGTGGTCGCCCGCCAGTTTGGGATTCCGTGTGTGGTTGGCGCCTCTGCGGTGCGGATCGACATGGAAAAACGACAATTTACCGCCGGGGATGTGGTTGTTAAAGAAGGCGACTACATTTCAGTGGATGGCACCAGCGGAGAAGTCTTCCTGGGACAGATCGAAACGATTGCCCCATCGCTGGAAGAACAAACTGACCTGCTGACCTTGCTGGGGTGGGCTGATGAAATCTCTGCAATTGATGGTGCTCGCAAGGGCCCTGAGGGTTATCCGACCAGAGGCCTGCAGGTATGGGCAAATGCGGATTATCCAGAAGATGCCCGCCGCGCCCGCAGCTACGGCGCCCAGGGAATCGGCTTATGCCGCACCGAGCATATGTTCTTTGAACCGGAACGCCTGCCGATCGTGCAGCGCATGATCCTCGCAGAAACCTCCGCAGAACGCACCGAAGCCCTAAATTTGCTGCTGCCTTACCAGCGAGCGGATTTCGATGGTCTTTTCGAGGCAATGACCGGCTTACCGGTGATCATTCGCCTGATCGACCCGCCGCTGCATGAGTTCATGCCTGATGAGCGTGAGCTGCTTGAAGAGGTGATTGCAAACCGGATCAAAGGCAAAAAAGACGCTGCCAAGGAAGACCTGCTGGTCAGTATTGAGGGGATGCACGAGAGCAACCCAATGATGGGGCTGCGCGGTATCCGCCTGAGTGTGATGATGCCCGAAATCGTGGAGATGCAGGTACGCGCGATCTTTGAGGCTGCCGCCGATGTGAAACTGCGCGGCTTTGAGCCCAAACCTGAAGTAATGATCCCGCTGACCGGACATGTCAACGAGCTGAAAGTGATTCAGCCGAAGCTGCAGGAAATTGCCAAATTGGTGATGGACGAGAAAGGTGTCACCTTTGAATACAAGTTTGGCACGATGATCGAAATCCCCCGTGCAGGCCTGACTGCAGACCAGGTTGCCGGAGAAGCAGAATTCTTCTCCTTCGGCACCAATGACTTGACCCAGTTCACCTTCGGCTACAGCCGTGATGACGCTGAGCGCAACTTCCTGGTCAAGTATGTGGAAGATGGGATTCTCCCGATCAACCCGTTCCAGACCATCGACCGGGATGGCGTTGGCCAGCTGATGAAAATATCAGTCGATAAGGGCCGCGGCGCTCGAAAAGATTTGGAATGCGGAATTTGCGGTGAGCATGGCGGCGATCCCAACTCGATTGAGTGGTGCCACCTGATTGGTCTCAACTACGTGAGCTGCTCTCCGTTCCGTGTGCCGATTGCCCGTCTGGCAGCTGCACATGCGGCAGTAGAACACCGAGCTTAACCAGGGGACGATTTCGAAGTACTGCAGGCAGCCAGATTTCTGGCTGCCTGTTTTTGGTCGAACGAAGTTCGAATTAATTAAATTGTTAATCACAAAAAGCGGGAGTTGTTATTTTTTGATAATATTTTCGATTATATTTAATGGTAGGATAGATTTAACTCATATTGATCTCAAGATCAGGGATTCTTTCGCGGCAACTGAATTACTGGTGAAGCTCTTGTGAGTTAGACCGAGAAAAGAAATCCACATCGCAGCTAATGCTTCGTTTTCGATCAGTTAGAGGCAGCCACATGACAGACACTTTTTTTTCTAATTTACCCGATAAGTTTTACAAACAACTTCTCAATTCCTTAGATGAAGGGATATATTTTGTTGATAAATCCAGACGGATCGTGTTCTGGAATCAGGGCGCGGCCAGAATTTCTGGTTTTACCTCGGAAGATGTGATCGGCAAGTTATGCGGGGATAAGCTCCTGGAGCATGTAGATTTTGACGGGAATCATTTATGCGGTGACGGTTGCCCACTAACGGCTACAATTCAGGATGGGGAAATTCATCAACTAGATGTTTTCCTTAAACACCGCGATGGTCATCGCATTCCGGTGCAGGTAAGTTCCAGCCCGGTATTGAACGAGAATGGGGAGATCGTTGGTGTGGTAGAACGTTTCCGGGATATTACTCCACAGCTTTCCGACAAAAACCGAATGGCAAAGCTGCTCAGTGAGGTGCATACTGATCCGTTGACTGAGATTGCCAACCGGCGGTATTTAGAATTAGCTCTGCATGATCGATTTTATCGGTTTGAAGAATACCAGGAAAAGTTTGGGGTAATGTTCGTAGATATGGACAAGCTTAAAAAGATCAATGATCAATTTGGGCACGCAGTTGGGGATTGTGCTCTCAAGTTCATTGCTGAAACACTCAAATCAACATTCCGCCGCGATGATGTTGTTGGTCGCTGGGGCGGCGACGAGTTCCTGGTAATTTTGAACGATGTAGACAAAGATCAGCTGAAGAAAATTAAGAAAAAAATAGAGAAGATCATTGCGGGCACCCAACTGCCGGAAGCGTGTGGTGGGGGCATGGTATCGATCTCAGTTGGCCTGGCTGCGGTATTGGAGGGAGATACACAAAACCAGCTTCTCAACCGTTCAGATGCAAATATGTATGGCGAAAAAAAAGAACAACCAGGTAGGGACTGAAAAGCGGGTTAATTGGACAAAACTTTCTCTACAGCGAGCCTGAAATGCATTACCTCAATTAATCTAAACAGCCCCGACAATATCTGTCGGGGCTGTCTTCAACTCCTCCGTACCTCTTGAAATCAATCAGGCAGTTTCTGCCATGATTTGATCAGCAAATTCAGCGCCCTTTTCAATGGCTTCGAAATTCTGGGGTAAATATTTGCGGTTGCGTTCGGGCATGTGCTCTTCGAGGGATTTTTTAACGACATCCAGGGGAAGGGCATTGGTTAGTTTTAATAACGCGCCGACCATCACCATGTTGGTGATCCGCATGTTGCCCAGTTCTTCAGCGATCTCATTGCCGGGGATCAGCAGTGATTTGATTCCCTTTCGTTCGATCTCCCGGTTGATCAAAGATTTATTGGCCACGATTGTGCCGTTTTCCTTAACCATGTATTCATATTTATCTAAAGAAGGCAGATTCATGGCGAGCACCGCGTCGGGGTTGCGCACGATTGGTGAGCCAATCTCGTTGTCTGAAATGATCACGGTGCAGTGAGCCGTACCACCGCGCATTTCAGGACCGTATGAGGGGATCCAGGTGCAGTGCTTGCCGTAATCTAACGCGGCGTAGGTGAGCACCTGACCGGCAAACAAGGTGCCCTGCCCGCCAAAACCTGAGACGATTATGCTGGTTTCCATTTGAATATCTCCTTGTGGTTCGGTCAGACTAGACCCGCAGTTTGGCGATTTCGTCGTTGACTTTATAATCGCCCAGGGGGAAAGTGGGAACCATATGGTCTTCGATGAATGCGAGCGATTCTACCGGGGTGATTTTCCAGTTGGTCGGGCAGGAGGAAAGCAGCTCGACCATTGAGAAGCCCAGGCCGCGTTCTTGAGTTTCAAACGCCAACCGGATCGCTTTTTTTGATTTTCGGATATTGGCGGGGTTGTGTAAGCTGCGGCGGACGACATATCCTGCCCCGTCCATGGTGGCCAGAATTTCAGCCATGCGGATCGGGTAGCCCATCGACTCCACATCTCGACCGACGGGCGAAGAGGTGGTTTTCATCCCGGGAAGCGTTGTGGGCGCCATCTGGCCGCCGGTCATCCCATAAATTGCGTTGTTGATGAATACCACGGTGAGGTTCTCACCTCGGGCAGCGGCGTGCATGATCTCCGCCATCCCAATCGAAGCGAGATCGCCATCACCCTGGTAGGTGAAGACGATATTGTCAGGCAGTACCCGTTTAATTCCTGTAGCCATTGCCGGGGCGCGTCCGTGAGCAGCCTCGACAAAATCTGTGGCGAAGTAATTATAGGCAAACACTGAACAGCCCACGGGGGCGACCCCGATGGTTTTCTCCCGGATGCCCATTTCGTCTAAGACTTCTGCCACCAAGCGGTGGGCAATCCCATGGGTGCATCCCGGGCAGTAGTGGGTGACAGTTTCAGTCAGAGATTCGGGTCTCTGGTAAACCAGTTGCGGTTGAATTGCAGCTGCCATTATCTACCTCCAGCAATATTTTTTTCAAGGCGTTCGAGCCAATCTTCCATGACCTGACCATTCCCGAGTTTAGGTGGTGACTCATGGATCCGGGTGATCTCTTCCAGAATTTCGTCTGGGAAGGGGGTTACCCCACCGAGACGGCCGTAAAACTCAATTGGGATTTTTCCCTGGACGGCTAATTTGACATCTTCAAGCATCATTCCGGTGTTCATTTCAACGACGAGAATGCTCTTGACCCGCTTGGAGAGTTCAGCGATTTGCTTTGTTGGGAAGGGCGCCAGGGTGATCGGCCGGAACAATCCAACCTTGATCCCTTGTTGGCGGGCTTCACGCACGGCGGTGCTGGCCACTCGTCCGGCAGTACCGAAGGCAATAATGGCGATCTCAGCATCGTCAAGTTCATACTCATCGTACCGGACTTCGTTGGCTTCAATCTCTAGCCAGCGTTTAAACAGGCGGATGTTGGTGACTTCTTCATCCTTCGGGTCGATGTAGATTGAAGAAAGTACGCGTGGATCGCGTCCTTTTGCTCCGGAAACAGCCCAATCAGGGGGCGGATCCTCGAGCTTTTTCATCGGGGGTAATTCGGCTGGTTCCATCATCTGCCCGAGGTTGCCGTCTACGAGAATATGCACCACCGAGAGGTATTTTTCTGCGAGGTCAAATGCAAGCGCAATCATGTCGATTGCTTCCTGCACGCTGGCAGGGGCGATTGAGATCGGGAAGTAGTCCCCGTGACCACCGCCTTTGACCATTTGGTTGTAATCTCCCTGGGAGGGAGCGATATTTCCAAGGCCAGGTCCCCCGCGCATCACATTGACGATCACGGCAGGCAGTTCTGTGCCCGCGATATAGGAAATTCCCTCCATCATCAGGCTGACCCCTGGGCTGGAAGAGGCGGTCATCACACGTTTACCGGTGCAGGCTGCACCGTAAACCATATTGATCGCGGCTACTTCACTCTCTGCCTGCACAAAGGCACGTCCCAATTCGGGCATCCGTTTTGCCATGTGCTCTAAGAATTCGGTGGAGGGGGTGATCGGGTAACCGTAAAAGCCTTCACATCCCGCGCGGATCGCAGCTTCGGCGAAAGCAGCATTTCCCTTAAGTAGTTCTTTTGTCATCAGGATTCTCCTAGGCAGCAGCTTTCGCGGGTTTCTTTTCCCGGTAGACTGTCAGGGCAGCATCGGGGCAAACAATTGCACAGATCCCGCAGCCGGTGCAGCCATCGGTGTGTAAATGAACCGGGTGGTAGCCTTTGGGGGTTAGCCGAGACATATCCAGGCTCATCACGTCTTGCGGGCAGGCATCAACACACAAGCCGCATCCCTTGCAGTGGTTCTCGTTTACTTCAATCCAACCTGTTAAGGCCATTCAAGCAGCTCCTTCATCAAGGTGAAATATTGTTGGTTCAACTCACCAAATTTTTATAAATCAAAAATCAGACCAATTATATCCAGATTTAATCATCTCACATCACCACAAATTCGGAAGGGACAAACGTACCGAATGTGTTGGGACGGTTGTCCTGTGTGAACCGGGTTGAAAAATTCATTTCTAATTCTTTAAAATTGGGGATTAAGGAATTATCTCCGGGGGTCGCTGATTTCCTTGTTTGGTTATCTGTGGATCGAAGCGTACAGTCAGCCTGTATGGAAAAAAACAAACCCTGGAGGGAAGCAGATTCGTGGATGGTGTTGTTTTGCTGTTGCATAATGTTCTCAATGTTTAAATCGTTCGAAACCAATTAATCATACCAGGAAAATGATCGCCACACCAAGGATTGCAATCAAAGTTCCTACCGCAGCCCGCCAGCTGATCTTTTCTTTAAAGAAGAAGAAACCGATCGGGATCAGGAAGACCGGCGGCAAAGACATCAAGGTGCTGGCAATCCCAACTTCGGAATTTTGTAAAGCAACCAGGGAAAAGAAAACGCCGATTACCGGGCCGAGAAAAGAGGCGAGCAGCAGGTACTGAATTGATTTCGGCTCTTGTTTAATTGCAGAAAAATTTTCCCGTACTTTACGGCTGAATACTGCCAGAATCCACATGATCACCGCACCGGTGCCAACCCGGATGATCTGCCCGGAAAGGGGAGGAAAATCTCCGTAGAGACCTAATTTTGCGGTCACCGATCCGCCTGCCTGGCCTGCAGCCGCGACCACGCCCAACAGGATGCCGAGCGCATATTCTTTAGAGGATAAAGATTGCTGGGTGGGGTTGTTGCGTTCAAACAGCACCCAGGTGACGCCAATCAAGGTGATCGCCATCCCGAGCAGCTGAATCCCGCTCAGGTTTTCTTCCATAAACATCCAGGCGAGGAAGGTGGCGATGATTGGATTGAGGGCGAAGATCAACATTGTCAGGCGGGTGCCCAGCACCAAAAAAGCCTGGAAGAGGGCGGCATCCCCGATCACAAAGCCAATAATTCCAGAGAGGGAGAGCCAAAACCAACGGTCAGCGGCAGCCTCAACCGGAAGCGGTGTGCCAATAAAGATCCAGTGCAGCACAAACAAATACCCCAGAGCGATCAGCAGGCGGGTGCGGTTGACGACCACAGACCCTACCAGCTTTCCGGCAAGCGTGAAGTAGATTGGACCAATCGAAAACATGATCGAAGTTCCGATTGCGGCAAGTTCGCCGATAAATGGCATACCTTCTTCCTCTCTTTTTTTGGAATCGTTTAGAGAGTATAACAAGGTTCAGGGAATATGACCATCACCTGTAATTAAGCGTTAGGTGAGCAAATTGTTTTGGTGGGGAAAAACTAAAAACCAGTGCAACTTTTCTCATTTCTTTCCGTATAGACAAGTGAAATAGATAATTGAAATTAACAAGGAGTGTAATCATGAACGAAGGAAAACGACTGTATCGGTCTCGCAATGACCGGATGATTTCAGGGGTAGCTGCCGGTTTAGGTGAGTATTTGGGGATCGACCCAACCGTGGTGCGCTTGCTGTTTTTGTTGGGGATGCTGGCAGGCGGTTCGACAGTACCGGTGTATATTGTGATGATGATTGTCGTGCCCGAGGAACCGCTCTCCGCTGAGGATTCTGTGGTTGAGGCAGAAGCGACCGAGGAAGCGAAAGAATAAATTTTATCCTTTGAAAAAAAAGACGCCGAGAAATTCCTCGGCGTCTTTTTTAGATTCAATGTTTAATTATTCTTCGTCACCGAATTCTTCATCTTCATCCTCATAGATCATCCAGGAGTCTAATGCAACCGGCGTAGCGATGAGCATCAGCAGGCTCATTACAACTGCTGAGGTGATGCACCACATGCAGGTTGCGCCAATCACAAATGGTTCAAGGAAAGTGAGGTAGATGGAAAACATGGTGCCAAACACGGTAAACAGGAAGACGGCCATGTGTGCCATGCTGCGATAGGATTCTTTTCCCCAGCGGCCGAGCGCCCAGGCGATGCCGATCATCACATAACCGATCATCCCGATTACACCGATATGGATTAAACCAAACAGGCGGGAGTATGGGCTGGCTTGCACGGCGTTACAATCTCCGACCGGGCCGCAGATCGCTTCCCCGCCATAGACTTCAATTGTACTCAGGTAAACGGCCACGCCAAAGCCAATCACCAGCAGGAGCGGAGTGATCCATTCCGGCCAATGTCTGAGGCTGGCAGTGCGCATAAAGACGATCCCTGTATAGGTCATCGCGATGATCATCCCCACCAAAACTATCACAGCGATGGTATTTCCAGCCAGATCTTGTTGGTAACGGAGGATAAACAATGGGGTTTCAGGTTCGTCATCTTGTTGGACGATTGTTAATTCCGGGGCTGCCTCGCTGGGGGTGGCTTCCGCTAAAATCTCGTCAGGCTGCTCAATAATCTCCAGAAATTCAAGCACCTCTGGAATTTGAGGCCAGGTTGTGCCGTCTGCCTGCAGTTCGCTGGCAATTATTTGAGGAAACTGCTCCGGAATCTCGATTGATCCAACCAGGTACTGGTCTTCGATCAGCAGGAAGGGCACTCCCTGGCTGGTCTCGGGGACCTGGTATTGTTTCAAGGCGATATCGAATACCTTGTAACCTGCTTCAGTGGAGATATTGATTTCTGCGATTTCAAGCTGGCTGCCGTATTTATCGATCAGTGGGGGAAAAATGTCTGTGCGGACATATTCACAGTGCCCGCAGCTAGGGGAGTAAAACAGCACTGCTCGGACAACGGGTTGATCTGAAGGCGCTGCGGCTTGAACGCCAACTGCTGCACTTAAACCAAATACAATGAACAGGCTGAGGATTATGGCTAAGAATATTTTTGAAAGTTTTTTGAGCATGATTGTCCTTTGCAGATTCATCCTTTTTAATTCTCGTTTTTCATCTGGTTTTTTAAATTAGCCAACATCGGTACCGGGGTTGGATCAATGCCGTAGGAGATAGCCAGGTAGTAGGAGAGGTAATCTCCAAAGTGAAGGGCGGTCCATATATTGGCGAGGCGGCTGTCACCATCAGCTTTGTAAAAGTCGGTGTTCTGGCCTTCGACCATGAATGTTTTTTTGGTGAACTTACCGCGCAGTTGGTTGCGGGGATGATCGTGTTTGGCGAGCAAGAAGAGATGCATACCTGCACCAAATTGATTCTCCGGCTGCTCAATGCCTTGCAGGGTATTATGGTTAGCTTCTGGGAGCAGCTCAAAGCTGGCCTGGGCATTGGCATTTTCGTTGATCTGGGTTTTCCAGCGGCGGGCGACCGGTGCGAGCAGACCGGAGGCCCAAATGGTTGCCCAGCGACCGATGAACTGCCCGGCAAGCCGCTTGGCTGGATTTACCGGAACATTGACCTCCGGCAGCAGCTTTGCCTGTTGAACTTTCATCGCTTCAACGGCTTCAGCCAGTGCGGCATCCTGGTCAGGGATCAATCCAATCCGGGAAATTACCGCCAGCAGCAGCCCAAATGAATAGCCAACAGCGGCCCGCGGTTGTGAGTCAAAATCGAACTGCCAAAGCAGGTCGCCGCTGGCAGTTGTTTTTTCTGCCAGCACGCCCCCGGTGGTGATTGCGATCACCTTGCAGCCGCGCTGCTTGGCTTGTTCAAAACCGGAGAGGGTTTCTTCGGTGTTGCCTGAGTGAGAAGAGCAGATTACCAGGGTGTGTTCTCCTTCAGCCCAGGCGGGCAAGGTGTAGCTGCGCTGAACAATAAACGGAACCGTCAGAAATGGTTCGGCATAAGCGGCCAGTAAATCAGCGCCAATGGCGGAACCGCCTAACCCAACGACAACCACCTGCTGGATATGATCTAAGCTTGGTGGAGGTAAAGTTTTGCCCAGCTCCCAGGCGTCCGCCAATTGATCTGGGAGACCATTGATCAGTCCAATCATGTTTTCAGGATCAAGCTGTTGCATACGTTCCAAATTGTCGATTTCCATAATTTCCTCAATTATTTATTTCTCAGTTTGTTCAAACGGTTGTAGACCTCACGCCGAGGCCAGCCGGATTTCTCCGCCAGCTGTCGGGCGAGCTGTGATGGACTTAGATCCGAGCCTGTTGAAGCTTCCAGGGCAGCCAGCAGTTGGTCTTCATCCCACCGGGAGCCTGCTTTGCTTTGCCCTTCTATCACCAGTGTGTATTCACCACGTGCTGGATGAGCAGAAAAATGCTGGCGTGCTTCGCTGATTTTACCGCGAAAAATTTCTTCGTAAAGTTTGGTAAGCTCCCCAGCGACGGCGATGCGGCGGTCTCCGAGAATTTCTTCCAAATCCTGCAGCGCTTCATCCATGCGATGCGGTGTTTCAAAATAAATCAGTGTGTAGGGCAGGGCGCTGATTTCCCCAACCACTTTTTTCCTTTCGCTGGTTTTTCGCGGGAGGTAGCCCAGGTAGATGAATTTATCAGTGGGCAGTCCGGAAATCACCAACGCGGCGATTGGCGCGCTGGGTCCAGGGATCACACTGACCTGGTGCCCTGCTTCTAAAGCAGCGCTCACCAGCAAATAGCCGGGGTCGTTCAACCCGGGCGTACCTGCATCTGAGACCAGGGCAACATCACCAGACTCTAAGGCGTTTAGTACCGCGGAAAGCTTCTGACCTTTATTATGGTCGTAATAGCTGGTGGTGGGGGTTTTGATCTCAAAATGACGCAGCAATTTCCCGGTGTGTCTGGTGTCCTCTGCGGCGATCAGGCCCACCTCTTTGAGGGTGCGAATTGCTCTTGCACTGGTATCCTCGAGATTGCCGATCGGGGTGGCAACAAGAAACAAGGTGCTCATTTAACTGCATCCTCGGGTGAAATTTCTTCAGGAGGCACGATGTGTTTAAATCGGCGGGCAAGTTTGCGGCGTGTGAGCATCGTACGGCGCTGACAGCCAAGGCATTCCAGGCCGATATCTGCGCCGAGACGTACCACTTTCCACTGCAGGCTCCCGCAGGGATGCGGCTTGCGCAGTTGAAGCACATCGTTCAACTTGATCTCCGGTAACATCTTTACCTTTCTTCAGATAATTCACAAAATTCGCATGATCAGGTGCTGTTTGATTTGCGAGGGAGATTATATCATGGGTGGTATAATCGCTCGTTGATCAAAACAGCACGTCTAAACCAGGAGCATTCGATATGTTTGATTTTTCTCTTTCCCAAATCTTAGCCTCAGCAGTCATCCTGCTGGTTGCGTTCCCGGCACACGAGCTGGCGCATGCCTTGACTGCAGATTATTTTGGCGATGATACCCCGCGGCTGCAGGGACGCCTGACGCTAAACCCCCTGGCTCACCTGGATTTATTTGGCTCATTGCTCTTGCTTGTGGCGGGTTTTGGATGGGCGAAACCGGTGCAGGTGAACCCCTACATCCTCGCGCAAAGGTCCAAGTCAGCTCCCGCAATTGTCGCCCTGGCAGGACCGGTTACAAATTTTTTCCTGGGAATCCTTGGAGCGATCCCGCTCTGGTTGGGGATTGTTCCCCTGCCGGCGGGTGATCTGAACAAGCTATCTCTTTTTATGTTCTTGTACTTTTTTGCGTTCATTAATTTCATTTTATTCTTTTTCAACCTGATTCCGTTGTTCCCTCTGGACGGGGAGAAGGTACTTTTCCAATTTGCTGGTCCGGAATTACAACGCCGGTTAATGAAATTCCGTACCTATCAATTTATCCCCTTACTGATCATTTTGTGGGTACTTCCCAGGTTCGGAATCCCGGTGATTGACTGGTTGGTGTTTAATCCCGCGATTCGGTTGATAAATTTGTTTGGTGGTTAAAAATTGACCAATTTAGGATATCGAGTGTGGCAGGTGTTCCAGGCAATTTGGGGGAAACCGGAAGCTAGAGACTTGGACGAGATAGGCCAGCTTTGCTCCCCGGATTTATTTCAGCTTTTTGAGCTGATGTCACCCGCGGAGCAGGCCCACGCCATCCGCGTGTGGAAGGCGGTGCGAAAATCCAGATTGAAGAATCCTTCGCTGGAAATTGCTGCTTTGCTGCATGATGTGGGGAAAACCCGCCGTCCTTTATCTGTACTGGATAGGGTGATGATTGTCCTGGCTTATGCGTTTTTTCCTGGCAGGGCACAAACCTGGGAGCGCGGCAGCCTTTCAGGATGGCGGCAGGCTTTTACAGCAGCGGCCAACCATGCGGAATGGGGCGCAGAGCTGGTGTCTGAAGCGGGAGCGGACTTGCTTGCCGCAGCACTCGTGCGAAAACACCAGTCCGCTTTACCGGCGGGGTTTAGTGGGGAAGAAGCTGAATTATTAAAGGTACTTCAACAAGCAGACAACCAAAATTAGTTTTCGGGGTACGGCTGCCAGCTTGCTTCACGATCTTCAGCGGGGTGGTTGGTCAGGTTTGTGGGGAAGCGTCCGCCGCGGTCCATCACGAAGATTTCGTTATTGTCCCCTTCTGGAATTGTCGTATACAGAATCCAATAACCGTCCGGTGACCAGGCCGGATCGAGGCTGTATGAGGTGAATGTCAAACGGGTAACCACCGCGCCGCGGCTCTCCGCCTCAACCAGGTAGATATCCCGCTGCCCGCCTGTTTTCGCGACTACGTAGGCGATGAACTCTCCGTCAGGCGACCAGGTTGGCTGGATGATTGGACGTCCGATGCGAAATTGGTCATCGATCAGTTCTGGGGAGCTGAATTCATATCCTGTCCGCCAGGAGAGGGTGTAGTAGATCGTGCTGGCAAAAGCTAAATATTCGCCGTCGGGTGAGAAGGTGGGGTTATATTCGCTGGCAAACCCATCACTGATTGGCTTTACCTCGCTGCCATCGGTATTCATCAAGAAAAGTTGGGGGTCGTCGCTGAACCGCCAGGAAGTAAACACAATCTGAGTCCCATCCGGGGTCCATTCTGGGTCAGTGTCGTCTCTCCGGTTTTGAGTGAGGTTGACCGGGTTGCTGCCATCCGCATTGATTATCCAGATATCCTGCCGGAGACGAGTGCCGTAGGGCCCGTCACCGCCGTCGGCGGCGTAGAGTAGTTGAGTGCCATCCGGAGACCACATCGGTGTGCTTTTATGCTCCGCATCGAAAGTCAGCTGGGTCACGTTGCTGCCATCATCATCCATCAGATAAATCTGGAATATCTTGTCTTCTCCCCGGTTGCTGACAAAGGCGATCTTTCCACCGCCGCCATGTGGGGTCGGTACCAGCGTGGGAGTCGGCGTGTTGGTTGGCGTTAGCGTGAGGGTTGGTGTCAGGGTCAAAGTCGGAGTCAGCGAGGGTAGCATCGTTTCGCTGGGCAAAATTGAATCCGGTGTTGCCGTGTCGATTCCACCGATAATTGCCTCAGGATATTGTGTTCCCCCAAATGGGATCAGGTCGAGGTAGATCCCTGCGGCAGCTGCGACAGCTAGAAGGATAACTGCGCCAACCGCATAGAGCAGGCCGCGGCCTCTTTTTTTCTTGGAGCTTGGGCTTAATTGGGTCTTTTCGATCTGGGATAAATACTTCGGATCTTTGAATGCCCGCGCAAACTGCTCAACGTTGGCAAAGCGGTTGGCTGGCTCGGTTGAGAGGGCGATCAGGATCGCTTTATCTGTATGTTTGGGCACCGCAGTGGAGATTGCCCGAGCCGGGGCAAGCTTGGACTCACCGAGCATCAGTGAGACTGATTCAGGTGGGGGGCTGCCCGTCAGCAGGGCGTACAGCGTGGCTGCCAGGGCGTACTGGTCAGAATACGGGCCGGTGGTTGCATTGCTGTACTGCTCAGGCGGGGCGTAACCCGGGGTATATCCTCTTGCTCCGATGGTTGTATCGCCTTCGTTGGCCTTGGCAATGCCAAAATCCACCAGGATGATTTTTCCTTCGGGAGTAATTTTAAGGTTGGCAGGTTTAATGTCCCGGTGGATCACCGGTGGGGACTGGTTGTGCAGGTAGCTGAGCGCATCACTGATTTGGTCTGCCCAATCAGAAACCAGTTCAAATGGTTGGGCTCCCTCTTCACGCAGCAGGGTGAGCAGCTCTTCGCCAGGCACATAATCCATCACCAGATACTGCACATCGTCGATTACGAAGTGGTCGGTGACCAGGGGAAGGTTAGGGTGACGTAAGGCAGCGAGCATACGCGCTTCAGT
The DNA here is from genome assembly GCA_039714215.1 of Chloroflexota bacterium. GTDB lineage: Bacteria > Chloroflexota > Anaerolineae > Anaerolineales > UBA11579 > UBA11579. The sequence goes on along the minus strand of JBDLJU010000016.1, from coordinate 1,431 downwards.
AGTGAACTGGCGTTGACTCTCAGGAGAGACATTTAAATTTGCCTTAACCGCCACCTGCTGATCTACTGCGGTATCGGTGGCGAGATAGACTGCACCCATCCCGCCTTTACCTAATTGGGATTCAATCAGATAACGATCTTTGAGTAATTTTCCTGGGGTTAGTTCCATAGTTTTTTTCCTGCCTGCACGAAAATTAAGAAGTTGAACTTTTGGATTCGTTGAGAGATGATCGCTAAGGGCTGATCACCAGCTCCATTGTTTTTATGAATTCTACCCCAGGGATGCGCGTTCCGGGGATCAAAACTGACAATCTTACCCAAACTGGGGCATCAACTTGATAGGGGATTTCTCCAATAAATAAACCAAAATCTTGCTGGTCGGAGAGCACAACGCTGGCGCTTCCCTCTCCGATCAGGCGGCCAGTTTCATCAGTTAGCGTGAGGATTAATGGTTGGCTAGATGAGGTGCGCACCAATCCGGAGACCAACAGGGAGTTTCCCTCGATCATGTAGTTTTCCAGAGGATATTGGATGATCACTCGCTCCAGGACCTCTGGGGCGTAGTTGCGGTTGTGGACTCCATTTGAAAGTAAGATAACATCTACTGAGTTGTATGCCTTCACCCTGCCGAATTCATCGGTGACACTGAATTCGATGCGTCCCAGCTCTGCCAAACTTGAAATTTCAAACTCCAAATCCGTGATCATGTTGCCGTTTTCCAAACCGAGATATTCCATCACCTTGACAGTTTTTTCTGCCAAGGTGCGCCCATCCTCGCCCAACAAACGAACCTGCACCCGATTATCGGGACCCGGGACAACGTAAGCGATTACTCTGAAAGGAGAAACAATTTGGGAGTACTGCCCCGGTTGTTTTACCAGCAGATCGGCTTGTTCAAATGTTGGATCCTCGCCGAACAGAGAATCTAGATTAGGTTCGGGAGCGGTTGGAGGCTGCTGCTCTTCTGCTTCCTGAGCTGCCTGGATGCTGGTTTCCACTACCTGCAGCATGGGGGTCGCCGTTTGAGCGTGGGTAGGCAAGTTGGTGATCTCCTCGACGGGGATCAACTCGGCAGTCGGAGAGCCTGGCTCTGTTGGGCCGGGGAGTTCAGCTTGGGTTGCTGAGAGACCTGCATCAACTGGCGCGCATCCAGAGACCGAATAGATTATTAAGACCAGCAAGCAGGTCCGGGAAGAAAATTTTTGAAATATAGATAGCAGGTTTTGCATTCCCATTATTGTACCGTTATCTGTTGGTTTGGTTTGATAGATTAATCAATGAGTTTAATCAATTGATTGTGTGAATGAAAAAAACACTCCTGGCTGTATGGCAACCAGGAGCGTTTAGCTTACGGATTATTTTATAAGTTGGGTTTAGAACCCGTAGATTTTGGCGTATTTGTCATTCAGATACTTGATATAGGCATCACCAT
>JBDLJU010000015.1:0-23480 GCA_039714215.1 Chloroflexota bacterium | reverse complement strand
GTCACCGTTTCACCGGAAACGAACAGGTCGCCTTTAATCGTGCCAGCCACGAGGATATTTCGTCCGCCGAGGAAGACATCATCTTCGATCACACGATCTTCAGCGATGGTGTAATCGGGGTCGCCTTCAATGGCGATCCCGGCAAAAGCGATCGATGAGAAGGATAGGGTCAGGATCAGCAGTAGGGTGAAGATACTGAAAGCCTTGAATGCCTTCCGCCAATTTCTAGTTGAAAAATTCATTTCTGCCTCCAAAAACTAATCGTTTCAAGCAGCGTGCTGCACAGTGCTGCTGTCAGGTAAAGTGGTTCTACATTTCTATACGGAAATCTCTGGACTAGGTTGCAGGAGGGGAGTTGGTTAATTGCCAATTCAGAGGTGCTCTGATCGCAAATCAGGCCGAGGCAGTGAAAATAAGTTTGCTTAGGATGTTTTGAGGTTAATAACTGATCTTAGTTGCTGACCAGCCGATAGATGTCCCCATTCAGGTCCAGTAAATAAAGTTCACCAGCCTGGTCTTCCGCAAAGGAAGCCAGGGAAACGGGAAGGTCAAACAGCTGCTCGGCCTGCCAGAAACCGTTCTGGTCGGGCAGCGCGCCCCAGACCACACCGCTGCAATAGTCGCCGAATAGATATACCCCGTTCCAATCCGGGAGCTGCTCGCCGCGGTATACATATCCGCCAGTCACCGAGCAGTGCCCGCCTGTGTGCTGGTATTCAAGAATAGGGAAGATCAATCCTTCACGCTGCTCGGGGTCTCCCTCGAAAACATGGTTGCCTTCAAAACGGTTCCAGCCGAGGTTCCCTCCAGGTGTGCCGGCAGGGAGCAGGTTGATCTCCTCCCAGATATTCTGTCCAACATCACCGATGAATAGATCGCCGGTGGCGCGGTCGAAGCTGAAGCGCCATGGATTGCGCAGTCCGTAAGCCCAGTTCTCGCCGCGGGCAGAGCTAAAGGCGATGAAAGGATTGTCGGCTGGGATTTCGTAAGGCAGCTGACCATTAATATCCAACCGGAGGATTTTCCCCAGGAAAGAGAGCCGGTCCTGGCCGCTCCCGAGCGGGTCTCCGCCAGAACCGCCGTCACCGGTGCTGATGTATAGATAGCCATCTGGTCCAAAGGCAAGATGCCCGCCGTTGTGATTGGCATAGGGCTGATCCGTATGAAATATGACCTGCTGGCTGTTCGGGTCGGCGATATCTGGGTTATCCGAAACCTGGTAGCGGGCAGTGATCGTCGCCCCGTCGAGGTCGGTGTAGTACACAAAGAAAAAACCATTATCGGTGTAATTTGGGTGGAACACCAGGCTGAGCAGCCCGCGTTCCGACTGCTTGCTGCCCACGATTGAGCGGATATCGAGGAAAGCAACTTCGGTTTTTTCTCCATTCTCCATGATCCAGATCTGGCCTGGTTTTTCAACGATGAATACCCGTCCAGTATGATCCCCAGCATGGGTTAGATAGACCGGCTGGTCGAACCCCGCGGCGAAAAGCTCCCAGGTGTAGTTGGCCGGGTTTGGGATTTCCTGGACGCGTTCGGGGATAGAATCTACTTCGGGGGGCTGCACAGGTTGGATGTCAGGCATGCTCTCGGTTGCTGCGGGCATGCCTGGAAGGGGAGTGGGAGGTGCGGCCACGGAGTTGGGTTGGGCGGGGGGGCGCAGGCTGCAGCTGCTGACCAGCAGTCCCAGGGCGATTAGGAGTGATTGGAGAATGTGGCTCTGGTTATTCTTTTTCTTTTGCTCGATACTCAGCATCTTCGATTGAATCCTCATCGATATCGGGGAAGTCCTTGACCATTTCTCCCTCAACGGTAGAGCGAATTTCCTGGCGGTATTCCTCGACAATCTCTTCCGGGCAGAGCTCAATGAACAAATACGTAAAAAACCAGAGCACACCGATATCGTCAATTACCGGGATGACCATATCCAGCGGGGAAATCATATAAACCAGTGATCCGAGGGGAAGCAGCTTGAGGAAAATATTGATCCGGTCGTCGAGCCACAGCTTATAGACCAGCTTGAGATGCTCGGCGATATTGAAGAACAGGTTGTCTCCTGAGGAGAGGTTGACTTTCTTGGGGTTTTTCATCTGGAACCTTTAATTTGAGCCTGCGCTCTAATCCTTGAATTCAGTATCAAATACTTCATCAGTGTCAGATGCAGCCTTGCTGTCGATCTGCCCGCTGAGCTTGGCTTTGTGTTCCTCAACGATCTCTGTGGGGCAGAGTTCAATGAATACATAAGTGCCCAGACCAATGACCAACGCGTCATCAATAATAAAGGGAAGCGGGTCTGGCATGATCAAATATACCAGGGTGCCGAAGGGGAGCAGTTTCAATAAAAAATTGATCCGCTTGTCTGATAACAGGCGGAGTACCAACCGGGCAGTCAGCGAGAGCCCTTTATGCGTTTCGCCCTTGCTGATTTCGGTGGTTAGGGCGCTTTTTTTGTTTTGTTCAGACATGATTTCCTCCGGAGAAGGGGCCAGACATGACCAGGATAATATTTGTTCTGGCAACTATTATACTATGTGCAATCCCGCGAAACATTAGCAGGAAATTGGCTTTTCCTTTGAAATTGATTAACACTTTTTACCATTTCAAGCTGAATAACTGCTCGGTGAGTTTCTGTTTCTTGCGGTAGAATCAGGACTTGTGACTACGAAATTGATACCTGACCCTAATATTCAAGAAGCTGTCTCAGTGCGCGCTTATCTCGGCCTTGCTGGTGGCTTATTGGTGATTGCTTTTTCGGCGATCTTACTGCGCCTGGCAGATGCGCCAGGCCCGGTATCTGGTTTTTACCGGATGACGATCGGATGGCTGCTGCTGACCCCCTGGTTTATCAGGCATCAGCGGAAGCATCGGTTCACTTTGAAAGTGCTGCGCCCAGCGATCATGGCAGGTGTTTTCTTTGGCTTCGATATGATCTTGTGGACTACCGGTGTTGTACTGGCGGGGGCTACGATCCCGACTTTATTTGCCAATACCTCACCGTTGTGGGTCGGGTTGGGCGCGCTGGTGATATTTAAAGAAAAAATGCCCCCTGGCTTTTGGTTTGGATTGGCGTTGGCGCTGGCAGGGGCGGTGCTGATTGTGGGGATCGGAAACCCTCAGAGCGATTATTTGTTAGAAGGTGTGCTGCTGGGTTTGGGCTCCGCGATTTTTTATGGCAGCTATTTCCTGGCCGGACAGCGCGGGCGAGAAGTTTTGGACCCAATTACTTTTTTGTGGGTGATTAGTTTTGTATGCTCTCTCGTGCTCCTGGCAGCCACGATTGTCCTGGGACAACCCCTGATTGGATATTCACTGCACAGCTATTTGGCTTTTCTGGCAATGGGCATTTTTATCCAGGTGATTGGCTGGTGGTTGATCTCGTATGCGCAGGGTTTATTGCCTGCTTCCCTGGTCTCGCCGACAATGCTGGGCCAACCGGTGCTGACTGCTGTCGTCGCTGCGCCGCTGTTGGGAGAACATCTCACTTCATTAGAAATCGCCGGGGGAATAATTGTGATTATAGGCGTCTATATCGTGCATCGCAGTAAACAGCCCGAGAGTGAAGGCTGATGAGAGAAAAAAATAATGGTAAAGCGATTCCCCTGACGGGATTCTTGCCGCTGTTGGTGATCTATCTGGTTTGGAGCAGCACTTACCTGGCGATCCGCATTGCGGTGCGCGAGGGAGCCGGCTTTCCCCCGTTCACCCTGGCGCTGGCGCGGATCGCATCTGCAGGGGTTCTGCTGCTGGGTTGGGCCTGGCTGCGCAAATACAAGCTGCGCCCAACGAAGAGCGAGCTGTGGGTGCTGGCTGTCTCTGGGCTGCTGCTGATGACCGGCGGAAACGGGATGGTGGTTTGGGCGGAGCAGCGTGCCGAATCAACGCTGGCAGCGCTGCTGGTGGCCGCTTCCCCAATCTGGACGGCGATCATTGAGGCGGTGATTGACCGCAAGATGCCTTCTGGGAGGCTGTTGGGGGCACTGCTGATTGGGTTTGTGGGTATCGCGGTGCTGGCTGTGCCGGGATCAATCAATGGGATTGCCGCAGATATGTGGTCAACGCTGGCATTGCTATTTGCCGGGTTCAGCTGGTCGTTGGGCAGCGTGCTGCAATCGCGCCGCCCGGTTTCTCTGCGCCCACTGGTCAGCTCGGGCTACCAGATGCTGCTCGGCTCAGCTGGCTTGCTGGCACTCATGCTGCTGATGAAAGAGCCTGCTCCCCGACCTACTACCGAAGCCTGGCTGGCATTGGGTTATATGGTCTTGTTTGGTTCAGTACTGGCATTTACCGCATACGTAACCGCGCTGAAGACCCTGCCAATAAAAATTGTGATGACCTATACTTACGTCAACCCGGTGATCGCCCTGCTGCTCGGCTGGGCAATTTTAGGGGAACAGATCACCTGGCCGATGATTGGCGGAATGGCGCTGGTTCTGGTGGGCGTGTGGGGGGTGTTCCGTGAACGCTATGGGTGAGGGCACATCGAAAAGCAACCTATTTATTTGATCGAACGAAGTTCGATTTAATACTATTGAGCAGCTAGCTGCTCAATAGTATTTGATTGAAGTTGAAAATCTCTACGCCAGGGGCAAAGTGAACCAGAAGGCGCTTCCTTTTCCAGGCGTGCTCTCAAAACCGACCGTCCCGCCCATGGTTTCAATCAGGTTTTTAACAACAGCCAATCCCAATCCCCAACCCTTCAGTTCACGGACTTCCGGAGTCTCCGAGCGGAAGAATTGGGTGAAGAGCATCACCTGGTCTGCAGGGGCAATCCCGATACCTGGATCTCTAACCAGCAGCTGAACTTTGTCATCTTCGACCTGCGCATGGATGTCGATCGTGCTCCCTTTTTCGGAATACATACTGGCGTTTTCGAGTAAATAGCCAACTATCTGTTCCACTCGTTTTGGATCAGCCATTACCAGCGGCAGACCTGGGGCGAAATGCAGTTCTGTTTTTTGGTATTTTTCGGTGAGCTGGTCTTTATAGGCCTTCAGGGCCGTCCCGACCGCGTTCGGGATCGAGATTGCAAAACTGTCTAACTGCAGTCGTTTGGACTGGGCTTTATGGATGTCGGCAAGGTCGGCGATCAACTTATTCATCCGATCGACGTTTTCGCGGATCACTTCCAGAAATTCTGTTTGATTTTCGTTGAGCTCGCCCATCACACCTTGCTTGAGCAGGTCGCTGTAGCCCAGGATCGCCGTCATCGGGATGCGCAGTTCATGCGCGACCAGCGAGATGTATTTTGAAGTGTCTTCTTTAGCTAAAGCAATCTGTTGGAAGAGCTGGACCTTACCGAATCCAACTGCGGCCTGATTGATCAAGCGGGAGAGGAACTGCATATCTTCATCGGGGAATTCCTGGCTCGATTCGGCAACCAGAGCGCCAAAAGGCTGCTGTTCACTGATCAACGGCGTGACAATCCGAGCGGGTTGATCCCCGTTTGGATCAAAGATATAGGGCGTGTTGCTGCGAATCACATCGCCGATGATTGGGTCATCGAGCAGCAGTTCTAAACCAGCGCGCTCTCCAATTACTACTTTATATATTTGCTCACCAACCTGGTTTTCGGCATTCACCGCGATCCAAACTTTTTCGGCCTGGGTGTGATCCAACGCCCATTTCTGGGTGGTCAGCAGCATCTTTGAGAGGTCTTCCTGGGTGTTGAGCAGTTTTGAAAATCTTGAAAGGTCTTCCAGCTCCCTCAAACGGGCGGTGAGGAAGCGGTCAGTGCGGTCGTACTGTTGGGCGTTGGCGATTGCCGCGGCAGCCTGTGATGAAAATGCCTGGAGCAGCTCGAGGTCTTCGAATTCAAAGGTGCCGACCTGAGCGCGGCTGTCCACATAGATCACGCCCAACAAATTGCCTCCCGCCAGCAGAGGCGCGCACATGATCGAGCGCAGAGAGAACATGATCACCGATTCCTGGTTGTGGAAGCGGGGGTCTTCCTGGGCATTGGTGGTCACCACCCCTTCTCCGGAGGTTAATGCTTCACGGATCACGGAGCGGCTGACATTCATTTCTTCCTGGGACAAGTCGTCCTGGTTGAAATTTCTGCTGATGCGCACATTTAACTCTGCCTGCGGGTTTGGGGTGAGGATTAGAAAACCGCGCTCCGCGCCGGTCAGGTTGATCACTGAATCCATGACCTGCTCAAGTACATCGTCCAGCTTCAAAGAGACGCCCAATGCCTGGCTGACCTGGTAAAGGGCGGAAAGCCTGTTTTGATCTTCCTGGGGCTGCTTATCGGGGATGGCGAGCACAGTTTCGAGATAAACCAAAACTTGATCGATGGTGGCCTGCGCTCTGGTTGGCAGCCGCTGTGTTTTTAATTTTGTCAGGTTCGCCTTGGCGGTTTCAAGGTATTTTCTTTGTTCTTCCTGTTTTTTCATACAGAATTCCTGTCTTCTTGGGTAAATGAGTAATAGGTGCAATTGGCTTGCAGAGGGCATTCGGCACAGCGCGGTTTGCGCGCCTGGCATATCTCTCGTCCGAGACGGATAATGTTAAGATGTGCAGGGTAATAGGTTTCGGGCGGGAGCAGGCTCTCCATGTGGGGGTGCGCCTGGTTGGCGTTCATTTTTTCTGGGCGCAGCCCAAGCCGGCCGGTGATCCGGTAGACGTGGGTGTCGACTGGGAAAGCGGGTAAACCCAGGGAAAATAGCAGCACGATTGCGGCTGTTTTGGGACCGACTCCTTTGAACTGCAGCAGCCATTCCGAAGCCTGGGCGACCGGCAGTTCCTTCAGGAAGGTGAGGTCCAGGCTGCCGCGTAATCTGGTGATCTCGCGGAGAGCGTTCTGAATGCGGGGACCTTTTTGGTTGGCTAAACCAGCTGGTTTTATTGCTTCAATGACTTGCTCTTCGCTCGCATCACGGACGGCCTCCCAGGTTGGGATGGCGGCGCGTAAAGCATCGAATGCCCGGTCGCGATTAACATCATTGGTGTTTTGCGAGAGAATGGTGGAGATGAGTTCATCTAATGCCGGAAGCGGGTTGCGCCATTCCGGGCGGCCATAAAAATCTAACAATATTTCGTGTACGGTTAGTGCCTTTGCAGCTAAGTCCATTATTAATATCGATTCTAAATCAAATGGTTAAACTATTTTATAGCAAAATCAGTTCACTTTGTTTCCAATTTAAATATTGGGTGCATCTCGCCCACTACGAGATCGCGCCAATTTTTGATCTCAACCACCGGGCCGAATTCTGCCAGTTCCTGCCCCAATTCGTGGTCGAGAATGCCCAACTGCTGGAGGATCTCAAGAACGACTACCGGGCGGATTGTGTCTCGGCGGTCGCCATCTGCAATTTTTATCGCGATCCCCAACCCGGGGGAGTTTTCTCCACTGGCGCCGGGCAGCACCCCAATGCCCTGGTAACCTTCTGAGCCGGCTTTAGCCACAATCCGCCCGCCAGCGGCATCCATCAAGGCGCTATCAAACCTGTCGGGCCCGGCAACCATATCCGGGTGGGCGGTCATTGCTGCCGTGATCGTACGGCAGGCGTCGGCGCGGGTTTTGGAGAGCTGATCCGGGTCGACCAGGCGCGCCCAGCCCCAGGCAGCATGATAGCTCGAAGTGGCAAAGTTGGGGGCGGAGCATCCATCCGTGCCCAGGGCGATCTCTGAGATCTCAAGCGCGCACATCTCTGCGAACGCGCTTAAGATTCGCTGCTGAACAGGGTGGTCTTGTTCTAAATAAGTGTCCAGGGGCGCGCCAATCATTTTAGCGAAAGCCAGCATCCCGGTATGTTTCCCAGAACAGTTGTGGCGCAGGGGGCTGGGTTCCTCGCCGCGGAGGATGAGTTCTTTGGCGGTCAGGAGGTGGAATGGGGGGTGCGAGCCGCACATCAATGCTGATTCGGCGACTCCGATTTTAGCTCCCAGGGCATTGATCGTTTCAACATGTTCATCGGTGCCGGAATGCGAAGCGCAGATCACGGCAATTTCTTTGGGAGTCATTTGGTAGTGCTTGTCTCCCCCAGCCTCAATAAAGGGGAGCGCCTGGAAGGGTTTTGCGGTTGAGCGCAAAAAAGCGACCCGCTTTGGGTCGCCATAAGAAGCAACAAGTTTCCCTGAAGAATCTACTACCGCGATCGAGCCAAAGTGGACTGATTCGGCGGTTTCGCCGCGGGTTAATTCGACAACGGGTTGGAAAGCCTTGTGTGCCATCAGCTATATTTCCTCACTGGAGAATGGGTTTCATCCTTCTTTCAAAAACTCGCTTCCCAGTGATTATTTGGGAACCAGATAATTAGTGGAATACAGGTGCTGTAGGCCATAAAGCAGACGTTGGTAGTACTGGTTGCGATAGCGGGCTGAGAAATCGAATGTGCCAAGCAGTTTGTCAACCATTTTTTCAACATTGTCTACCGAGGAACGGCGGCGGGCTAATTTCTCGAGCTGCTTGTGAACGCCGCTTAAGAATTTACGCATTTCTTTAATTGATTTCTCGTTAATCTTGCCTTCCCGGCTGCTGATCATTTTGTAGCCTTTGTAGGCTGGGGAAGTTAATGCTTCCAATGATTGGTCCCATGCTTCCAGGTTGGCTTTGGGTAAAAACGGGGGCTGCTTAACGGTGACCAGGTCTCCAATAAATACCACGCCAGCTTCAGGGGCAACCACCCATGCGGCGCCTTCTTCTGGGCCAGGGTGATGTTCGAGGACGATTTCAGCATCCCCGGTGTGCAGCTGCAGGTGGGTGACAAATCCAAGGTTGGGGGCTGCCCAACGGATGCCGCTTAAGCCAGTGCAGGTTTCCCAGGCAGTTCCACTTTCAGGCACCTGTGCTTTAAAAATAGATGGGCGGTCTTCAAACACTTTCCCCACTGCCTCATGGGCGATGATCGTGCTGTCCATGGCGCGCCCCCCCAGGGTGCGGTCTGGATGGGAATCCAGGTACACCAGGGTGCGCTCAGAGGGGGTTTGTTCCCCTCGGATCGTGGTCAGCCACTCACGGCCGTCATCTGGGCGCAGCGGCGCGTCGATCAACACCACGCTTTCCTCAGAAATGATTGCTCCAACGGTCACTCCGGGATAACTGTCTTCGATATAGACGCTAGAAGAAATTTTCTTCATAGAATTAATTTGCTCCTAAATTCACTTAAATAATTGCAGTTATTATATCGTGAACTGTGCCGCAGGGCGACATTTGGCTTTTCACCGGGAAATTTAAATCTTATTCGGCGGAAGGGAGGGTGAAAGTGAATGTAGAGCCCTCGCCTGGGTTGCTCTCAACCCAGATGGCTCCCCCATGACCCTCAATGGCCAGCTTGCAGAAAGCTAAGCCAAGCCCCAAACCCTGGAGCTTGGAAACACCGGCAGAGCGGGAAAATTTTTCAAAAATCATCTCTTGATCTTCTGGGGAGATTCCCAATCCCTGGTCGCTGACCCAGATTTGCAGCTCTTCCTCTTTTCGGGCAACGCCGATTTCCAGTTGGGAACCCTCGCGGGAAAACTTCATCGAGTTTTCCAGCAAGTTGATGATCACCCGCCGGATCATGTCAGCATCAATCATCGCATAGAGGAGCTCGTCGGATAAATTCATTTCCAGCTTGTATTTGCCCATCCCCAGGTTGGCTTCAATCGCTCCAATCGAATCGATGATCAGCTGGCTGAGTTCGGTCTTTTGCTTGCTGGTGATCCCCTGGCCGGACTGCAGACGGCTGGTATCCAGCAGGGAACTGACCAGGCGCTGCACCCGGTCGACAGAGCGGTTGGCGATCTCGATCACCGATTCAACTGCGGGGTCGGGTTCGACCATCGTGCGGATCAGTTCAAGACCGGAGACCACATTGCCCAAGGGGGAGCGTAAGTCGTGGTAAATCATCGATGAGAGGTCTTGGCGGAGGTCTTCCAGCTCGCGCACCTCGCTGATATCGTGCAGGATCCACTGCATCCGTTCATCGCTCTCAATATATATTTTATTGAGGTGGACTTCGATCGGAATCGGGTCGCCTTCTTTGGGCTGTAATGCAGATTCATAAGACAGCGGTTTGCCGTTGACCATCTCGGAAAAATCTTCCCCCACAATTTTCCAATCTACCTGGTGGAAATAATGGATGTTCTTGTGAAGGATTGCCTGACTTTCAACCCCGAGAAGTTCTATCGCCTGGTTATTGGCTTCGATAATTTTTCCTTCGAGGTTGGTGACAAAAATTGGGTCAACACTGCGCTCAAATAGATTGCGGTAGCGGAGGTGGGCAACCTGGGCTTCTTCAAACAGGCGGGCATGTTGAATGGCGGTACCCGCCAGACTCCCGATGCCTTTCAAAACCACCAGATCTGCCTGCGAAAAGGCGGTTTCGGGGTTGAGCGTTTCAATCACCCCGATGACCTGCTCATTTAAAAGAATTGGCGCGGCGGCGAGCGCTTTGGTCTTGTAACCGGTTTCTTCGTCAATTTCGGAGAAATGCCGCGGGTCTGATTTTGCATCTGAGACGATCACTGCTTCGGCGGATTGGGCGACCCATCCCGCGATGCCCTGACCGGGCTTCACCCGCATTCCAACGACCTGGTCACCGGCGCCTCCAATTGATGCTCGGAAGACAACTTCGCCCGAAGCCTGGTCTACCAGTCCCAGGGTCGCCGCTTCAACTTTGAGGGCATGGATGACCTGCTCCAATATTCTCTTGAGGACGTCATCCAGGTCCAGGGATGCGGTGATAGAAGCTGCGCTCTGGGCGAGGGCTTCCATTACTTCGGCGCGGCGGTGACTGTCGGTATACAGGCGGGCGTTAAGTACGGCGATGGCGGCCTGGTCGGCGATCGCCTGCACCAGGGCCAGGTGTTCTTCGGTGAAGTACCCTTTTTTGCTGTGGGTAAAGGTGATTGCGCCAACCTGCTCATCTCGGGCCTGCAAGGGCACACACAGGGAGGATTTGGGAGGGGTGCCGCTGCTGGTGTAATTGCGGCTCACCCAGCGCTTGTCTTTGCTGTTGTCTTTTACTAAAGCAGGCTGGCGGTTTTTAAGTACCCATCCAGCCAATCCGTCTTCGAGAGTATCTTTGAGACGTTTGGAGGCATCTTCGTAGATCTGGCCATTGACGATCATCGCCGCATCGAGTGCCGCACCTTGTTCGTCGAGGACGATGATTGAGCCGTTGCTCCCTTCCATGTTTTGTAGGGATAGGGAAAGCACGCGGCCAAGCACGACGCGCAAATCTAAGGAAGATGTCAGCTCACGGCTGATCTCAAAGAGCAGTTTTAATGATCCGAGGGATTGTTCAGCAGGTACCACGATAGGTCTCACCCATAATAAACTAATTAATATTGTTTGTTGGCTGGTACGCTTCTACTGCCTAGTATAGCATAATTAGCCACGCGAATGGTACTGAAGTCATAGTCGGGGAAAGTTGAGAAAAGGGGTTGCTGAGGAAGAAGAGAGAGATTTGAATTGCGATTTATGAATTATGCTGTGTTGAGCAGAGCAAGAGCATTTGGGTTTCCAGGTTGTATCTCGAATTAATTCAAATATGGCAGCTCCAGCAGCAGGGTTTCGGCGGCGAGGCGCAGGTTGATGTTGGCGCGCAGTTCATCGAGGGTCCTCTCGAGGGAGAGCACCACCAGGCGGGTGGTTGGCAGATCAAGCCTTCCCGCGAGCTGATCGATCTCTTCGGCACGGTCAAGGTTGACCAGCGGGGCCTGGCTGCTGCTGACCCGCATCAGTACATCCCGCCAGTATGCCAGCCAGACCAACAGCTGTTGGGGAAGTTGCTCTCTGTCTTTGCTCATCGTTTGGGCGTAAGTGAAGCGGGCAACCCGGTCGCCGGCCAGCAGGGTCTGCTGTTCGTCTAACCAGGCTTGGCGCTGGGAGAGGATATCTGGATTTTGGTGTAGGTAGCGGGCATAGCCCGGTCTGCCCGAGGCGATGTGGGCCAGCAGTCGGGCTTGTTCGGGATCAGCCCCCCAGCGGGTTTGCAAACCCGCGGCAACCTGCTCGAGCGGTACCGGGCGCAGGCGGACGACCTCACAGCGCGAGACAATTGTGGGCAGCAGCGCTTCACTGCTCTCAGCGGTGACCAGCAGCACAACACGCGAGCCGGGTTCTTCCAGGGTTTTGAGCACCGCGTTGGCTGCGTTGGGATTGGCTTCCTCAAAATTGAGCAGCAGTGCGATCCGGTAGTTGGCCATGTAAGGCGCCAGGGAGAGGGTGTGCTGAAGCTGGCGCACGGCATCGATTTTCAGGCTGCGATCGCCAGGCTGGCGTTGAATCACGGTCAGGTCGGGGTGCTGCATTTTTTGGAACTGCTGGTGCAGTTTGCTCTCGGGATCGACCTTCCCAATCGGTTCCGCGTTAATCGCTTCGGCAAAATGTAAAGCCAGGGTGCGCCGGCCGATGCCGCGCGGACCGGTGAACAGGTAGGCATGGCGTGGTGCGCCGCGTTCCAGGTGGCTTTGGAGCAGTTCGACTGCCCATTGATGGCCGATCAGACCCCAGTTTTCTGTCATAGAGCTATTGTAGCCGAGAGGGGGGATCTTGGCAATCAGCTGTCAGTTTTCAGTCGTTATTGGTGTGCAATTGTAGGTGAGATTTTAGGTGATCCGAAACGGAAATATAATATCGAGCAGATTTTTGCTCGATATTATTAAATCGAACCTGGTTCGATCAAAAAAAAGGCCCTAACCGAAGTTAGGGCCCTACTGCGATAGGAGCAGCTATGCAGTCTAGTGGGGTTTTGCCGCGATGTATTCGTGGATCGATTTTGCGGCTTCGCGGCCAGCTTGCATGGCGGTAACGACCAGGTCTGGTCCTGTAACCGCATCTCCGCCTGCGAAGACTCCTTCGCGGGTGGTCATCCCGGTTTCATCGTCGGTGACGATCAAGCCCCATTTGTGGGTCTCAAGATCGGGGGTAGATTTTCCAATAGTTTCATCTGGCCAGTAACCAAGCGCCAGGATGGCGGTGTCTGCTTCGACAATGAACTCGCTGCCCTCAACTGCTACCGGGCGGCGGCGGCCGCTGGCGTCGGGCTCGCCAAGTTCCATCTGGACACATTCTACAGAGGCCAGTTCTCCGTCGTCACCAGCAATAAAGCGTACTGGTTGGGTGAGGAATTTAAAGTTGGCGCCTTCTTCCTTTGCTAATTTTCGGTCTTTGGCGCTGCCAGGCATTTCGTTTTCAGTTCGGCGGTAAAGGCAGGTCACCACGCTGGATTCCAGGCGGACGGCAGTCCGCAGGCAGTCTGCGGCGGTGTCGCCACCACCGATCACCACAATATTCCTACCGGTGATTTGCTGTTCTGCCATTTCTTTGGGGAGCAGTTCTTCGCACACGTTGTTGCGGATCAGATACTCGGTGCCTTTGTAAACGCCGGGTAATTTCTCTCCGGGGATTTCCATTGGGGCATCGACCCAGGTGCCAACAGCCACGTAGGCTGCGTGATACCCTTCTTCAAAGAGCTCATCGATGGTGATATCTTTGCCAACCATCGTGTTGCCGATAAAATCGATTCCTAAACTGAGGATTTCTTCAATGCGGTCAAAGACCACGTTTTTATCTAATTTAAAATTGGGAATGCCGTAAAGCAGCAGTCCACCTGGCTGCGGTTTGGCGTCATAGATCGTGACCTTGTAACCTCGGACGGCCAGCTGTTCTGCGCAGGATAATCCAGAGGGTCCAGCGCCAATCACGGCAACTTTATACCCGTTTGGTTCAGGGATTTCGCGATTGATCCCGCCGTTCTTGCGGGCATAATCGACCACGAAAGCTTCCAGGGCGCCGGTGGCGACTGGGTCGTCGTGTTTGCGCTGCACACATGACCCCTCGCAGAGGGCTTCATGCGGGCAGACGCGTCCACATATTTCTGGAAGTGTGCTGTTATCTAAATATACCTGTGCGGCTTCAATGAATTCGCCCTGAGAAATTAACCACATTGCAGAGGGGATATCATTCTGAACCGGGCAGGCGCGTACACATGCCGCCGGATCGGGGCATTCGATGCACCTTGAGGCTTCGTACATTGCCTGTTCAGGGGTTAGGGGAATAAGGACTTCTTCAAAATCACATACCCGGAGGGTTGGTAAACGGTTAACCAATTCCATGGACGGTCTTTGCGCCCTCTGTTTACGGTCAATTTCCAGTGTATCACCGGGAATACGTCGCATAGTCTGCTCCTTTAACTAAGACAACTGATATGATCCCATTAAAAAGGACAGTGGCATTATACCGCAGTTGCAGATGTCCTGATAAAAGTGGGGCATTTGTCATATTAATACAAATATGACAAATATTGTTGGATTTATACTATTTGTGAAATATAGAACAAATTTGTGAAATATTACACAGGATAATAGAATCAGACATGAATCTATAAGTTTCGCTTATTGTTTGCGATTATTTGGATAAGCATATGGTTTGTGTTGAAGGGGCTAGATAAGTTTCTGGAAATTCAAAAAATAAGGAAAAAAACCATTGTTTTCGACAATGGCCGGCTTCGATTCGGGTAAAAAAATCAGGCATTCAAAAATTTGTGAGCCCCTGGTACAATTGTTCTATGGATATTTTTCAAGGTCTCAATCAACAACAACAGCAGGCGATGACCGCCGACAGCGGGCCTGTGCAGGTGCTGGCGGGTCCCGGCTCGGGAAAAACACGGGTGCTCACCCACCGGATCGCTTATCTGATTTCCCATCTTGGCATTCGTCCTTACAATATCCTTGCCGTGACCTTTACCAACAAGGCAGCAAAGGAAATGGGGGCGCGGGTTGAGGGGTTGTTGGGCGATCAGGCAAGAGGTCTGAGCCTGGGCACCTTCCATTCGATTTGTGCGCGTCTGCTGCGGATCGAGGCAGAACACCTCCCGATTGACCAGAATTTTGTGATCTTCGATGATGATGACCAGCGCGGGGTGGTCAAGCGGATCATTCGCGAGATGGACCTGGACGAGAAGCGATACCAACCGCGGAAGTTGCACAGCAAAATTTCCCGCGCAAAAAGCGAACTGCTCCGTCCGGAAAATTTCCCGATCAATTCCTATGTAGATGAACTTGCCCAGCGCGTGTATACCCGCTACCAGCAGGTCTTGATCAGCTGTAATGCTTTAGATTTTGATGACCTGTTGATGTGGGTGGCGCTGCTTCTGGAAAATAATCCCGAAGTTCGCCAGAAGTATGCCCGCCGTTACGAATATATTATGGTGGATGAATTCCAGGATACCAACCTGGCACAGTACCGGCTGCTCAGCCAGCTGGCTTCGTTTCATAAGAATATTTTTGTGGTCGGAGACAGCGACCAATCCATCTACCGCTGGCGGGGAGCAGATTACCGCAATCTGCAGCGCTTTGAACAGGATTTTCCTGACGCCCAGGTGATTATGTTGGAGCAGAATTACCGCTCAACCCAGACAATTTTGGATGCTGCCATGGCGGTAATTGAACCAAACCCTTACCGCAGGCATAAAGAGCTGTTCACCAAACGCGGGAAGGGCGAGAAAATTGTGCTGCATGAAGCCTTCGATGGCAGCGAAGAAGCCAGTTGGGTGGTGCATAAGATTGCCTCACTGGTTGGCGAAAACCAAGCTGAACCCGGAGACTGCGCGGTAATGTACCGCACCAACGCACAATCCCGCCAGCTTGAAGAAGCTTTTTTACATGCCAACCTGCCGTATAAACTCGTCGGTGCGCAGCGTTTCTACGGCCGCCGGGAAGTAAAAGATCTGATCGCCTACCTGCGGTTGATCTATAACCCAAATGATGATGCCAGTATGCTGCGGGTGATCAATACCCCGCGCAGAAAAATTGGCAGTAAGACCATCTCTAATCTTCAGGCGCTGGCTTCCAATGAGAAAGCCTCCCTGGGCGATCTCTTACTAAGCCTGGGGGAGGGCGAGGGCAGCGAGTATTACCAGACCTTCAGTGCGGGAGCAGCCAGGGCGCTGGCCGGATTTGGCCGTCTGCTGCTCACTTTGCGAGCTGAGGCGGTTGAACTTCCTCCGCTTCCTTTGCTAGACAGCATTTTAGCAAGAACCGATTACCAGAGCTATATCGAGGACGGTACCGAAGAAGGCCAGGACCGCTGGGAAAACGTTTTGGAACTCCGCCGTTTGGCGGCGGAATATGGCCAGAAAAATCTGGGAGAGTTTCTGGAAGAAATTGCCCTGGTTTCTGATCAAGACACCGTCGATGCTTCGGAAAATGTACCCACCTTGCTGACCCTGCATGCCGCAAAAGGACTGGAATACCCCGTGGTGTTCATTGTTGGTTTGGAGGATGGCACATTGCCTCACATTCGCTCCTTTGATGACCCGGAAGGGATGGCAGAAGAGCGCCGCTTATTCTATGTGGGGATCACCCGCGCGAAAGCTAAGCTGAATATTACCCACACGCTCAATCGACGCACGTACGGCTATTCTGAACCGGCAGAACCCTCTCGTTTTTTGGATGACCTGCCGGACGAGCTGATCCGGGGCGGGAACCCCTGGCAGTCGATGCGCACCACCCGGCACAGTGCTGAGCGCTCAGCAGCTGTCTGGGACCGTCCCGCGCCGCCAGCAGCGGCAGAGGTTCTGACCCCGGAATATTCGGCAGGGCAGACAGTTCAGCATCCGACATGGGGCGAAGGTATGGTGCTCAACTCCTCAATTGAGGATGCGGAGGAAATCGTGGAGGTTTTCTTTGAGGATAAGGGGATGAAAAAGCTGGTGGCCTCATTGGCTAAGCTGACTGTAGTCAGCAGCTAGCTCTGGAAAAAATTTAATTTAGCTGCTCAATAATTGAATACGATTTCACGTAATTGGCCTGCTCAGCAGTGGTTGGCAAGTATCCTGCAACACATCTATAGCTGAGACCGTCTTGAAAGGACAACGTATATGGCTAAACCACGCAGGCGCTCGAAACCTGGAAAAAAACATAAAAATTTATTTGTGACTCACAGCATGAACCGCATTTGGCGAAGGTTGCTGGTTGCCAGTATATTAATATGGGCAGCATGGTGGGCGGCGCCTTACGCCGGTTCGTTTTTAAGACCGCCGTTCGATCTTTATCTAGAATACGCCGGCCTTGCTTCCCTGGGGTTAACCCTGCTGGCTTTTTTGATGCGGAACCGTGGATTTATCCAGGCCCGCGGCAAATTTGTCCACTTGCGGGGTGTGCTGTTTAGAATCCGAATCCCCTACGAACGGATTGATAATGTCCGTATGGCTGTTTTCCGAGAGGTCTATCGGGGCGTGAAACTTTCCTGGGCACAGCGTCGATTTTTCAAGAAGCACTACAAAGAAACTGTCGCCACTCTGATCTTGGACAAATACCCCCGTCCGCGCTTCCTGCTGCGGATCCTGCTTCCCAGCTATGTGTTCCTTCCCAGAGGAGACGGATTCCTGGTGTTGGTCAAAGATTATGTGCTGTTCAACACTGAAGTAGACAGCCGCCTGGATGCCTCTCGTGACCAACAAAGGTTTCATGATAAGAGTCGAAAACCAGGGGAAGATGAATATGATGGATATTTCAATACATTTGATGATTAAACATGCTTGTCAAGTTAAACTTATCCGACCGAGATAGCCTCTCGGTCGTTTTTTGATTGAAGAAATATGGACCGCCTGTGCTAAGTGGGAGTCGGTTGCTCTCGGGTAAGGGTTGGCAGCACAACTGTGAAAACTGAGCCTTTTCCAATCATTGAATCAACCCAGATCCTGCCGCGGTGGTTTTCTACCACGGATTTGGTGATCGCCAGACCCAAACCGGTTCCAGCTACTTCGGGGGTGACGTTGCTGGCTCGATAAAAACGGTCAAATATTTTCGATTGTTCTTCCAACGGGATCCCACAGCCGGTATCGGCAACCTGCAGAATGATCTGCTCTTTTTCCACCTGAATTGTGAGCGTTATCTTCCCCCCTTTAGGCGTGTATTTACTCGCATTGCCGAGAAGATTTTCGATCATCTGTCGGAGTTGGGTTGCATCACCAAACACAGTGGGAAGTGTTTTTGGCAGGGTTACTTCAAGTGTTTGATTGTTTTCAGAGATGAGCTGTGTTTGTTCAACAAGGAGCTCTCTGAGGATCGGGTCTAAGGCAATGCTGGTAAATTCATCACTGACGCCAACCTCAATTTTACCTAGATCGAGAACTTCTGAGATCAGACTGGTAATGTGATGTACGCTGCTCTGGACGCGGAGGATATACTCATTTTGCATTTCGGTGACTGGTCCGCCGCGCTTAATCAACTCTACATATCCCATGATTGAGGTTAACGGTGTGCGGATATCATGAGATACGGTGTTTACAAAATCGGTTTTGAGATGGTCCAGTTCTTTCAAATAGGAGATGTCATGCAGGGCTAAAACTGTGCCAACTTCTGGGACGCTGGTCACCTGCACCCGGAAAAATTTATTCTGGAGCCTGAGCTCGATCCGCTGCGGGTCTAATGATTCTCCACGGATTGCCATAATCAGGTCTCGATCAGAAAAAACATCCTCAAAATCTCTTCCGATTAATTCTTGGTTTTCAAGCCCGAATGCAGATACAACCGTGCGGTTAACCATCTGCAATTTTAGTTCATCATCGACAACGATGACGCCATCTTCGACCTGGGTCAAGATGTTTTCAAACCTGTGGCGTTCAACTTCAGTCTGGGAATATAACTTTGCGTTCTCAATTGCAATCGCGGCATAGTCTGCCATTGTGCTCAGCAGGGTGATGTCCTGGGCGCTGAAACTCTTGGATGTGTCTCTGTTATCCACTCCCAGAACGCCGATCGGTTTGCCGTGGAAGATGAGCGGGACGTAGATGATCGAATAGACCAGGTAGGATGTTTTGATCTTCTTGGGATCAGGGGTGTTCATAAACAGGGGTTTGCCGGTTTGCATCACCTGGCCGGCATAGGTATCATCCACCGGCAGCCGGAATGTTTGGACAAATTCTTCCTGAAAGTTCTTGGCGGCGCGCATATACAATTCGCCGCTCTCTTCATCAAGAAGTAAGATGTTTCCTTCCTCCGCACCAGTAATCGAGACGGCGGCATCGACCACGGTGGTGAGCACGCCGTCCAGGTCTAACTGCTCGGTAACAGACCGCCCAATTTTAGAAATGGTCTCGAGTTCATCCACCCGCCGCCGGAGGGGGCGGGTAATTCGGGCAGACTCCAGCTGCAGCCATTCTTTCCACTGTTTGGCGCGTTTCAAGCCGCGTTCCACAGTAGAGAAGATCACTTCAGCATTGATCGGGAGAATTAGCCAATCGACCAAACCCAGATGGATCATTTCTCGGGCGTCGATATCGTTTTCGTTTGAGGTGATCAAGATGATTGGGAGGGTGGGTTGTTTTTCAAGCAAGTCGTCAGCCAGGTTAAGGAAATTTCCGTCCTTGAGGTTATCTCCGAGGATCATTAACTCTGGACGCACAGCAGTAATTGCTTTACGAGCCTCAGCGCAGGTTTGCACTGCAGTAATTTTGTGATCGGAAAGAATATTTCGCTCCAGAAGAAGAAGGATGTCTTCATCGGAGAACACAAGTAAAATGCGTTTTGCCTCAGACATGATCTAATTGTACTCCCAGATTGTTAATTTCCAACAATAATTGAATGACAATTTTATTGCTTATGCCAAAATGGCCGGAACCGCAGGTTCCACCGGGCGAAGCCCGGAAGGAATATTTAAGCAAATCCGAACCCGGAAGGGCAAAACCTCGTAATACCCCGCTGCTTGCAGCGGGGATAGGGGTTTTGAGGATTTGCCATTTATTGTAAATATTTTCCCAATAGTCTTTCATAGCATCCCTTGATCAACGCTAATAAATTAATATTTTCCTGGTCTTACCGGTGCTAATTGGTCTCTGGTAAGGAAAAATGAAAAATGGATCCTTTATCCTCTTTGCTGTCAACCCAGACCCGGCCGCCGTGACTTTCAATCACTTCACGAACGAGGGCTAACCCGATCCCCAGCTCTTCAAAATGATCGGGGGACAGCTCTTCGTCTTGGGAAAAAGGAGTGAGTATTTTTTCTATGGCGCTTTTTTTCACACCAAAACCCTCATCAGCAATGCTGACATGTGCCTGACCATCTTCGACGTGATGCAAAGTGGCAACAACCTGCCCACCCTCCCGGCTGAGTTTAATCGCATTTGAGAGCAGCGCGTCGAGGACCGCGAGGATCTTGTTGCGGTCTCCTGCAACAAAAACCGGGTCCTCTGGCAGTTGGTCGCTGAGGGTAACCTGGGCGGTTTCAGCAGAATGGGCGCTTCCCTGTATCGCTGTTCGAATCATTTCGGCGAGATCCAATCTGGCATCATCTCTGGTTGTGCTGGCATCTTGGAGAAATGTCATTGTTTCGTTGATTTGGACGATCTTGTCAAGAGATTTTTGAGCAAGACCCAAGGCGACGATCTGTTTTGTGTTCAGGGTGCCCTCTTTGCCATCCACCAATTGGTTAAGGTAATCTGTGGCGTCTAGCAGCGAGGTGCGCAGCTCTTGATTAACCATATATATGATTTGGTCTTTCACCCGGCCATCGTGCTTGGTTTGATCGATGGTTGCCTGGAGCGAGTTGGCCCGTTCGTCTAGGGCCTGGAATAATCGGGCGTTGACCATTGAAATCGCCGCGTAATCACTGACTCCTTCGAGCATGGCCTGATCACCGGGGTTGAATGCCAGGTCCGATTTTCTCATTACCACCAGCAAGCCGATCATCTGATTATGGGCTTTTACCGGCGCGACCAGCGCAGATTTCCCCAGGCTGTAGAGCATGAACCGTTCCATCGGCTGCCCGTGGATTGAGAAGGTCTCGCCGGAACGGGCGACAAAGGAACTAATTCCATCGTCCCATGGTTTATTAAGATATTCCTGCAGCGACTTGGGTAAATTGATCTGGGCGCGGAGGATATATTCTTTGCTGTGATCATCTCTATTTAAGAACCAGCCGAAATCTGCCTGGGTGATGTTGACTGCTTCTTCCACTATTTTTTGGAAGAGAATCTTCTGGTTTGTTGCCGAGGTGACCGCTTTGCCGATCGCAAACAAGGAGGTGAGCTGTTCAACGCGATGTTTGAGTTCAAGATTGGCATGCTGCAGGCGGGTGGCGAGCTGTTCACGTTCTTTACTGGCGCGTACGCTTTTCAAGGCGCGCTCAACGACAGAAACAACTTCTGCCTCTCGGATTGGCATGCTGATAACATCTGATGCGCCGAGCCGGAAAGCCTGGATCACGTCTCTTTCCTGCCCCGAGGAGGAGATAATGATCACTGGAATTTTGACATTCTGGAATGATAAAGCTGCGATCAAATCCTTACCGCTCAGCCCGGGAAGGTCCAGGTTGGCAATCACCACATCTGGTTCAAATGACATCGCTTCTTGGATAGCAGTGCTGGCTTCTTCGACTACCTTGACCCTGAATGCCATCCCGCTCAGCGCTTGCCGAGCAATCAAGTCTGCGACAATCGGATCGTTTTCAACCACCAGAACTTTTTCTCTTAGGTTTGCCATAATTTTATAATAGCATGGTTAATTTTTTAATGTAACCAATTAAATGCTTCTCCGCCGTGATCAATAAATATTTACCTTAGTCTAAACCTTTGCCGCCTAAAGGACGGATCTTTATCCGGTCAGCGCCAGCGAGCATGGAGTGCAGTCCCGCTGAAGCCAGGGGCATCACATTGCTGTTTGCAAAAAAATCAAAATCGAAGTCAGTAGGCTCCCCGGCATGTTTTCCAGGGATTGGCATCAGCCGGGCAGTGAGCGGCTTATCCAGCCGCAGGCCGAGGGCCGCCAGGTCTAATAACAGGGCAGATAACTCTACCTCGGAAGTGTCTCCAGGAAGCGGGATGGTATCTAAGCCGGTCCCACAAACCGCAGAGTACATCAACATATCCTTGACTGTCAAGTATCCTTCTTCGGCACGGAGTGCCAGGACTGAATCCTCGAGCTGAGGGAAAAGCAAGCCGCTGAAACCAACCCGGTAGAAGTCTGCCTGATCGAGTGTAGAGGCGAGCATCGCTGCTGCGGCCAGCGAGCCGTGCTGTCCAACGTGCGGTACTCCGAGCAGCTCCATGGCGGTTCCCAATGACCGGTCCCGAGACGGGAAGGGCGCCAGCGAGAAATCCGTGCCTCTAAATTCAATCTTGCTCTTCTTCTGAATTTTCTCACCGATCCGGGCTAATTTTTGCCCATGGTCTTCAACCAGTTTAAGCAGCATCGCTAAACCGTCTGTGAGCGTGTCAGCCTGTTCAAAGGCATGCACAGCCAGGCTGGCAGCTTCAAGGGCAAGGGCAAATCCAGGCTGCTCCCCGTGGTGGTAGGCTGCCGGAAAGAAGGGAGACCCTGGTGGGACATTCGAGAGGGCGGTAAAGTACAGGTTGGCAAAGCCTTTTTTGTCCTGGGGAGCCAGCTGGGCAATGATCCGGGCGCAGGCTTTAACCGCCTCGAGTGAAATGCCTTGTGATCCTGTCGCCATCTCTGCGCTGCAAAACACGTTTTCTGTTTCAGCAATGATTTGCGGAATCTGGGTATAGCTCTCGGGGTGGTCAATCAATGCAGGGCCAAGTGCGACGTAGTTGAAGCCCTCTTTTAGGGCGATAGATTCTAAATGTTGGGCAGCGGCGATCAGCTCTCCGGTGGAAAGCCCGGCAAACAGGGTTGGGAACGGAATTGTGGCCAGGCGGGTGGTTTGGACTTCATATCCCTCATTCCAGTAGGCTTCCACGGCTCCCCGGGCGGCTTCCCCTGCCCTGGCAATTTTCTTCTCTTGTAATGGAAATCCTGGATTTATGAAACAAGTAACAGATCTGATCTTCATGGCTAATTCTTTCCAGTAATTAATATCCCCGGGAGTTACCCACCCAGGATTAATTGATGCTAAATTCATTATCAAGTATAGCTTATAAAGTATGTGTTGCGATCCGTTTCCCGAGATTAAATGGTCAGTCCCTTCGAAGGTTGAAGGGACTGACAAAAAAAGAGAAGAAGATTTCAACGCTGTGTAATAAGATTTGGTTGGGTTATTCCTTGCCGTAGAAAGCAAAACCAATCGTGCCGGGCCCAGCGTGTGTGCCGACCACCGGGCTGACCGTCGAGCGGATCAGGCGGACGCCGGGGAAGCGGGTCTTGACCATTTCTCCGACCTGGTCTCCTTCCGCGCGCACATCGATATCCAGGATCGCGGCTTCAATCATCTTTTTCCCGCCAAGCCGTTCTTCGGCGACATCCAGCATGGTGGCGATGGCTTTTTTCTTGGTGCGCACCTGCATCAAGGGTTCGATTACGCCGGCCTGGAAATGCAGCAGCGGTTTGATGCTCAAAGCGGTGCCAAATAATGCTTTCGCACCACCGATGCGACCGCCTTTATGCAGGTACTCAAGTGTATCTACTGCGAAAAGTAAGTGAACGCGCTTGCTCATCTGTTCAGCGGCGGCAGCAACCTGCTCCAGGTTTTTTCCGACAGCGGCGGCCTTGGCGGCGGCCAGGACGCAGTATCCCAGGGACATTGAAACACCGCTTGAATCAACGATTTTTATCGGAATTTCGGGCAGGTCTTCTTTCGCGGCGAGGGCACTGGC
>JBDLJU010000014.1:0-23802 GCA_039714215.1 Chloroflexota bacterium | reverse complement strand
GAAGATACAGGTGAACTGAGGTATCTCCGCACAATTGAAGGCGTTCATCTCTTTGTTTGGGAGGGCGGTCAATGATCCGAAAAATTTCCCCGAATCTCCTCCTGTTGGGGATCGTGGTTTTGTCGTTGTTCACCTGGTATTTTGCCAGAGAAATGGCAGGGGTATCAGGTTTTCCGCTGGATGATGCCTGGATTCACCAGACCTACGCCCGCAGCCTTGCCCATGGGGAGGGCTGGACTTTCACACCAGGCGAGCCTTCTGCCGGAGCAACTGCGCCATTCTGGGTGCTCTTGCTCGTGCCAGGGTATTGGTTGGGCGCTGCTCCATTCGCCTGGGTGATGCTCCTGGCGGTAATTCAATTATGGGGGGTTGGCGCATTGGGAATTTCCGCCTGGCGGCGGATTGGCCTGGGCAATCACTGGTGGGGCTTTGCCTGTGCGAGCCTGCTGGTCTTTGAATGGCATTTGATCTGGGCGGGATTATCTGGAATGGAAACCCTGCTGTATGGCTTGATCTCGCTCGCGGTGCTTACCCTGCTGTTGGAGCTCAAGAAGAATCCGGAGGCTAAGATTGTTGTTTGGGTGGTTGCCGGTGCAGTCGTGGGTCTGGGGGTCTGGGTTAGACCAGAAGCGGTTACTTTGCTGGCGCTGATTGGCATGGCAGCAGGAATGGATTCTGGTCAACCGCTCAAAACCCGGCTAAAACATCTGCTGTTATCGTTAGCTGGTTTTTCCTTGTTTTTTGGCACCTACCTGGGATTTAACCGCTGGCTGGCTGGGGCCTGGTGGCCAAATACTTTTTATGCCAAGCAGGCGGAATATAGTGCTCTTCAAGAGATTCCGCTGCTCTCCCGTCTGGTTGAGCAGTTCTCACCGCTGATCGCCGGCGTGTTGATCGCCCTGCTGCCTGGATTTATCTTCTTGATTTATCAATCCCTGAAGCAGCGGGATTGGGTGCTGCTCTCTGGCGCTGCCTGGGCGCTCGGTCATGTGGCGATGTATGCGCTCCGCCTGCCGGTGATCTATCAGCACGGCCGTTATGTGATCCCTGCGATACCTTTATTCGTGCTGCTGGGTTTTGTTGGGACCTTCCAATTGGTCAGCACGCTGCGCCGGGGGCGCACAAAATGGCTGCTTTCCCGAGTGTGGGGTGGGTTAATCATCGGTTTTCTGGGATTGTTCTGGCTGCTGGGAATCAGGGCTTACCTTGATGATGTCGCCTTGATCGATGGAGAAATGGTGGCAGCTGCTGCCTGGTTATCTGAAAACACCACAGAAGACGACTTAATCGCCGCCCATGATATTGGCGCAATTGGTTATTTCACCCAGCGTCCGATTGTCGATCTGGCCGGGTTGGTTTCCCCAGATGTGATCCCTTTCATCCGAGACGAACCTGCCCTGGCTGAGTATCTGGATCAACGATGCCCTGCTTTCCTGGTTACTTTCCCAGACTGGTATACATTGCTCCCTGAACTGGGGGAACCTGTCTACCAATCAGACACCCAGGTGACCAGGGACTTAGGCGGAGAGAATATGGTGATTTACCGCTGGGAGGGTGAAGGAACTTGCCAATGATTATGATGAACAGGCTCCCCTCAGATCAAACGCGGTTGCCCGTGCCAATTACCTATGCTATACTGTTTCAAACATGGAAAAATTAGAGCTTTAGCGAAGGCAAAAACCATTATGGAAAAAATCCGAATAATAGTCGTTGATGACCATCCACTGTTTCGGCAAGGGGTGATTGATTCCTTCTCTCTTGAAGAGGATTTTATGATTGTGGGGCAGGCTGATAACGGGGAAAAGGCCTTGAAACTTATCCGGGAACTGCTCCCCGATGTGGCAGTTTTGGATGTTAACCTGCCGGGCTTAAACGGCCAGCAGGTCACTCGGCAGTTAAAACTCGACAAAGCCTCAACTCGAGTGGTGCTCCTGACAGCGTATGATGATACCGAGCAGGTGATCCACGCGATGCGGGTTGGTGCTTACGCCTACAGCGCTAAAGATTTGGAACCTGAAATTCTGATCGAAATCGTTCGCTCAGTGGCTGATGGGGATTACTTTGTTGACGGGAAGCGTTTGGATAAGAAGGGTGTTGAAGGGTGGTTGGTGGAAAAAACAGAGACCTCTTCACGTCCTTACAGCGATCCTGGCGAACCGTTTTATCCGCTCTCAACACGTGAGATGGAAGTATTGGAATGTGTCACCTTGGGGATGAGCAATAAAGAAATTGCAGGGTTTCTTGGAATCAGCCATCAAACGGTAAAAAATCACGTTACTTCGATTTTACGTAAATTGGGTGTAGAGGACCGGACACAGGCGGCAGTATATGCACTCCGCCGCGGCTGGGTCAGGCTCTATGAACAAGATGCGGATGCAGAGGAGTAGGCGGCATGACAGAAGAAGCAAATGCCCTAAATGAAGTGGTGCTATCTCTGCGCGATTCTCTGCAGCAGCAGTTAGATAACACCCAACGGGAGCTGCGGGAAATAGATTTGATGTTAGAACAGAGTCAGGTCGAAGTAGATAAACTCTCTCAGCGAAATGCAACGATCACCATGCACCTCCAGCAGGTTGAATCACAGCTGGACAGCATGCCACAGGTTGAGATTAAAAACGCTTATGATGCCGCTCTCGATGCCCAGCAGCGGTTAATGGTGATGCGCGGCCAGCTTGAAAAGCTGCAGAGCGAGAAGGTCCATTTAGAACGCCATTTCAATACGATGACCGAAGTAAAAAATGGTTTGGACAACGGCGAAGGCGGCTCGATGAGTCCGGGGTCCGGCGGTGGAGCATACGCCACTGCGGAAATGTTCATTCAGGCGCCTGAATCTGAACGCCAGCGCCTTTCACGCCAGATGCACGATGGCCCTGCCCAGGCATTGTCAAATTTTATCTTGCAAACAGAAATTGCCATGCGGCTATTTGATGTCGATCAGGAAAAAGCGCGCGACGAGCTTTCCAATCTTAAAGTTGCGGCATCAACAACTTTCCAACTTGTTCGGGATTTTATTTTTGATTTGCGTCCAATGATGTTGGATGATCTCGGCTTAGCCCCGACAATCAAGCGCTACTGCGATGCATTTCGTGAGAAAAACAAAATTGAAGTGATCGTCAATGTGACCGGCTCAGATCGGCGACAGGAATCCTACGTCGAAGTGATGGTTTTTCGAGCGATGCAGGAGCTTCTCAACAATGCCGCCCACCACAGCCAGGCAACCCAGGTCAAGATCTTATTAGATATGGGTGCACATCAAATCCGCCTCGATGTTGAGGATAACGGAAAGGGCTTTGACCCGGTAGCTCTGAAAGAAGATCAGGCTGGTCTGGGAATAAAAATTATTGAAGATCGGGCTGAAATGCTGAATGGTGATTTGGTAATAGACAGCGCTCTGGGGCAGGGCGCTCGTTTCAGCTTAACTGTCCCGGCGATTGAACCACTTTCAGCAGGCTAACAGTTTTGATAGTAAGATGATACTCTGTTCC
This sequence comes from Chloroflexota bacterium, assembly GCA_039714215.1. GTDB lineage: Bacteria > Chloroflexota > Anaerolineae > Anaerolineales > UBA11579 > UBA11579. The sequence goes on along the minus strand of JBDLJU010000014.1, from coordinate 20,317 downwards.
TATTGTGTTATTTTTGATTTTTTAATATAATGTATACATAATCACTATTGTGAAATCTTATATGAAAGGAGAAACACAATGTTATTTTCCCCGAAAGAAAAAGGACAAGGCTTGGTTGAATATGCTCTGATCATCGTTTTGATCGCGATCGTAGTTATTGTTGCCATGAACTTCCTTGCCCCCACCATTGGGAACGTCTTTTCACAAATTGGCGACACCCTGACAACCGTCTAGTCCCCATTTATTCTAAGTCTTCCCAATTTACATTTATCTGTGAAGCCCCCTTACAGGGGCTTCATCAGTTAAAAACTTGGGGAAATCAGGTTTCTATCTTCTGATTGGATATTTTCGAGTAGAAGTAATCAGGAAAAAGTGTCATGAATCTTTCCTGACTTTAGTACCATACTCCGCTTGACAAGCCATGTCTAAGCGGTATGATTACAATAACAAGTAAACTATTAAATAAGTAATGCAGGAGGCGACATGCGTCTTGGAAGAATTCTATTGCTAGTGGCGCTGGTCATCATTGTTGGCCTGGGTGGATGGTGGTTCTTGGGCCAGGGGGGATCTGATTCTGGGGCTGGGGGGGATGCTGCACCGGTTGTTGTGGAAACGATCCCGGTAGTTTTTCTGGTTCAACCAGTTTCTCGTGGAGAAATTATCCCACCGGAAAAAATAGCGTTAACTGATCTGCCCAAAAGTAATGTTCCCCAGGTGTATTTTAGCGATATGGGAGAGGTGATTGGTCGAATTGCCAGCTTTGATCTGCAGCAGGGTACCTTCATCACCCGCAGCATGGTCGTTGAAAACCCAGTCGATTTGATTGGCCAAAACGTTGGTTCAGACCATGCCGCAATGATTCCTGCCGGTATGGTGGCCTTCCCAATTCCAATTAACCGATTTTCTGGTTTAGCTTATGGCTTATCTCGCGGAGACCGGGTAAATGTGATTGTCACACTGGCAATGGCGGATTTCGATACCCAATTCCAGACAATTCTACCGAATCATACCTCCGGTGTGGTTGACCCAGGGGTAAATATTCTGCTTGCAAACTCTTCCGAAGCCGGTTTAAATATGTTCTCGTCCGATGATATTCCTTTTAATAATATCGTGGCCCAATCTTATAACGGTGGGCCGACTTCACTCGCAGGTCGAGCGGAACAAGATTCAATTCTCAGCCAACCCTTCTATTACACTCCCTCAGAGCCGCAGCGCTCACGTTTGGTAAGCCAGACCGTGCTTCAGAACATTGTGGTGCTCAACCTGGGCAATTTCGATGTTAGCAATGACGAGGGCGAAATCGTGCAGATGGTTACACCGACCCCTGAAGGATACCAGGAAGGTGAGGGTGAGGTCCCGCAAGGCCCCACCATGCTTCCCCCGGATATCATCACGCTGATCATGTGGCCCCAAGATGCCGTTACCCTCAATTTCCTGATCTATTCAGGCGCAGAGCTGACTCTTGCGCTGCGAAGCTCAGGTGATGACACCCAGGCGCTCACAGACGCGGTGACCTTGCAGTACTTGATGGATGTCTACCGTATCCCGCTGCCTGCAAAACTTCCTTATGGTTTACAGCCTGGAATTTATGAGCTTGAGGCTCCTGTGCTGGAAAACGATAAACCTGAGGAAATCATTATTCGTTAGGAAAGTACAAAGTTTTAATTATTGGAGAACCTGAATGACAATGCCCGAATCAGAGAGAATATCGGTCGTCATCGTTGATGACATCGCCGAAACAAGAGAAAATATTCGGAAACTCCTTCAATTTGAAGGGAATGTTGATGTAATCGGCGTCGGGCGTACCGGCGAAGAAGGCATCAAGGTTGCGATGGAAACCCGGCCGGATGTTGTTTTAATGGACATCAACATGCCCGATATGGACGGGATTACCGCGACTGAAAAGATCCGAGCTAAACTACCCGCAACTCAGATCGTTATTCTTTCTGTACAGAGCGATGCGAATTACATGCGTAAGGCGATGCTGGCGGGGGCGAGGGATTTCCTTCCCAAACCACCCGATCTAGACGATCTAACCGGCGCTATCCGCCGTGCAGGCGAAATGGCCCACATCGAGAAACAAAAAGAAGCCGCCTCATCGTATGCGGCCGTCCAGGGTGCCCGTGTGCCGGGAACAGGTCAGCTGATCTTTGCTCCTTCTTACCGCGGAAAAGTTGTCGTGGTTTATGGTCCTAAAGGCGGGTCTGGATCAACTACCGTCACCACAAACCTGGCAGTCGCCCTGCACTCCGAAGAAACTCCGGTAGTGGTGGTTGACAGCCGGCTGCAGTTCGGGGACTTGTCTTTCTTCTTCAATGAGCAAACCAAGACCAATATTGCTGACCTTGCCAGCCGGGTGAATGAACTTGATCCGCAGGTAGTTGACGATGTTTTACTTACCCATGAAGCAACCGGTGTAAAAATTCTGGCAGCGCCTCCCCGTCCAGAACAGGCTGAAGCAGTTACCGGGGCTAGTTTTATCGCAGTGATCAACTATCTCCGATCGATTTTCCAATATATCATCATTGATACTGGCTCTGGTTTGGATGATGTGACCCTTGGGGCGATCGATACTGCTGATCTGGTGACAGTCGTTACTACTCAGGACATTCCCTCGATAAAAAACGTACGGCTGTTCCTTGACTTACTTATCGCTCTGGGTTACCCCACCGAACAGGTCTTTTTAGCAATGAACAAGTATGACAAACGTCGGACGGTTTCGCCAGAACGCGTCGCAGAAATAGCCAAGAGTGAGGTCGTTGCTGTGATCCCATTCGATGAACGCGTGGTCACCCCGGCAATGGACCGCGGGGTTCCTTTCCTCTCTCAGAATCGATCTCAACCGGTGTCTAAAGGCATCTTAGATTTGGGTGAAGCAGTTAAAAAGCGAATTAAAGAATTGGAAGAAGCCGCTCAAGAAGCGATCTAGTATAATAAGATTATCAATTTCAAAATTTACAATTATCTAAGTGGTTTAGGAGTGACCCTATGTCGCTATTAAAGAGACTCGAGCAAGGTCAGGAAGGAGATCAGCAAGCTTCCACGCCTGCCGCGCCTGCTGGCGCTGCCGAAGGGGGAGGATCACGGTTATCTTCACTGCAATCTCGTCGTTCTGGCAGCCCAGATGCCGCCCGCGATACCTATATGGACCTCAAATCCCGGGTGCAAAATCGGCTGCTCTCAGAATTAGACCCCACCATGGATGTTTCCAAAATTGCGGAGGTTCGAAAAACCATTCAGGGACTTTTTGAACAAATCCTGGTTGAAGAGAGTATTGTGCTCTCCCGGCAGGAACGCCACCGCTTGTTCGAACAGATCGTCGCTGAAATTATTGGATTCGGCCCCCTCCAACCGCTCTTAGAAGATGATACGATTACGGAAGTCATGGTCAATGGCGCCAAGAATATTTACGTTGAGCGCAAAGGTAGGCTCACCCGCGTCCCGATGGCGTTTGAGAGCGATGAGCATGTTATGCGAATCATCGACCGGATTGTTGCTCCTCTCGGACGTCGTATTGATGAATCCAGCCCTTATGTAGATGCCCGTTTACCTGATGGTTCTCGTGTAAACGCGGTAATTCCTCCGATTTCGCTGGTTGGACCAACCCTGACCATCCGTATCTTCTCCAAAATTCCAATTTCCGTTGATCAGTTGATTGAGTTTGGTTCGATCACCCCAGAAGCTTTACAGTTCCTTAAAGCATGCGTAGAAGCCCGGCTTAATATTGTGGTTTCGGGCGGTACTGGCTCTGGGAAAACCACGATGCTCAATATTCTCTCTGCTTTTATTCCCGCAGACGAGCGAATTGTGACTATTGAGAATGCCGCTGAGCTTCAACTTCGGCAGGATCATGTAGTCACCCTGGAATCTCGCCCAGCCAATATTGAAGGACGCGGTGAGGTGACCATTCAGAACCTGGTAGTTAACTCCCTTCGTATGAGACCTGACCGGATTGTTGTAGGAGAGATTCGTGATGGCGCTGCTCTGGACATGCTCCAGGCAATGAATACTGGTCACGATGGCTCAATGACCACGGCCCACTCCAATGGTCCCCGAGATACGATTGCCCGTATTGAGACCATGTCCCTGATGGCTGGTTTTGATCTTCCTGTTCGGGCTATCCGTGAGCAGATTTCATCCGCCGTCGATTTGATTGTGCATTCAGAACGCCTTCGAGATGGTTCTCGAAAGACCACCTTTATCACCGAAGTTGTTGGTATGGAAGGTGACGTGGTTACGCTGACCGACCTGTTTGCATTTGAGCAAACTGGGTATGAAGAGGGTGTTGTTAGCGGCCGATTACGTCCGACAGGCTTACGGCCTAAATTTATGGATAAAATTGAAGGTGCAGGCATTCATCTGCCGCCGCAAATTTTTGGTATTGGAAGCCGTAGATAAACTTGGGTAAACTCAAGCAAAGAATCGTGAGGTAGATTTGAACCCGACAACGATATTATGGATTGCAGGTGGCCTTCTCCTTGTGTTAATCATCGCAGGGGTGGCTTTAACCATCACCAGCGAAAAAGAATTAGTTGAAGAGCGAATCGAAAAGTATATGGAAGGGACCACAGAGCTTGAGTTTGGTTCTTCCTACGACGAAGAAGATCTTGAGAAAACATCCGCTCTTACCGAATGGATGAATGAACGGGTCAGGGGGACTTCATTTGGTGATCGCACCACCCAGCTGCTTCAGCGCGCTGATATGAAGTTTAAGCCCGGTGAGTATGTCGCTTTAATGATCATGTCAAGTGTCGGTACCGGCGTATTGATGATGTTGGTTGGCGGTAAAGGAACCTTTGACGGCATTGCCCAAGGTTTTGCGATCGCTGGCCTGGTGATCGGCCTGTTCCTCCCCCGCATTTTTGTGATCCAAAAGCAGAAGAAAAGACTGCGTGACTTCAACGGGCAGCTGCCCGACATGCTCAACCTGATGGTCAACGGCCTGCGGGCGGGGTATTCGACCATGCAGGCGCTTGAAGCGATTAGTAAAGAGCTGCCGCCTCCAATTAACAACGAATTTCGACGAGTGGTCCAGGAGATGCAGTTAGGTATCCCCATGGAAACTTCGCTTGATAACTTGCTTGAAAGGATTCCCAGTGAAGACCTCGACCTGGTGATCACTGCGATTAACGTGCAGCGTGAGGTTGGTGGTAACCTCGCCGAGGTGCTTGAGACAATTTCCCACACCATCCGTGAACGAATCAGGATTAAAGGTGAAGTGAAAACCCTGACTACCCAGGTGTCTTATTCCGGGAAGCTGCTGGCGCTGATGCCGGTGTTCTTGCTGATTGCCTTATGGCTGCTCAACCGAGAGTATGTGATGCAGTTTTTCGCTGAACCGGTTTGGTGTGGTGCATCAATCCTTGGCTGCAGCGGGATCATGATAATTATTGGTTGGATTGTGATGAATAAAATTGCGGATATCGAGGTTTAGCCAGATCTTGAATCAATATCTGCGAGAGGTTGATCGACCATGACTTTGACAACAATCATATTGCTTGCAGTCGTACTAGTTATTCTGATTATGGGATTATTAGTGTTCCTCGGATTGCGTGAATCACGTGGTGTCGACCCGCTTGAGGAACGTCTCGCGGAATTTGCAGAGCGGGGTGAGGCAGCCAGCTTACATGACATCGAAATGTCGCAGTCGTTTATGGAGCGTGTGGTAATCCCGATCGCCAATAAACTGGGGGAGCTTGCTGTTCGGATCACCCCTCAGAAGGCTCTGGATTCAATTGAAAGAAAATTAGAGATGGCTGGTAACCCACGCGGGATTGAACCAACCACTTTTTTTGCGGCTCGTTTTATCTTTGCTGTGCTCTTTTTGGTGGGTTTGAGCTTGATGTATGGTCCGGATTTGTTTGGTTTCCAAAATTTTATGATTACCCTCTTCGCGACAATCTTTGGGTTTATGATGCCCAACATGCTGATCGATTCAAAGATCAAACGACGCCAGGATGAGGTTCGCAAAGCATTGCCAGATGCCTTGGATCTGCTTACCATTTGTGTGGAAGCTGGCCTGGGCTTTGACGCCGCGATGCGCAAGGTCGCCGATAAATGGGACAACGAGCTTTCAATTGCCTTTGGACGTGCGCTCCAGGAAGTGCAGCTCGGAAAACTTCGACGTGAAGCTCTCCGAGATATGGCTGACAGGATTGGCGCTTCAGATTTTGATAGTTTCATCGCTGCGGTGATCCAAAGTGAGCAGTTGGGTGTCAGTATGGCCAAGATCCTCCGGATCCAATCAGATGATATGCGTGTCAGGCGGCGTCAGCGGGCAGAGCAGGCCGCTCAGAAAGCTCCCGTAACCATGCTGCTGCCAATGGCTGGATTAATCTTCCCCACGATCATGATGGTAATGATGGGGCCTGCGGTGCTGATGGTGTTGAACAGCCCGGCATTTGAGAGCTTCCGCTAGGCTTGGGCACGCAGCCTCCAAAATCCAAATTCCAAGTAAATTTATTCCGCATCAATCAAATATTCTGGGGAGCCATCGATTGGCTCTTTCCACCACGCTGTGCGGGCTGTGGTGAAAATGGCTTCCGTTTTTGTCCCGATTGTATCCAGAAGACTCCCAGGGCGAATCAGCAAGCTTGTGTGTTTTGCGGGGGATACCTTCCAACTTCTCAGATCACTCATCAATGCACGCGACAAGAATTTATTGACCGCGGCTATGCGTGGGGGCTGCACTGTGGTCCGTTGAAAAAGGGTCTACATCGCTTTAAGTATCAACGGGACCTCGGACTAACAGAGATTTTCATGGAGCTGCTTATTGATGTGTTTTCAACAACCACTCTTGATCTGGATATGATCGTGCCTGTACCCCTCGGTCCTAAACGGCTAAAAGAACGTGGGTACAACCAGGCATACCTGCTTGCAGAAGCATATGCCAATCGCCTGGCAATAGAATGTAATCAGCATGCGCTGAGACGTATCCGCGAAACCAGGACTCAGGTTGGCTTGAGTATTGTGCAGCGGCAGCAAAATGTGACCGGAGCTTTTAAGGCTGAATCGAAGGAGGTAAGCGGTAAAAGAGTATTACTCATTGATGATATTTTAACCACAGGAGCGACCTTAAACGCCTGTGCTGTTGCATTAAAGCAGGCAGGCGCGGATCGTGTTTTTTCGCTCACATTAGCGCACGCTCCCTAGTTGGTGAGCATCGCTAAATCTGGTAAGATAGAAGAAAGACTAGTGATTATAGGAGCTGAAATGTCTGTACAAATTGATGTGAAGTCCCATGGTTTTAATGTGGATGATCGGTTGTACGAGTATGTCACCAAGAAAACCAGCAAATTGGATCGATATATCACAGGACTCCAAGAAGCTCGCGTTGAGCTGACTCACGCAAAATCTGCCCGTCAAGCCTCAGACCGTCATGTTGCTCAAATCACTCTCCATGGCAAGAAGCTCATGCTGCGCGCTGAGGAGCGCAGCGATGATATCTATGCCGCATTTGACATCGCTTTGGATAAAATCCAGCGGCGGATTGAACGCTACAAAGGAAAAAAACACCGCGGCCGTGGGGATGGCGTCTCTGCTGCTGAAGCAGCATTAGAACGCTATGAGCAAGATCTAACTGATGAGGATCTCGATATCCCGGTGATTGTCCGCCGTAAAAAATTCACCCTTCTGCCAATGGATGAACTCGAAGCGATCGAGCAGAGTGCGCTTACTGCTCATGAAGACTTTTATGTTTTCTATAACATGGATACCGATTCTGTCAACGTGCTTTACCGACGCCGCGATGGCAGCCTTGGCTTGATTGATACTGAATTGGGGTGAACGCCTGAGTGTTAAAATTTTGAGGGCAGGAATTGTTTCCTGCCCTCTTTTGTTTGATCGAACGAAGTTCGATCAAACAAACATGCAAACGCCGAGATCAGACTGAAAACAAGTTGAATGCCCAATGATTAATTGGCGGGCTTTGAGCGGATTTAACGCGCGCAATTTGAATTTAAAAGATCTGAAAAATTGGGGCAGACCCTGTCCTGGAAGCAAGGATTGAAACATATAAAAATATTGTCGGTGAGTATTAAATGAGGTATAGTGATGGGGAGGAACTAATTGTCAAAATACGCCAAGGAGTTGAAGGGGCGCGCAGGAAAATAAAAAGTTTTGGCCTTCATATACTTTTTATTAAACCGCACATCGTTCGGTCAAATTGCGCCAATTCACTGCAGGCAGCGAAACTAGTGACGTTTGAATGTAAATAAGTTATCCATCCGACTAAAGGAAAAGTGACTATGGCTTCACAATACGATATCATCATTAAGAATTGTCAACTTCGGGGGAATCCAGACAGCAGATTTGAAATTGCTGTTGCAGCGGGCAAAATAGAAGAAATTGGTGAAACAGTCAAAGGGAGTGCAGCCTCAACAGTAGATGCTAAAGGCAACCTGGTCACTGAATCATTTGTCAATACTCACCTGCATCTCTGCAAGGTATATACCCTGGAGATGATGGATGAAGAGGCAATGGTGGATTACCATGGCGCCGATATGGGCAAGGCGATGACTGCGATTGAGTCTGCTGCCCGGGTTAAGGAAAAATACGACCAATCTTGGATCATCAAAAATGTACGGAAGGCGATGGTCTTGGCTGCAAAATATGGATGCACTCACACCCGTGCTTTCGCTGATGTAGATACCAAAGCTAAGCTTGAAGGCGTAAAAGCGCTGGTTCAGGCGCGGGAGGAGTTCCGGGGTATTCTCGATATTCAGGTAGTGGCCTTTGCCCAGGATGGGATTGTCCGCGAACCGGGTGCTGCTGATTTAGTCCGCCAGGCGATGGATCTGGGGGCAGATGTGGTTGGTGGGATTCCTTGGATCGAATTCACCAATGCGGATATCGCTGAACATGTTAAAGTCATCTTCGATATTGCTGAGGAATTTAATAAACCGGTCTCAATGTTGGTCGACGATGCCGGTGATCCTGGGCTGCGCTCATTAGAGGTGATGGCCCTGGAAACGATTAAACGCGGATGGCAGGGGCGGTCATTGGCCCACCATGCCCGGGCGATGGCACTTTATCCCAAACCTTATCTGCAAAAGTTGGCGGCATTATTAAAGCACGCCAATATGGGGGTGGTCAGTGATCCACATACCGGACCGCTCCATGCCCGCGTCCGTGAGCTGCGTGAGGAAGGTGTTTTGGTTTGCCTGGGAATGGATGATATCTCCGATGCGTATTACCCGTACGGGCGGAATAATATGTTAGAAGTTGCCTTTTTAGTCTCTCATTTGCTTTGGATGACCACCCGGGAAGATATGGAAGGGCTTTATGATATGATCACCACCCACGCTGCGCAGGCGATCGGATTAAAAGATTTTGAATTGAAGGTAGGTGCCCCAGCGAATCTGGTCGTCCTGGATGAACCGAATGTGTTAGAAGCGCTGCGCAACCACGAAGCCCCTGCCCACGTGATCAGTCAGGGCAAACTGGTAGATCTGGAGAAGGTCAATCAATTAGCGAGCGGTTGATTTAACCAACAACTCAGGAAGAAGAAAATATGAAAACAAACGAACTTATCAGCGTCCGCTTTGCTGTTAATTCTAATGAGGTCATCGCCGAAGTCCCTGCCGATATGAACCTTTTACAGTACTTGCGTAATGAGATGGGATTAGTAGGGGCAAAAAATGGCTGCGAGAAAGGGCACTGCGGAGCGTGTACTGTGATCGTCAATGGGGAAGCTAAGCGGGCATGCCTGGTGAAACTGAAAAAGGTCGAGGGCGCTCAAATTGAAACGATTGAGGGTTTATTCCAAAATGGCGACCTGCACCCCATACAGCAGGCTTTCCTCGAAACGGGGGCTGTGCAGTGTGGGTTCTGCTCTCCTGGGATGATCATGGCGGGAAAAGCACTTTTGACCTCAAACCCGGCTCCCACCAAGGATGAGATAAAAGCCCACCTGACCAAAAATCGTAACCTTTGCCGCTGCACAGGTTACGTTTCGATTGTTGAAGCGATCCAATTGGCGGCACATAGAATGGCTGAAAGCGGTGTGGATCAAATCCTTCCGGCTTCACAAGAATTGCTCAGCAACCAACAGCTGAAAACAACTGCTGTTGAAAAAGTCTCCGGAACATGTAAATATGCTGATGATATTGTGATGGAGAACATGCTTTATGGGAAGATCTTGTGGGCCGCCCACCCACATGCACGCATTCTGAATGTAGATACAACTGAGGCAGAAGCCGTGGAAGGGGTGGTGCTGGTGCTGACGGCGAAAGATATCCCCGGTAAGAATCAGGCAGGGCTGATTGTGCGTGACCAACCTGCAATTGCTGCGGACAAAACACGCTATATTGGTGATTCTGTGGCAGCTGTATTTGCGGAAACACCGGAGATCGCGGAGATGGCCAGGGATAAAATCAGCGTTGAATATGAGCTGCTGCCCGGAGTATTTACCCCACAAGAAGCCGCAAAGGCGAATGCGGAAAAAGTACATGATGGGGGCAATCTGGTTAAGCATGCCGCAATCAAGCGGGGGGATGTTGATGAGGCCTTTGCTGATTGCGCGGTGGTCATTGAGGGAACCTACGCTACCCCATTTACCGAACATGGTTTCCTGGAGCCTGAATCCGGGATTGCCTACCCAGATGGAGAGGGTGGAGTGGTGCTTGAGTCTGGCACACAGGCAGTCTTTGATGACCGCACCCAGCTCTCTGAAATCCTCGCGCTACCCGAAGATAAGATCCGCGTGATTCAGATTGCAGGCGGCGGCGCTTTTGGCGGCAAAGAAGATTTAATCTACCAGCAGCACATTGCCCTGGCGGCCATACGAACTGGCCGGCCGGCCAAGATCACGCTGACCAGGGAAGAGTCTCTCCGCACACACCCAAAACGCCACCCCGCATGGATTTACTATAAAACCGGAGCAGACAAAGAGGGCCGCATCCTCGCTGTTGAAGCCAAAGTCACCTTAGATGCCGGGGCTTATACATCACTCACCATTGACGTACTTGAAAATGTAGTTGTTTTTGGATCGGGGCCATATTATATTCCCAATTTAAACATTGAAGGCCATGCGTGGTATACGAATAACGTTCCTTGTGGAGCGATGCGTGGATTCGGGGTCAACCAGATTGCAGTTGGTCTGGAACAGCAGATTGACGTGATGGCCCGGGCTTTGGAAATAGACCCTTTGGAAATCCGCTTGATCAACTCGGTAGTCGCTGGATTACCTACCGGTTCAGACCATATCTTAGAGGAGGGTGTAGACGGAATCAAAGAGACTGTCCAGGCAGCCAAGGATGCTGTCCAACAGATGCAGATTCCTGTTCCTTCTGAAGGTAAAAAGATTGGGGTGGGGGTAGCATCGGCGGTCAAGAACGTAGGGTTTGGACATGGGATACCAGAGAGTGCTGGGGCTATCATTCGATTAAACACTCAGGGTGAGGTGCAGCTTGTTGTTACTCATCATGAATATGGTCAGGGTGGTTGGGCGGGAGAAATAAAGATCGCCAGTAATGAATTAGGAATCCCCGTTGGCCAGATTGAAGTCGAAAGACCTGATACCGCAATAACGCCTCCAACTGGGCCCACAACCGCATCGCGACAGACCTTTTTGACAGGGAATGCGGTTGTCTTGGCTTGTCGAGCGCTTATGGAAGAGGTCTTTGGGCGCGCAGCTGAGGTTTTGGATATTTCTCCCGATAAATTAAGCTTCCAGGGTAGTCGTGTGGTAGATCATCAATCAGGTAGTTCTGTGGAACTGAAGGATTTGGGGGACCAATTTGTTCTCGAAAGACAGTATCAATCTCCACCCACCGAACAGATGCTGGAGGGCGAAGAAAGTCAATACGGGAAAACGGATTTCAAGTCAATGCTTACCCATGTGATGTATTCCTTTACCACCCAGGTCGCTGTGGTTGAGGTAAATACCAAAACTGGTGAGGTCAAGGTTCTCAAGATTATCGCGGTCTGTGATGTTGGTAAAGCGCTTAACCCTCAAATTATTAAGGGGCAGATTGAGGGGGGAGTGATGATGGGCCTGGGGGCAGCTCTATCAGAGATTTTTGTTGTAGAGAGTGGTATCAATCTCACCGATTCGCTGCACAAGGTCCGGCTACCGACTGCGGCGCATACACCTGAGATAGTCCCAGTGATTGTTGAGGTTCCCCACCCGTTCAGCCCCCAAGGGATGAAAGGTTTTGCCGAGGCCCCTTCTCTGGCAACCGCTCCGGCAATTCTTAATGCAGTTTTTGATGCGGTTGGTGTGAGAATTACGGAAATCCCGATTGATAAAAAGAAGCTGAGCGCGGCAATCAAAGAGCTGGAATAAAAATATCATCATTCTTTAGGAAGACCGGTAAAACTAATCTATTGTGTTTTAATCTGGTCAACTTAAGCAAAATTTAATAAGAAAGACCTCCGAAGTAATGAAATGGAGGTCTTTTGGTATGGTTAGTTAGGAAGATTTAATCAGCGGGAGAGTTTCGATCCTGCTCGATCAAGACTTTGAGACCTTCGATCGCGGTTTGAATTGCACGGTCCCCGTGGAACAAATCTTTTCCGGCCTCGTCTTCGGGTAAACCTTCATTGGCGGACACCATCATCATCACGCCCCCGGCGCGCTTGCGGTGGATGCTCGCCAGAATGAAAATAGCGGCGGACTCCATCTCAGAGCAGATCGCTCCTCCCTGGACCCAGGCATTCCAGCGAGTTTCCAAATGGTCTGTCATTGGCATTCTATCCGATTCTACCTCCCCATAGAAGGAATCTTTGGATTGTGCGATACCAAGTTTGTACGGCAGCGCTAACTTCTGAACTCCTGCGCGCATCGCGTTTACCACATCGACGTCTGCTACAGCGGGGAATTCGATGGGGAGGTAGTGCTTGGTGGTTCCCTCATCCCGGATCGCGCCGGTGACAATTGCAATGTCTCCAGTTTTGGTACCCGGCTGCATCCCTCCGGAGGTCCCGATCCGAATGAAAGTATCCGCGCCAATTTTGATCAGTTCTTCAACCGCTATTGCGGTGGAGGGACAGCCAATCCCCGTGGACACAACAGAAACTTTTTCGTTTAGCAGTGTGCCGCTGTAGGTGGTGTATTCGCGGTTTTGGGCGACCAATTGCGGGTTGTCGAAGTAGGCTGCAATCCTTTCGCTGCGTCCCGGGTCCCCTGGAAGCAGCACATATCTGCCGACATCTCCCGGCTTAAGTTGGATGTGGTATTGAAAGTTATCATTTTTCATAGTAGATTCCCAGATTCATTCCTCTTGTAAAAATGTGATCAAGATATATGTTGATTGTAAAACATGGAACAAGATTGTACACTAAAATGATTAAATCTCAAAGCTGAGGAAGATTTGAAAAAATCGCTGCTGCGTTTAAAGAATCCTTCGTCTCCAATTGGTCCCCGCTAAAAGATGGATTTGTTTTGTTGAATGAATTTGCAGCTAATACCCAAAGAATATTTACTGGTTTTGAAAAAGCAGCTTGTGCTTTGTCGCCTCAATTGCTGAACTATTCCGCCGGTATGGGTACACAGGTCAGGTGCAGGAAATAAAAATCACCTTTTGGCGGCATCAGCTCCAAGATTTCCTCGATCAAAAACTCCTCAGTGCCGAGTTTGATCGAGGTGCCTACCTTGGGTTCTTCGGATAAGTTAACGATCGCACCGGGGTGATTGCTGCCCACAACTACAATACTAACTTTATAGATCGCCATCGCATTATCCTATCAGATCAACCATGTGCCGCTGCCTGAGTCTAAAGGACAGGTCAGTGGCGATGTTTCGCATTACGACATAACCAATATGAGTGTCTTTCTCACACAGCTTCTCAAAATCCTGCTGGGAGATCACCTGCACAATGGTTGGGGAGCTGATTGCTTTGACAGTCGCCGACCTCAGCCCCTGGTCGATCAATGACATTTCCCCAACGGTTTGCCCGATGCCCAGATTGACAATCACCTTGCCAGCGCTGCCCCCCTTTCGCTGCACTGAGACCTCTACAAACCCCTCCTGGATGATGAACAGCTGCAATCCAGGGCTTCCCTGGGCCGCCACAACCTGATTATCTTGAAATTCTTTTTGTTGGCACAGGGAGGCGATATGGGTGATTTCCTCTGCTGAAAGTCCCTCGAACAGCTCAACCCCTGATAAAATTTGTATTAAATCCATTTATTCTTCCTTTTTTACTACTCAGTCATGGTGAAAGCGGTAAAATAAGGTTGATACTTTGATTATATAACATTGTTGAAGGATTACCTATGAACAAGCACGAGGAAAATATTTACAAGGTGGCTCAAATGCTGCCGGCTGATGAGATTGACCAGGATGAGATTGAGAAAGCGATCTCGATGATCATTAAAGCAGTGGGGGAAAAACCAGACCGGGAAGGCCTGGTGCGCACGCCAGGACGGGTTGCCCGCATGTACGAAGAACTGCTTTCCGGTTACCGCACCGACCCAATTGAACTGTTGAATGACGCTGTTTTCGACGTAACCTACGATGAAATGGTCTTGGTGCGGGATATCGAATTTTACAGCCTTTGTGAGCATCATATGCTCCCCTTTATCGGACGCGCCCACGTTGCCTATATCCCTCGAGGAAAGGTGATTGGGCTCTCAAAGATTCCTCGCCTGGTTGATTTGTTTGCCCGGCGGCTCCAGGTGCAGGAGCGCATGACCCGCCAGATTGCCGATATCATCAGTGAACTGCTTAACCCGCACGGTGTCGCCGTGGTGCTGGAAGCGGTGCACCTATGCTCGATGATGCGCGGCGTGAAGAAGCACGACGCCCGGATGACCACTTCGGCGATGCATGGCGCTTTTCGTAACTCCCCCGCCACCCGCCAGGAGTTTCTAGACAGCATTTCCCGCGGCGCCAGCCCGCTGCATTTTTAAATCTCACTGATATTAATTAGACCTGCCAGGTTTTCGAAAACCTGGCAGGTCTTTGGGTTAACTATTAGATTGGAATGGATGGTAGCAAAATCAAATCAGGCAGCTTGCGGCCTGTTTTATTGTCTGGTGGCTATTCTTGTAATATTATTCCCAGGCGAAGTAGTACATCTCACTGTCTGGTCCGCTTTGGCGGTAGGTGCGGTTTCCGAAACTGTCCTCGCCGATGTGGGCCACAATCCCGATCCGCCAGCTGAACACATGTGTCCCGCCATCTGCAGGATGCAGCGACTCTGGGACGATAAAACTGGTGTCCTGCAGATATTCTTCCAGGATTACCATGTCTCCAGCGGTGTTATCGAAGATTGTCACCATGAAATACTCGTTAGGTCGCAGCTGAGCGGGGGCAACCCACTGCAGTACAATTGTGTCTCCCTGGCTGAAAACCATGCCGCGTGGCGGCTGGAGGATCTCTGGCGCGTTGTAGGATGGCGCTGGGGAGGGAGTCAGGGTTGATCCGCTTTCATCGGTAGTATTCTTACA
This sequence comes from Chloroflexota bacterium, assembly GCA_039714215.1. Lineage (GTDB taxonomy): Bacteria > Chloroflexota > Anaerolineae > Anaerolineales > UBA11579 > UBA11579. The sequence goes on along the minus strand of JBDLJU010000014.1, from coordinate 4,924 downwards.
CAGCGGGATTTCCAGGGTTTCCCCGGCAAAGAGCAGGCTTGAAGTTTTCCCGTTCCATTCTAAAATTTCGTTTGCAGGCACTCCGAGGAAATTTGCAATTGCATCGATGGTTTCCCCTTCCTGCACGGTAACCACTTCAACCGGACATGCCGCCTCAGTTAAACGGGCTGCCTGTGTGGCAATCGCATCCGAGGTTGGCATTGGGGTTGGCTGCGGGACGACCAGGACCTGGCCGGGGAAGATATTACAGCTTGTGGATAGATTGTTTAGCTGTACAAGCAGGGTGATCGAAATATCGAAAAATCCTGCGATCCCCGCACAGGTGTCGCCAGACTGCACCGTGTAATCCAGCGGCGGCAGGGTTGGCTGCGGCAGCGGGGTGGTCTCTTCTACAATTTGTGGAGCGCTTTCTTGGGTTTCAGTCGGGGGCAGCTGTGTGTCGGTTGGCAGCGCCACCACCGGGGTTGGCTCTTCAGATGGAGAAGTGATCTGTGCTGCGAGGTAGGTTAAACCACCGCCTAAGAGGGTGAAAACTAAAAATAAGAGCAGCAGCGTTGGCAAATTTAGGTTATAAGTTTGTATTTTCCCTGATTGATTGCTTTGACTCATAAATTTCCTTTCAAAGTGGGGTTCAATCTCGTCCTCGGCGCGGAATTATACCAGCTAATTCTGTCTAGACCTCAGATTAATTTTGCAGATTGGTTAGGAAATATTTTCAGGCAAAATTCCAGTTTTTAGCTGGATCGCACTGCTCATCTTTAAATTGTCGGCTGTAGTCTTCAGGTTTTCCCCAAAATTGTTGTGCAGCAGATCAGGCAGTAGTTCTGCAAGCGGGACTGCCAGATGTGGCTGGGACCAGATCTCTGGGTCAAGAACAGCATGTCCAAAAATCAGAATATCAATATCTATCGTCCGGGGAGAATACTTGTGCTCGGTGCGCACCCTCCCTAGCTGGGCCTCCAACGGACGCAGCACCCGGTATTTGAGCGCAATGGGGGTGAGGTTGGTCTCAATCTGCACGACCGCATTGAGAAAATCGGCGCCAACAAATCCCTCTGCGGTTGTTTCCCAAACTGAAGAGATCCCGGAGATCTCAAACCGTTTCCCAAGTTCCTCAACGGCCAGCCGGATAAATCGTTCAGGTCTGATGTTCGATCCCAGAGCCAGGTAGGCACTTTGCTTCGGGCTTTCCACGTTATGTGCTGCGCTCAATCTCTACTCCAACTGATTTCGAGAACCTGACCGCCCCAGGCTTTTCGACGCGGACTCTGACCTTTTGGACCTTGGCTTCTTCCAAACACAAATTTGCGAGGTCTTCTGCGAGGGCTTCCACAGTCAGCCTGGCCGCAGTCTCAGCGTGTTTCTGGGCTTTTTTTGCAATCGTGCGGTAGCTGACGCTGTGCTTCAGGTCGTCGGTTTCCCCAGCTTTACTGGTATCCGTAAAGAGTACGATATTGATGATCATCTCTTGCGGTTTTTCGCGTTCCCAGTCGTTCACCCCGATGATCCCGCGGGCGATCAGGTTTTTGATTATGATTTTGTCCATTTGGTATTCCTCTAGGTTAAGTGTCGTCCACCGTCCAGGTGGATGATTTCTCCGGTGATATAGCCGGGTCCTTCCAGCAGGAAGCGCACTGTGGCGGCTACCTCGCTGAGTTCAGCCCATCGCCCGGCGGGTACCCGTTCGATGACCTTTGCGGTGTCTCCGCCGTCGCTTGGGGGCAGGATAGCCCCAAAGGCGATCGCATTGACCATGATATTTGGTGCCAGGGCCTGAGCGCTGGCTTGAGTCAGTGCGGCGAGACCAGCTTTACTTATTGTATACGCAAAATGATCGGGGCTGGGGCGGATTGCCCGCCAATCCAGCAAGTTAATGATTCTAGCTTCCTGATCTTTCCCCACCACTTTCGCAAACGCCTGGCTCAGCAGAAAGGGCGCGGTCAGGTTTATTTCTATGTGGCGGTTCCATGCTTCCAGGCTGGTGGATTGCAGCTCTCCGGCCTCAAAGATTGAGGCATTGTTGATCAAGGCGTAGAGGCTGCCATTGCTGCTGGCGGTTGTCACCAACCGCTTCACCTCGCTGGGATTGCTCAAATCGGCTTGTGCCAGCTGGGCTTCCACGCCCTTCGCTTCAACTGCCTGTCGTGTTTCTTCTGCTGCCGCGGTTGAGGTATTGTAGTGCAGCACCACATTCGCGCCTGCGTCCGCGGCTGCCAGAGCAATTTCTCGACCAATCCGGATTGCTCCGCCGGTGATCAGGATGTTTTTTCCTGCAAGCGGTTGATCAGCTTTTCCCATTTTTTACCTCTGGTCTTGTTTTTCTCGAGTGATACAACCACAAGGCGCCTGCCAGGGTAAGCCAGGCAGCCAGCTGCGCCACCCGTAAGTTCAGAGAGCTAACTGCCACGCTGCTGCCCCGGAATCCTTCAAACAGCAAGCGGGCAAAAGCGCTGTAGCTGAGCAGCCTGAGAAACTCCAGACCGGCGGTTTCCCCTTTTTGGATTCTTCCAGGCCAAATCTGCCAGAGGATTAACCCAGCAGCGAGCGCTTCATAAAGCTGCACCGGGTGACGGGTCGCTCCCCAGAGCTCAATTGCCCACGGGAGTTCGCTTACTGCGCCAAAAGCTTCACCTGAAGCCAGGTTTGCCAGGGGAAGGGCGAGCAAGACCACTGCGAGAGCTGGGGTGATTGCATCAAGGGTTTGCCAGGCGGCGAGCTTTTTGCGCTGGCCGTAGATCACGATAGCGATCAGACCAATTACGAAACCCCCGAGAGGGTCAAATAATCCAAAATTCCGGCTGAAGATGCTCAGGAGGTTGTCTGAGAACGCGGAGGGATGCTGGGCGGCATATGAGAGCCGTCCTCCAACGATGTAGGCAGCCAGCCCGGTAAAGATCAAGTTGAAGATCTGGTCCCCCGAAATCCCATGCTTGGCGGCATGTTTTTCTGACAGGTTAGCCCCTAACCAGATTCCGAGGATCAGAACCAGAGGAGGAAAAGCAATTGCAACTCCAAAAAGATTCAGAAATGGCAGCATCAGTTCACCTCCTCAAGCAGAGTTTCTACCCTGGTTTGTAATAAGGCTTCCGCCATCGGTCCGCCGATGACCACTTCCTGGATGCTGCCATCTGGGAGAATGAAAAATGAGCTGGGCAGTGCCCGCACCTGGTACTGCTCTGAGACATAACCATCCACATCGTATAAAATTGGGAAGCTGAAACCATACTCTTCAATAAAAGCGACCGCATCAGCGCGGTTATCTTGATTGGCGGCATTGACTGCCAGGATCACGAAGCCTTCAGCCTGGTACTCTTGATAAATGCGCTCCATCGCTGGCATCTCCTGACGGCAGGGGCTGCACCAGCTCGCCCACACGTTTACCAGGACAGCCTGACCCTCCAGATCGGAAAGGGCAATCTCGGTCCCATCTTGGGTGGGCAAGGTGAAATCTGGTGCCTGGAAACCTGCCTGGGGTGCAGGGATTCCAGAATTTGCAGCCGTCCCGGGGAGTTGGGCGCTGACCCCGATCCAGGCCAGCCCCAGCAGGAGGGTGACGATTGCTGCGGCGAAAAATTGTTTGCTGCTTAGTTTGTCCATCGGACTCCTCATTTTCAGGTTGAATCCTGTGCTCGATTGCGAGATTACTTTACGCAGGAGTGGATATCAATATCATACCCTAAAGACGAAAAGCTTGATCTGGGTCTTACTTCCAGGGTAATAAATATATTACAAAACACATCTGAATTATCAGGATATATGTTAAGATATCTCCGAGTTAGAAAAATAAAAAAGAAAGTGAAAGGAAACCAATGAGAAAACGATTGATTATTTTGTTTTCCCTGATGGTCTTGGCTGTCCTGATATTGTCTGCGTGTAACGGGGTGATCAGTGAAGCTGGTCAACCTGCCGTCGACCAGAGTACATCTGGTAACGGAGACACTGCCGGCAACACCGGTGATACCCAGCCCGACCAGGCTGCTCCTGTCGATTCTGCCCCGGTGGTGGAAGACTCGCAGCCAGATCAGGGAGAAGAGACTGCTGGTGACGATTCTTCTGTCAGCCTGCCTGCAAGGCCAGAGCTTGGCTTTGTTCTAGGGAAAGCAGACCTTGTCGCCACCGACCCCAGCAATGTAAGCCTGGCCTCTGGCCGGCTGCAGCTGGTCGAGATGTTTGCCTTTTGGTGAGGTACTTGCCGCGCAATGGCGCCCGTGGTTCACGGGCTAGAAGATAAGTATGGCATGTATTTAGATTTTGTATATCTCGATATTGATGATCCCGCAACCCAGGCAATTCGCGACCAGTTGAGTTACAGCGACCGCTGGCGACCGTATATTTTGTTTGTCAATCAGCAGGGTGAAGTGGTTGGTTCCCCGTTTATTGGCTATCAGGATGGTGCAATCGTTGAGGCGGCGCTGCAAGACTTTTTAGTCCAGCAGGGTGTGTTTGATCAATAGGGCATTTTCCCTCGTGATTGATTAGATAGGAATTGAGCGATCGTTTGAGATATTTTCCCAGGTGGTCGCTCTTTTTTTATCACTCTTTTTTATCGGCTTGACATTAACCTGGATATAAAATATACTCCTTATGCCCTCCCCCCTAGGGGGGGGTATAGGAAACCAATATGAAACATGAACAAGCATCGCAAAGATTAAAAACTGCTGAAGGGCACATTGCCGGAATCCGCAGGATGGTGGATGAAGAAGCATACTGCATCGATGTCATCCGGCAGATCCAGGCAGTCCAAGGAGCCCTCAATAAAGTTGCCCAAATTGTACTGGAAGAACACCTGAACTCATGTGTGATAACTGCAGTGCGTGGTGAAAATCCAGACGAGCGTGAACGCGTCCTGCAGGAAATTATCGATGTGTATTCAGCAGCCACAAAAGTATAAATTATCAATTTCTAGTAAGGAGAATTACTGATG
>JBDLJU010000013.1:0-24489 GCA_039714215.1 Chloroflexota bacterium | reverse complement strand
CGGCCGCCGATGTCCGTATTTGAAGATGCATTAGTTGCATTTGCAGAAAAATATCTATAGGAAATTGAGGAGAAACTTAAATGAAGATTTATGATTTGTCACAACCGTTGAACCAGGATTGCTCATTCTGGCCATTTTACCCGCCATTTGAAGTGAAGTACATCAAAAGAAAATCGGAGCAGGGCGTTAACGCCCAATACATCCAGACCTCCAACCATATGGGCACCCATCTAGATGCCCCGCGCCATTTTGTCACCAATGGCAAAACAATCGATGAGCTTCCGTTGGAATGGCTGCTTGGTCCTGGAGTGATCGTAGATTTGAGCGACGCGCTCGATGACCTGGATATCTTTACTCCCGAGATGATCGAAGAGCGGGTTGATGTGCAAGATGGCGACATTTTATTTATCTATACCGGATGGTCGAAATACACTTTCCTGGCACCAGAAGGTGACGAAGAGCGATATATCCTTCGCCACCCAGGACCGCACCACAGCATCTGTGATTGGCTGTTGGACAAGAAAATTCATCTGTGGGGTGTGGATATGATTTCCACTGACCATCCGATGAACCTGCCAATTGGACGATTCCTTGGTAAAGGCGGTCTAGAGCACTGGGCGAAGGTGCGTGCGATTGTTGAAAAGAAGTTCGGCGCAGATAAAATTGATGAGCTGTTCCCGGATGAAGCATACCAACTGACCCATAACGCACTCTTCCCGCATGATTGTGTGCATGTAGAAAACCTGGGTGGCGAAATTGGCAATCCTGAACTCCACAATAAGCGGCTCACCATCGGTGCGCTTCCCTGGAAGTTCAAGGGCGGCGAAGCTGCGTTCTGCCGGGCGATTGCTTTGGTAGAAGAATAGAAACCAACATTACTGGTTCCCGATTGAATGTTATCGGGAACCAGTAATGACGTTGAAGAGGAAAAATTACCCGTTATCAGGAGCATGCGATGGACAAAAAATTCTTTGGACAGCGAGTTAAACGTAATGAAGACGGTCGCTTGTTAACCGGCCAGGCCCTTTTTGTTGATGACGTTAAACTTCCCGGGATGTTGTATGCGGCCTACTACCGCAGCCCCTACTCGCATGCTCGGATTCTTGATATTGATGTCTCCGCTGCCAGGAAACGAGAGGGGGTTGCGGCAGTATATACTGCTGAAGACCTGGGTGATTACTGGCGTCAAGGGGTTTTAAATGTCTCCCCGCCGCCGATTGAAGGGCTGGTTTTCCATGAGCGCCTGCACTCAAACCTGGCGAAAGATAAAGTCAGGCACGTGGGTGAGGCGATCGTATGTGTTGTCGCAGAAAGCCGTTATATTGCCGAAGATGCTGTCCATGATATTGTGATCAATTTCGATCCGCTGCCTGCGAATGTCGACCCTAAACTTTCTCTCGAAGCAGGTGCCAGTTTAATCCATGAAGACCTGGAGAGTAATCTCGCCGCACATGTCGTCCAGACCAAAGGAGATTACGAAAAGGCCCGGTCTGAGGCTGATGTGATCATCACCCGGGATATGCTCTACGACCGCGGCACCGCTTCCGCGATGGAGAACCGGGGTATCGTCGCAGATTGGGATTCTCGGGCTGGAAAACTGACGATGTGGGATACGACCCAGGCCCCGGTCAGCATCCGGAACATACTCGCTGGAATCCTTGGATTATCAGGCCACCAAATCAGGTTAATTGCACCGTTTATCGGGGGTGGATTTGGACCAAAAATCCTGATGATGTATCCTGAAGAAATGTTAATCCCCTGGATTTCGATGCAGCTTGGCCGTCCGGTTAAATGGATCGAAGACCGCCAGGAAAATTTTTATTCCACCACTCAGGAGCGCGGACAAACCCACGAAGTCGAGATAGCGCTGACCAAAGACGGCAGAATCCTGGGCGTCAAAGATGTGTTCTGGCACGATACAGGAGCTTATGATCCCTATGGCCTCACGGTGCCAATCAATTCACAGTGCACCTTGCTCGGCATGTACCTGGTGCCCAATTACTATTCTGAATTCTCTGTGACCTTTACAAACAAACCGATCGTGAGTCCCTACCGCGGTGCGGGTCGCCAGCATGGCGTGTTTGTGATGGAGCGTTTGTTAGACATCGCTGCCAAAGAACTAAAAATTGATAAAACTGAGATCAGGCGGAAGAATTTAATTCCGCCTGACCAGTTCCCCCACAAACACGAGATTATTTACCAGGATTTTACTGAGCTGACCTATGACAGCGGCAACTATGAACCGATCCTTGATAAAGCAATTGAAATGATTGATTATCATGATTTCTACAAAAATATAAAACCAAAAGCCCAGGCTGACGGGAAATATGTTGGACTAGGTTTGGTGTGTTATGTGGAAGGTACTGGGATTGGACCTTATGAAGGCGCCAGGGTGCAGGTACAAAACAATGGAAAAGTGAGTGTGGTAACCGGAATCGGTACCCAGGGACAGGGCCATTTCACCAGCTTTGCGCAAATTGTTGCCGATCAGCTTGGTGTAAACGTTGAGGATGTCGATATTGTCACTGGTGACACGGATCAATTCCACTGGGGGGTTGGGACTTTCGCCAGCCGCGGGGCTGTCGTCGCTGGCAGCGCGATCCATGAAGCAGCGGTCAAAGTTAGAGCGAAGGTACTTGCTCTTGCCAGCGAGCTGCTTGAAGCGCCTGAAGAAGAATTAGAGATTGCGGATGGCACGGTTTTCGTCAGCGATGTTCCCTCTCAAAAGTTGAGCCTTGGTGATCTGGCGTTAAAATCTAACCCCCTTCGGGGCGCAGTCAAACCTGGAACTGTACCCGGGTTGGAGGCTACCGAGTATTTCGGTCCTGAGATGGGGGCAACTGCTTCTGGTGCGCACGCAATGATTGTTGAGGTCGACCCAGAAACTATGCTGGTAGAGATCCAGCGGTATGTATCCGTCCATGACTGCGGTGAAGTAATCAATCCGTTGATTGTAGATGGGCAGGTGCAGGGAGGGATTGCTCAGGGGATCGGGAATGCGTTTTATGAGCAGTTGGTGTTTGACGAAACAGGCCAGCTGCTGAACGCCTCACTGATGGATTATTTACTCCCCACCGCACTGGATGTGCCCCGGATTGAAATTGGACATCAATCTACCCCCTCGCCGCTAAATCCTTTGGGGACTAAAGGAGCAGGGGAAGCTGGCGCAATCCCTGTCGCACCGCTGTTTCTCCAGGCGGTTGAGGACGCACTTGATGGAATGGTTGATCTTGAGATTAAAGAAATCCCAATCAGCCCCAACCGTTTATGGGAATTAACTGAAGAAGCCAAAAAGAAGTAAGCTGCATGCCGGAAATTTCGGTACTGACTGCTTCACCAAAAACGCTAAACTGGCTTGACCAGATTGAAAATGGTCGGGTATTAAACATTTTTCCTGATGTATTGAATTTAACCGATAACAGCGATCAAATACTTTCAATTGTGGCTGAAAAGATCGGGAATGGCCCCTTTTCGTTGGTGGTCGAAGCAGTTAATTTTGCACACGCGATTGGTATTGAGGACCAAATTTCTTTCAAGGACCAAAGCTTGAAAGTTGGGCGGAATATATTTTCTACGAAAGGTTGTCAAATTTGGAATCCGGTTCCCAATTGGGTTGCCTTCCCAAAGGCCAGCACAAATTACCTGATCATTCAAATTGAAGGACAGCTTTCGGAAGTTGGTGTTAAAGAAGGGTTTATTGAAGTTTTTTATCCTGAAAAAATACTCAACCAAACCAAATTTTATTCGAAAATGGAATCCGGGAGCAGCTTGCTGCTTGATGCGCTGATGAAACAAGATGAGGGAAAGTTGATCAGTGCGGCCGGATCCTTAGCCGGCTTAGGTGTTGGACTAACTCCCAGCGGGGATGATTTTTTGGTCGGCGTAATTTATGCCTTATGGGCTGTGCTGCGCCGAGAAGAGGCAGTCTCAACTGCAGAGTCGATCTGGACTGGCGCCGCCAGGCGGACCACCTCATTGTCGCGGGCCTGGTTGGCGGCCGCGGTCGCTGGAGAAACAGGGGAGCCGTGGCATAAATTTATCAATGCGGTCATTGAGCAAAATGAAGAAAAAATAATGAATGCGACGAATGAAATTCTATTAATCGGAGCAACATCTGGGGCTGACGCAATCTGTGGATTCGTTCAGGCGTTGAAAATTTTGGAGGAGAGATGATATTAATTACCGGGGCTGCTGGAAAAACCGGAAGAGCTATAATCAATGCTTTGCAAAGAAGCGGACGACAAATTCGTGCTTTTGTCCGAAGCCAGGTGCAGGCTGATTTGCTGATCAACCTGGGTGCCGGGCAGGCTTTCATCGGAGATCTGAGGTCTTCTGCAGATCTGGAGAGGGCTGTTGAAGGGGTTTGTGCTGTCTACCACATTTGCCCAAATATGCATCCTGATGAAGTTGCTATTGGGCAATCCTTGATTTCTGCTTGCCGCGGGAAAGTTGAACGTTTTGTATTCCATTCAGTATTTCACCCCCAAATCGAAGTAATGCCGCACCATTGGAACAAACTTCGAGTTGAGGAAATCTTGATCGGTTCTGGACTCAATTTCACCATTTTCCAACCGACTGCATATATGCAAAATGTGCTCGGTCAGCTCAATAAGGTAAAACGCAGCGGTGTCTATCGAATTCCATACAATGTTGAGACGCGAGTGAGCATGGTTGATTTAGATGATGTCGCTGAAGCAGCTGCTGATTCTTTGATAAATGAAGGATATTTCGGTGGGACTTACGAGCTGGTGGGGCCGAGCTACCTGTCGCAGATTGAAATCGCCGAGCAGCTTTCTTTAAACCTCGAACGAGATGTGGTTGCGGAAGAGATCCCAATTGCGGAATGGCAGCAGCAGGCAGAACAAACAGGCCTGGGGGAGTATCAAATCAATACGCTTACTAAAATGTTTAGCTATTACAATAAATTTAATTTTATGGGGAACTCAAAATCCCTCGAAAATTTATTGGGGCGAAAGCCAACAAGTTTCGAGGGATTTTTATCAAGAGAGCTGCCTGATCGGGAAATCAAATAATTCCTTGCTGGTGCAGATCCCCAATCTTTGATTTATCAAAATCGAGGTATTCAGTTAATATTTCTTCGGTGTGTTCACCAAGCAACGGTGGAGGGATGCGGACTGTCACCGGGTTTGTGGGGAAATTTAATGGGCTGGCAACCTGGGGTACTGTTCCATCGGTAGGATGTTGGACCTCAAGCTGCAGTTTACGGGCCACCACCTGGGGGTTCTCAAATACCTGTGCCATGTTATTAATCGGCGCTGCGGGAATCCCAATCTCCTCGAAGATTTGCAGCCAGTCTGATGCATCTTTTGTAATAAATACTTCACTTAATAACCTTACAATTTCATCGCGATTTTCTACTCTGGCACGGTTGGTGGCATAGCGGGGGTCTGTTGTCCAGTCATCCTGGCCAATTCCGGCACAAAGTTTTCCCCACTGACGGTCATTACCTGCAGCCAATGCGAAATATTGATCTTTTGCCTGGAAGGATTGGTAAGGAACGATATTGGGATGCCCGTTTCCAAGGCGCTCAGGAATATTCTGCGATACCAGGAAATTGCTGGCGACATAGGACATCATTGCTACCTGGGAATCGAGAAGCGCCATATCAATTCTCTGGCCCTGACCGGTACGCTCACGGGCAAACAGCGCAGCCAGGATTGCGCTGGTGGCGTTCATCCCGGTAGCGAGGTCAGCGATAGCAATCCCGGTACGGACTGGATCGCCATCGACAGGGCCGGTGACGCTCATCAAGCCGCTTAATGCCTGCACCATAAAGTCGTAACCCGGGAAGTTTTTGTATGGCCCTGTGTAGCCATAACCGGTGATTGTGCAGTAAATCAAATCAGGTTTGATTTTCTTCATCGCTTCAAAATCCAACCCCCATTTCTCAAGTGTGCCGGTTTTAAAATTTTCTACGAGGATGTCTGCCTTTGCGATAATTAATTTGAGGATTTCCAGACCCTGTTCAGATTTTAGATTAAGGGTCAGGCTGCGTTTATTGCGGTTCGCGGACAAAAAATAAGCCGACTCGCCACTATCAGTAAAAGGAGGACCCCAATGTCGGGTATCATCACCCTGGCCAGGCATTTCAACTTTGATCACTTCAGCCCCCAGGTCGCCGAGCATCATTGTGCAGTAAGGGCCTGCCAGTACCCTGGTCAAATCAACTACTTTGATGTTATCGAGTAAAGCGGGAATTTTATTTGTATCCATAGATACTTTTTACCATAAAAAATGGGGTTGAGTTGGAAAATACCTCAACGGAATTTCACCAGTATTCCAATTGGATTTAATGGGACTTCGGCAACAGCTATTGTTGCCGCCGGGAATCGGTTTGTATTGGAGAGATGATAGATAGACAAGATCGGGCTGGTTAGGCTGCAAGAGGTGAAAAATTCTGCTGACAGGCGTTGCAAATCACGCCCTCTTCTGCGAGGAACAGTTGGTTTACCAGCAGTTCCTTTGGGGGCTGACATTCACAGATGGCCAGTACACTCTTTTGGTTTGGTTCAAACTCAATTTGGTCGATCGTCATAATCATCTCGATCAAGCTGGATTTGTAGGCAATCTCACACTCGATCGGTTCGAGAATCTTCTGCCATCTCTGGACAGCCTCCGGCGCTAATTTCCAGAAAACTTTGTGAGTCGCCGGATCCCGCAAAGAGATCAGACCATACGCACGGGCAGGGCAGCGGTACCAGGGAGAGAATCTGTGAACGCGTTCGGTAATTTCGGTGAGCATGTTGATCAGGACTCCCTCAGCCCCTGCTGCCGAATCTTCCAGATTGACACCAATGAATAGACATTTGATATCTGGAAGGCTGCTATCGACGTCAAATTCCTTGCGGAGTGATTGCCAGGAATAATCCATTACGCCGTAAAAATCCTCGATCTGGTTCATCGGATTAGTGATGTCCTTGATAGAAAACATCGTCGGCCTCCTCTAAAAGCCTAAAAGGTAATCCAATGGCGGCTTGCAGTCAGGAGAGCAAGCCCTTCGAAATTAGTAATGGTCTCGGGTCAATCATGTTTTTCTTTAGGGCAACCGATTTATCGGGCAGGCCTAAAGCCAATGCGATCAACTGGGTAAAATACAAGATTGGCAGCGGGGCTGAAACATCCATTTGAAATTGTCGGGCATCGAGATTCGCATGGCAAAGCGGACATGCCACTGCAATCATATCCGCGCCTGCATCGATGGCTTTTTCGATTAAGGAACTGCTCAATGAAAGCACGATGTCTGGTCGGGTGAGAGAATGGCTGGCCCCGCAGCAGCAGGTTTTATAGGACCAATCGACGACTTCAGCCCCAAGGGCAGTAATAATTTCATCCAGGTCGGTGGGGTTTTCAGGATTCTTCACCTCGGTTACTTCTGGAGGGCGAGTAAGCAGGCACCCATAGTAAGGAACAACTTTCAGCCCTTGAAGCGGGTTAGAGACCTTATCATTAATATTTTCAGCGCCCACATGCTCCAATAAACTTTCGCTCAAAGTATTTACCTGAACACTGTCCTGGTATTGGTAGTTTATTTGATCGGATATAGACTGCCGCCGGTCAGGATGCTGCCGGATTTCGTGCTGGGCAGCTTTGTGGCGGTTAAAACAGGCAGCACAAGGCATGGTGACTTCCTCGAAGCCAGACTGCTCAATGATCCGTAAATTCTCCATGGGTAAGCGCAGGGCTTCCTCGGGGTTTGACCTGTGCGCTGCGGAACTTCCGCAGCAAACCCAACCTTTTGGTTCAACCAGTTCCAGGTCCAAAGCCTCGGTCACAGCAAGGGTGGAAGTATGAAATTCGGGTGCAATCGAGTGCAGCGAGCAGCCCGGATAGTAGGCGATGCGATTTTCCTCCTGAGGAACCGGTTTCACATTTTTCGAAGACCCGGCGATGTGGGGGAGAAATGAGATTTTTCGCTTTGCAATCATCTTCGCCCCAAGATCAAGGTCATCAAAGAGGTTCATCGTACGCAGTTTCATCTCAGCCATCAAGCCGAGCTCATATGCGCGACCCCAGATTTTAACTTCATTCATGAAAGCCTTATTCATGTGATCAACTTCGCGCACTTTGGGTTTATAACCTCGCTGAAGTGCTTCGCGGGTGAGGAACTCCATGATCGCGGTGATATCCAGGCCCTGCGGGCAGCGCGTTGAGCAAGTTTGGCATGATGCGCATAGCCATGGGGTCTCAGACTGGAAAGCAATTTCTTCATCTCCAAACTGCATCGCTCGCATAATCTGGTTTGGCTGCCAGTCAAAAAATTCACTTAAAGGGCAGCCGCTGGAGCATTTGATGCACTGATAGCATAAAAATACGTTTTGCCCAATTTCAGCTTGGATTCTATGGGCTAGCTGGTCACTCAGCGGCGTGACCTTGTTCTGGGTGGTGGTTAAATCGCTCATCTGATTACTCCTAGGCTGCTATTTCAGCAACTTCCGGGCGGGGATAAAGACCAGCCCCTTCTACAATCGGTTTTACCGCTTCCTCCCACTCAATTGCCATAATATGCACGCCGGCAACACCCTCGATCTGCTGGATATCTTTAATCAGATCAATACAAATTTGGATCCCTTCTTCTTTCCAGGCTTTCGTCCGTGCTTTCTTGTCTTCCTTGGTGAGCTCACCCTTTTTCTTGCCAGCCCAGGGTTTGCTTGCTTTAGACATCCGAGCAATGATCTCATCTGGAACCAATATCCCCGGCACGTTCTTCTTCATGTATTTAGCCATCCCCAGGCTTTTAAGTGGCCCAACGCCTGCGAGGATATAGGATTTGTGGTGCAGTCCGAGCTCTCGCACCTTTTCCATGTATGTTTTGAAGGCCGGAATATCGTAAACCAGCTGGGTCTGAATGAAGTTAGCACCCGAATTTACTTTCTTCCCAAGGCGATACGGTCTGAAATCGATTGGGTCAGCGAAAGGGGCCGCGGCTGCGCCGACGAAGAAACGCGGCTCAACGCCTTTTAGCTCCTCTCCATTTTGGAAAATATGGTCATCGCGCATCGACGAAATCGTTTGGACCAGTTGGATAGAGTCCATGTCAAATACGTTTTTGGCGGTTGGGTGATTGCCAAAGCTCTGGTGGTCACCTGTCAGGCAGAGCAGGTTGCGCATTCCCAGTGCATACGCACCGAGCAGATCACTTTGAATCGCAAGGCGGTTTCGGTCACGGCAAGTCATCTGGATTACTGGTTCGAGACCTTCTTGCACAAGGATTGCCCCAGCACCAATGCTAGACATCCTTACGATCGCGGTCTGGTTGTCGGTGAGGTTTACCGCGTCGCAGTAGCCTTTTAACAGCCTGGCCTTTTCGCGGATCACTTCCGCATCTGCATTCTGAGGTGGTCCAAGTTCTCCAGTAACCGCAAAATGTCCAGCATTTAGAACTTTTTCAAGGGTCGAGCCAGAAAGATATCCGTTTGAATTTTCAGCCATGGTTAATTCTCCTCCTTCTGATCGACGAGGCGCAAGTCTTCTCGGACTATTTTCCGAGGGCCGCCGTCACGGCTCGTACTCCAATTCTTTGGGGGCTGAAGGTCCATCAAAACCTCGAGTCTTCCTTTGCTTGAGAGCCGGTCATAGATCAACTGCCAGGCACAGGGTGTGTCTGGGCTGATCTCGCAGTGACCGTCCTCTGAACCGCCGCAAGGACCATTGAGCAGTGATTTTGAGCAGCGAGCGATTGGACAAATTCCACCGGTGAGGCCTAATACGCAATCCCCGCAGGCGGCGCAGCGTTCATCCCATACTCCTTGCTCCACCGGGAGGCCGAGGAATGTGGTATTCAAACCGGGAACCACCCAGGTATTAGGGAAATGTTCAGCAACTGCCTGTACGCCGATCCCGCAGCCTAGAGAAAGGACAATATCGACCGCCTCGATCTGTTCGGAAACCTGATCAAGATATTCCCATTCACATTGGCGCTGCACGGTTACATGGTCAACTTGTTTTGGCTGCTTGTCCAATTTTGTGGACATGCGCAGAGAAGAAGCCACGATTTGAGCTTCACGGTCACCGCCGGCAAAACAAACCGTGACACAGGTACCGCAGCCGAGTACTAAAACCTGTTCTGCACTGGCAACCAATTCTTTGATTTCACTGAGTGGTTTTTGTTCCGCAATGATCATCTTGTTTTCTCCTTGCTATCCTCGCCCTGTACATGAGTCAGCGGGTTCGGACCAAGTTCTGTGATCTGGTTTGTAAATTCAACTGCGTGTTGGGCAAATTCATTTCCCATAGCAGCGGATATATTTATCATTTTCAGTCTTTGACGATCGAGGCCAATTTGATCCAGCAATTGACCGATGTATTCCACTCGTCGTCTAGCATTGAGATTACCTTCCAGGTAATGGCAGTCGCCTTCCATTCAACCGGCGACCAAAACACCGTCAGCGCCATCTTCCAAAGCGCGTAAGACATAGGCAGGATCAAGTTTTCCGGAACAGGGCAGTTCTACGACTTTGATTGACGGGGGGTATTCAAGGCGCATTGATCCGGCCAGGTCAGCGGCGGCGTAAGCGCAGTAATGACAGCAGAAAGCAATGATCTCGGTTGGGTTTTCGGTATCGGTCATTCCTTTACCTTTATTGTGGTAATTGGGACGAGGGTTGGCGTCCGAGGTTTTTTGTTGAACAGGGCATCAATCTTGGGCATCATTTGGAGATCTAAATAATGAGTAAGTTGAATTGCATTGGCTGGGCATTCCACGGTACAGCTGCCGCAGCCGTGGCAGACTGCGGGTTCGATGTAGGCGGCGCCCTGGATGCTCCCTACGCCGCTGAAATCAGTCGTAACAGCCGGAACGTTGTAGGGGCATATGCGGACACAGGTCAGGCAGCCTACGCATTTCTCGGGATCAACCACCGCGATTCTTGCATTCGTGCGAATGGTTTCCTTTGAGAGGATCACTGCCGCTCGAGAAGCAGCTGCCTGAGCCTGGGCGATAGTTTCATCAATAAATTTTGGATAATGTGCCATCCCCGCCATAAAAACGCCGTCGGCGGTGAAATCCACCGGCCTGAGCTTGACGTGGGCTTCGAGGAAGAAACCATCGGCCCCTGTTGAGAGTTTTAATTGGGTAGCGAGTTTCTCAGCGCTTGATGAAGGGATCACCGGCGTGCTGAGCACCAGTAAATCTGGTTTCAGGACTATCTGCCGCTTGAGGATCGGGTCAGTTACTGAAATCTCGATAGTGTCATCGAAAGTTTTTACTTCTGGCTTATGATCGAAATTATAATGGATGAAAAGTACACCCGCTTCTCTTGCCCTGGTATACAACCGCTCCTTGAATCCGAAGGTTCGAATGTCGCGATAAATAATAGTAATTTTCGCTTGTGGGTGGATTTCCTTGAGTTTGAGTGCATTCTTTAATGCCGTAGTGCAGCAAATTCGGCTGCAGTAGTCCTCCGCAGGACCAACGCACTGGATCATAACCACTGAACCCGGAGCATGGCCGTTCGACTGGTTATTTTCCAGCGAGTTGAGGTGTTTTTCAAATTCCAGTTGGGTGAGGATATTGGGAGAATCTCCGTACTGATATTCTGTTCCGCGGTACTCCTGCCCTCCGGTAGCAACAATGATTGCGCCGTGTTTCACGGTAATGGTCTCCCCATTTTGGACAATTTTTGATTGGAAATTACCCATAAACCCATCGGTGTCTTCTAGCTCAGCGTTCAAATAAGTGTCAATAAGGGGGTGTTCGGTTATTCTTGAACTAAAATTTTCAAGAAGTTTAATGGGTGACGAAAGCGCTGCGCTGAGATCTGCTCCCATCTTCGGCTCGAAATAGCTTAAATTCCTCAGGTTGCCCCCGAGATGCTCCTGGTTCTCAACCAGGTGTACGGGAAATCCCTGGTTAGCCAGGTTCAAAGCCGCTGCCATCCCTGCTGCACCGCCGCCTAGAATCAATGCTGCGTGGTTGACTGGTACCTGGTCCGTATAGATTGGCCTCAGTTGAGCTGCTTTGGCGACCGCCATCCGGATTAGCGATTTTGATTTTTCAGTCGCTGCGTCCCAATCATTGGGATGTACCCAGGAGCACTGATTGCGGATATTGGCCATTTCAAATAGATAAGGGTTCAGGCCCGCCTGGCGGATCGCATCCTGGAAGAGGGGTTCGTGGGTAATCGGCGTACAGGAAGCCACAACAACGCGGTTGAGTGCTAAATCAACGGTAGTTTCGATAATCTTGGCAATCGAGTCCTGGGAACATGTGTATAAATTATCCTCTGCATGGACTACAAACGGCAGGCCGCGGGCATACTCAGCCACGCCAGGAACGTCGAGATATCCGCCAATATTCGAGCCGCAGTGACACACAAAGACACCGAGCCTGGGCTCTTGGGACTTGATATCCCTTTCGGGAGGATATTCCTGAATTTCAGTCAGGCTGAAGCGTGCTGGGGAAAGAAGTTGCGCGGCCGAAGCGGCAGCTCCGCTGGCTTCGACGACAGTTTCTGGAATGTCCTTGGGTTCCCGGAATGGTCCGGCAACAAAGATTCCATCTTTGCTGGTTTGAAGCGGATCAAACAAAGTGGTGTGACAAAAGCCATAGTCATCCAGCTCGACTCCCAGGCTGTGGCCTAAATCCTTAACCGACTCAGAAATTTCCATACCTACAGAAAGCACAACCAGGTCGAATTCTTTCTCTTCAACGCTTTGTACCTGCTCATCGGGGGAATAGAAACGGACCAAGAGATTTTTTGAATTCGGGGCTTGCTTGATGTCGCTTAGCCTGCAGCGGGTGTATTTGACCCCGTATTTTTTCTCGGCACGCGAGTAGTATTCTTCATAACCTTTGCTGTAGGAGCGGGTATCCATGAAAAAGACCTGGCATTCCACATCCGGACTGCTGCTGCTGGTGCGCGCCTCGGCTCTGGCGTGCTCGATGGTCATGATTGCTTCTTTGGCGGCATACATGCAGCAAACCGAGGAGCAGTAATCATGGCTTTGATCCCGGCTGCCAACACACTGTAGGAAAGCAATCCGTTTTGGGCTCTGGTCATCAGATGGGCGTCGAACATGCCCGCTGGTGGGGCCGCTGGCGGAGAGCATCCGTTCATACTGCAGCGAGGTGACCACGTTGGGGTAACGCCCGAGGCCATATTCCTCAGAAAGCTGGGCGTTATAGATTTGATAGCCGGGAGCGAGGATCAGCGCGCCAACATTGATTTCTTCTACACTGGCAACCTCGTCGTGATTGATCGCGTCCTTTTGGCAGACAAACACACAAGACATGCATTCTGAACAGATTCCACAGGACAGGCAGCGGGCGGCCTCTTCCATAGCAGCTTCGTCGCTATACCCTGCTTCTACCTCAGCAAAATTATTGATTCGATCGGCGACTGGGAGCTCGGTAAGCGGAACCCGGGCAGATTTGGTAATCTCACCTGAGGTCATTTTCTGATGGATTTCAGCATCGCTGAAATGTACAACCGGGAGATCTGGTTTCGGGGCAGGCTCGAGATCAGAACCCTGAAGGAAGCGGATGATCGATTCGGCAGCTTTATGTCCGCTGTCTACCGCTTCAATCACAAAAGCGGTCCCTGAAACGCTGTCTCCGGCAGCAAATACGCCAGGTCGGGTGGCAGCATAGGTGTTGGGGTTGATCGCGATTGCTTTTGAATCGGTCAGTCCAACCCCGGCATCATCTGGCAGGAACGCCAGACCGGCTCGCTGACCCACGGAAAAGATCACGGTATCACATTCAATCAGGTGTTTGCTGTCAGAAACTTTTTCAAGCTGCAATCGTCCGGTTTCATCAAATTCAAACGATGCGACCTGGCTGCATTCTACACCAATCACTTTACCATCAGAGTCTCCAATTATTTGCTCAAAAGTTCGATCATTATTTATCGCGATGCCCTCTTCTAAGGTGGCTTCGATCTCCCATTGATGAGCGGGCATCCCCTCTCGGCTTTCCAGGCAAGCCATCTGCACCTGTTTCCCCATACGCACTGCGCTGCGGGCGCAGTCAATCGCCACGTTACCGCCACCTAGGATCAGTACTTTTTCACCAAGCGGCATCGCTTCACCATTGTCGTACTTGCCTAGCCGAACATCCCGCAGGAAGTGGGTGTTGATCACCACCCCAGAGAGATCTGCGCCCGGGATCGGCAGCTTGATACCTTCATGGGCGCCGACTGCGATCAAGATTGCTTCGAAGCCATCATCAAACAATGTATCCAAATCCTGGATGCGGTGGTTCAACTTCAAGTCGACCCCCAAATCAAGGATGTCTTCCACTTCCCTTTCGATGATCTCAGTCGGCAGACGGTATTCTGGGACACCCAGGCGGAGCATTCCGCCTGCCACCGGCATCGCTTCGAATACGGAGACCGGATACCCCGCGATCGCCAAATCCTGGGCAGCGGTTAGTCCGCAGGGACCTGCACCAATAATCGCAACTTTCTGAGATTTTGTAATCGGTAAAGCCTCAAGTGACTCGCGAGGATTTTGATAGACTTTGTCGGTTACGAAACGTTTTAGTGCCCGGATGTTGATCGGCTCGTCAACAAGATCACGGTTGCAGGCAGTTTCGCAGCGGTGGTTGCAGATCCTCCCGCAAATTCCCGGGAAGGGATTGTCCATTTTGATCACCCGGAGGGCATCATCCCAACGTCCCTCACGGATTAAAGCAATATAACCCTGGGCACGCTGTCCAGCTGGGCAAGCATCTCTGCAGGGGGCAATCCCGCGTTTTTCAATGGCATAAGCGTTTGGCACAGCCTGCGGGTAGAGCTTATATGCCGCTCGACGGTCATTGAGTGACTCATTGAATGGGTCAGGAATAATAACCGGGCATACATCGGTGCAGTCATTGCAGGCGACACATTTATCCTGGTCGATATAGCGTGGTCGGTGTTGAACCTGAACGGTGAAGTCACCAGCGCTGCCATGCAGGCCAAGGACATCTGTATTGGTCATGATCTTGATGTTCGGGTGGCGGCCGATTTCAACCAGTTTTGGAGAGATGGTACACATCGCACAGTCATTGGTTGGGAAAGTCTTATCAAGCTGCGCCATCTTTCCCCCAATTGCAGTTTTCGTTTCAGTTAGATAGACTTTAAATCCCTGTTCCCCAAGGTCCAGGGCAGCCTGCATCCCGGCAATACCTCCCCCAACGACCATTACCGCGCCAGTAAGGTCATTTTTACCCAATTGTTGTTTGGATTTGGATGCCAGCATGTTCTGCTCCACGTGGATGACTATTTATTAATTTTTTCTTCTGCCGCGATAATTTTCCTCTTCGGTGACTTCTGTTTGATCTGGAATACTGATGCTGCCGTTTACTCTGTTTATTGGATTTGGCCCTAAAGCCCGCACTCTTTCGGTCATTTTTTGAGCAGCAATTGCAAAATCATGCCCCTGGCTGCCTGACATGAAAAAGATATCCAGCCGATCCCCGCCCAATCCGATCTCATCAAGGATCAATTTTGCTCTATTTACTCGCGCCTGGCCGCGTTCGTTGCCGCGCACATGGTGGCAGTTTCCGATCGGGCAGGCAACCAGGTAAACGCCGTCAGCGCCCTGTTCGAAAGCCTCCAAAATGTAGCGGATGTCCGTTTTTCCTGTGCATGGCAGCCGGAAGAATTTGACATTAGCGGGATATTGAATCCGCATCCCACCGGCTGTGTCGGCCGCCATGTAGCCGCAGTACACACAATAGAAAGCAGTGATTTGGGGTTCGAAGGGATTAGCTGTCATTGCTTACCACCGTGATTGGGTCTGCCTGCCAGGAGCCGAGGCCCTGAATTGATTTCAGCATTATTTGTTCATCAGTGTAGTGAACCAATTGAATTGCGTTGGCGGGGCACTCTCCGGTGCATGTGCCGCAGCCCTGGCATTGCGCTGAGTCAATATATGCCGCACCACCCAAATCACCAACACCAAACCGCTCCTCAGATTCGATCACCTGCGGGATTGCAAATGGACAGACCCTGGTGCAGGTCAGGCAGCCAACACATTTTTGGGGGTCAACAAAAGCTATCACGCCACCGAGATACAGTTTTTCCTGGGATAAAAGGGGCAGTGCCCTTGCTGCGGCTGCCAACGCATGGCTGATGGTCTCCTCGATAAATTTTGGGTAAGCAGCCATCCCGGCGAGGAAGATGCCCTCCCGGAGGAAGTCCATCGGGCGCAGCTTGAGCTGCGCTTCTTGATAAAATCCTTCACTAGAAAGTGGAACTTTTAACATTTGAGCCAGCTCGGGTGTGCCGTCTGAAGGTGCTACCGCAGTAGAAATCGGGATAAGGTCAGCTCTCAGGCTCAGTTCCCGGTTGAGTGTCATATCTGTAACTTTAACAATCAAGCTGCCATCGGCTTTTGAGGTGGAAATTTCAGGTGGGTTTTCTTCAGTAAAGCGGATGAATAACGTGCCAAGCCGCCGGGCTTCTGTAAAATATTCCTCGCGGAAACCATAGGTGACAATATTTTTATATAAAACGGTTACCCGGCAGTTAGGATTGAACAGCTTGATGCGGATCGCATTTTTCATCGCATTGGTGCAGCATACTCTTGAGCAATAGTCTGCAAAACCATCCTCGCCGATACATTGAATCATGACAACATCATTTAATGCGGCAATTTTCTCAGGGGAATGGATGAATAGATTTTCCAACTCCCTTTGAGTGAGGACGCCTTCCTGTTCCAATAGCGGCGATTTTTTGCTTTCTTGGCCTCCGGTAGCTACGATGGTGACGCCGTGTTCGATAGCAAATTCTTCCACGGGGGAGTGGTTTCGTTTTGTGTGAATCACTGATTGGAAGAAGCCTACGTGTCCGCGGTGATCCATTACCTCTGAATGGGTGTGGATCGTGATCAATTTGTGGGCATGCACGCGATTAACTAAATCTCGGAGTAATCGCTGTGGGTTGTATCCCTCTGCGACATAGTAAAGATTGGTGAGGTTTCCCCCAAGCATCGCAGAACGCTCGACCAGATGTACCTCAGCGCCGCTGTCAGCGAGGACGAGGGAGGTGGTCATCCCTGAAAGACCTCCGCCAATTACAAGTGCTGTCTTTCTGAGCTTATGCTGTTCCTTGTAAACCGGTTCAGATTGCAGGATTCTCCCAACTCCAACCCGAACGAGCTCAGTTGCTTTTTGGTTAACTAGATCTGATTGCCATTGGTGAACGGTAGCACACTGCTCCCTAATGTTGACCAATTCCATTAAATACGGGTTAAGACCGGCCTCTCTCACAGTGCGCTGAAAGAGGGATTCATGTGTCCGGTTGCTGCAGGCTGCAACGACAACACGGTTCAGTCCCTTTTCACGGATGGTATCTTTAATTTTTTTCAAATTTGCTGGGAAGCAGGCGTAATCAATGATTTCAGAATGGCTGATATTTCCCATTTTTGAGGCGGAAGCATTTAATTGAGGAAAATTGATCGACTTGGATAATGTATCCCCACAGGTGCAGGAGAAGAATCCAACTTTTGGGTCTTGCTTGGAAACATCGATCTCTTCTGGGAACCCGCCATCTGACAGGAATGGCCACTCTCTTGTGAACGAGTGCGTATTTAGCCTCTCGTTGAGCAATCGCATCACCTCAGCAGCTGCTCCACTGGCATCCAGGATTGTTTCTGCAATTTCTTTAGGTGAGGAAAATGCTCCACAGACAAAAACTCCAGGCCGGCTGGTTTGCAGAGGGGTAAACTTATCTGTCTCGCAGAATCCGTATTCATTCAATTCAATCTGAAGCAATTTTGCGAGTTCGGGGGCATGATCAGGTGGCTGCAAACCGGTGGCCAGCACAACCAGGTCAAATTCTTCTTTGGTGTGATTTCCGTCTGCGGCAGCATATTCGAGGAGCAGGTTATTGGTTTGGGGAATTTCTTTAATATCTGAAATCCTGCCGTAATGATAATTAATTTTATGGGTGCTGCGGGCATTCTCAAAATATGTGCTGTACTCTTTGTTAAATGCACGTTCGTCCATGATGAATACCGAGCAGTCCACCTCATTTCCCAAACGTTGTTTTGCAAGCATCGCTTCTTTGGTGGCATACATGCAGCAGATCGATGAGCAAAAAGCATTTTCCTGATCACGAGACCCAATGCACTGCAGCCAGGCGATTCGTTTAGGGTTCTTCGTGTCAGAGGGTCGGTTGATGATCCCTTCAGTTGGTCCCGAGCGGCTGGCTAAACGTTCGTATTCCATTGCAGAGATCACATTGGGGTAGCGTTCATAGCCAAATTCTTCTAACCCATGAGGGTCGTATGTTTTAAACCCAATCGCAAGAATCACTGCACCGACTTCAACCACGGTTAAACGCGGCTGTTGATCCAGGTTTATCGCGTCGCTGGGGCAGACTTCGACACAGCGCCGGCAGGTGTCGCAGTACGGTCCCCTGTCAATCACATAAGCATCGGGAGCCGCCCTGGTAGAGACTTTATATATTGCTTTTCGAGTGGTCATTGACTGCTGGTAGCTGTCAGGAAGTTCAACTGGGCATTCGTTGAGGCAGTATCCGCAGTTAATACAGAGAGATTCGTCGACATAACGCGGTTCCTGTCTCAGCGATACGGTGAAATCACCAGCCTGGCCTTCCAGTTCGGTAATATGGGTATTGGTGAGGATTTCGATATTAGGGTGCTGATTGTTTTGGAAATACGCTGGTGAGATGGAGGGGCGAGTGCAGCCATAGCCATGGTCTGGGGTGCCCCGGCAAAGCACGCAATCATGCTGGGGAAACATGTACCCAAGCTGGGCTACTCGCCCGCCGAGGCAGGGGGTTTGTTCGATGAGATAAGCTTTTAATCCGGCATCCGCTAAGTCTAAGGCGGCGCGCATTCCCCCGATACCGCCTCCCACAACAAGGACTGCGGCTGGTTTTTGGCGAACAGAAGAGAACTGGTTATTATTGAGCATTGAGCCCTTAATATTCTCCATAAATATGTGAATGAACCATCGCTATATATCAGTTAGGATGTGTTCTTCTCGCTGTTCTACGGTTCCATTCGAGAGCAATGCAGATCTAATTAAATTAGATTTGTCTGCTGTGCAAGGCGTCGAGCGACGGTCAATTATGAAATTAATAATCAGGAGTGATGATAATTCAATGAGAATGGTTTTTTATTAATCTAATTATACAAGGTGAAATAAATAAATCAACATTGTGAAAAACATTACATAGTCAAAGAGAACATTTTCATCCTAAAGAAAAAAAATATATAAATAGGGGTGATTTGAAATTATTAGCTTTTTTATGGAAAAAAGAGCAGTAGAGCATATTGTGAAATAAGTCACAGGACAGGACAGATGTCCCGCCTTATTTGTGATAATTGTCACATGTCGAAAAGCATATTTTTGTCAATAATTATGTTGACGCAAAGATATTTTTATTTTTAGAAAAATAATTTGTTGAGTTGTTTGTAGACCATCGAAATCCTGGTTGCGATTTTCGGTAATGGAGTTCACACCATAAGCAGTGTGGGAGGGTTCTTCATGGTCGCTCAAACCTCCTCCACAATGACTGACAACATCATTCAGAAGGCGGGATCGCGAATAGGTGTTTACGTATGTCATTGTGGAACAAACATTGGGGGAGTTGTTGATGTTGCGCAGGTGGCAGAACACGCCTCGGGTTTGCCCGATGTCGTAGTCGTTCGAGACTACGCATATATGTGCTCTGACCCTGGGCAAAATCTGATCAAAGAAGATATTGCTAATTTTGGTTTAAATAGAATTGTGGTTGCATCATGTTCACCTTTAATGCATGAGATCACTTTTAGGGAGGCTTGCGCTGAGGCTGGACTTAACCCTTTCCTTTTCCAGATGGCAAATATCCGGGAGCATGTTTCCTGGGTGCATGGGGGAGATCCAGTTGGCGCTACTCGAAAAGCCAAAGATTTGGTTTCCGCAGCAATTTCCAGGGTCAGTCATCATGCTCCGATTGACGTGCGTTCCGCCGATGTTCGTCAGTCAGCGATGGTTGTGGGAGCAGGGATTGCTGGAATCGAAGCTGCTTTGCGGATGGCCGATTCGGGTAAACACGTTTACCTGATTGAACGAGAGCCGGGGATTGGGGGGCACATGGCCCAGCTGTATAAAACTTTCCCAACTCTTGATTGTGCGGCCTGAATACTTACACCAAAAATGGTGTCCGTCGGACGCCACAAAAATATAACCTTACTCACCTACAGCGAAGTTGAAGATGTTACCGGAGTGGTTGGTGACTTCAAAGCTATCGTCCGTAAAAAAGCGCGTTATGTTAATGAGGATTTATGCACCGGCTGTGGAGTGTGCGTTGAAAAGTGCCCGTGGAAGAAGATTCCGGATAAATTCGATTTTGGGCTGGGCAATCGACCGGCGATATATTTCCAATATGCTCAGGCAGTGCCAAAGATTCCGGTAATTGACAAAGATAATTGCGCATATTTTAAAAACGGCAAGTGTAAAGCATGTGAGAAGTTCTGCCAGCGGGATGCCATAGATTTTGAGCAGCAAGATGAACTCCTCGAATTAAATGTGGGTACCATTATTCTCGCCACCGGGTTCAAGGATTTTGATCCAACGATTTCACCACAGTATGGTTACAAAAAATTTGGAAATGTATTGACTGGGCGCGAATTTGAACGGTTAATCAATACTGGCGGACCTACCGCCGGAGCGGTGCAACTGCCTAACGGAGAAGTCCCAAGGCGAATTGCGGTGATCCATTGTGTTGGCAGCCGAGGTGACCAGAATGAATATTGTTCCCGTGCTTGCTGCATGTACTCGCTAAAATTAGCTCATCTTTCTAAAGATGTGCTAAAAGCCGATGTTTACGAGTTTTATCGCGACATGCGGACATTTGGGAAAGGCTATGAAGCTTTTTATGAAAGCGTTCGTGAAGAGGACGTTCAATTTTATCGTTATGAAAAAGAAATAAAAATCGATAAATCTGAAGGCGGCTTGGTGGTTGAAGCTGTTGATGTTTTCACCGGCAAAAAAATTAAACAGGAAGTAGACATGGTGGTCTTGAGCACAGGTATGGAACCGCAAGATGATCATGCTGAAGTTGCCCATACTTTTGGGGTTAGCCGCAGCCCTGATGGATTCTTCATGGAGCGGCATCCAAAATTGGCTCCAGTTGAAACCGCAACTGCTGGGGTCTTCCTGGCGGGCGCCTGCCAAAGCCCGAAAGATATCCCTGATTCGGTTGCCCAGGGCAGCGCGGCGGCGGCATCTGCAATTGCTCTAATGGATGCGGGCCGGGTCACCCTGGAACCGTATACTGCTAAGATCGATTCGGTGAGATGCAGCGGCTGTAAAATTTGTTTGGATACCTGTCCTTACAATGCGATTAGCTCTGTTGAGTACAACGGCAAAATTGTATCCGAAGTAAACGAAGTAACCTGCAAAGGATGCGGAACATGCGTGGCCTCCTGTCCTGCAGGAGCCGCCACCCAGCTTGGATTCAATATGACGCAAATAATTTCAGAAATTGATGGAATCCTCAACGGACCGATTGTTCAGGAGGTGGCTGTATGAACCGCTCTAAGCCTCGAATTGGGGTGTATGTCTGCAGGTGCGGCACGAATATCTCCGCTACTGTGGATGTGGAACAAGTGGTTGCCCATGCTGAAAAGTTGGGTAATGTAGAACTTGTAAAAGAATATAGTTATATGTGCTCTGATCCAGGACAGGATTTGATAAAAGAAGATATCCAGGAGCACAATCTAAATCGAGTTGTGGTCGCTTCTTGCTCTCCCCTAATGCACGAGGAGACTTTCAGACAGGCGGTTCGAGAGGGAGGAGTCAATCCGTTTTATTTCCAGATGGCAAATATCCGTGAGCAGTGCTCCTGGGTAATTCCCGACCATGTTGAGGCGACAGAGAAAGCCAAGAATATGGTTGAATCCGCGGTTAGCAGAGTATATTTCCACAGACCGTTGGAAGAGCGCGAAGTGGACATGGAGCCCTCAGTTTTAGTGGTGGGCGCAGGAATATCAGGTATTGAAGCATCCTTGAAATTAGCGGATGCCGGGAAAAAGGTATATTTAGTTGAGCGGGAATCGTCGATTGGTGGGCACATGTCCCAGCTGTACAAAACGTTTCCAACGCTTGACTGCGCGGCTTGAATACTTACACCGAAGATGGTGTCCGTGGGACGCCATAAAAATATCGAGCTAATGGCCTACAGCGAAGTTGAAACGGTGTCCGGGTATGTGGGGAATTACAATGTTCAAGTGCGTCGGAAACCACGGTTTGTGGATGTGGATTTATGCACTGGCTGCGGCCAATGCGCTGATGTATGCCCGGTTGAAGTTGAAAATTGCTTTGATCTGGGACTCAGCAAAAGAAAAGCAGCCTACAGGAATTCGCCTCAAGCTGTGCCAAATGCCTTTGCAGTTGAAAAATTAGGCACAGCCCCCTGTAGAGATGCCTGCCCGGCTGACCAACGTGCGATGGCCTATATCGCTCTAGTAAAAGAAAAACGCTACGCAGATGCCTATTGGGCAATCCGGCGCGAGAATCCTTTCCCGTCAGTGTGTGGGCGAGTATGCAACCGCTTGTGTGAGGATGCCTGCAGCAGGGGAGCATATGACGAGCCAGTAAATATAATGGGGATAAAACGTTTCGTTGCTGATTGGGCGTTTGATCATCGCGATGAAATTTCGGAAATGGAAGATAAGTCACTTGCTGGGACACCATTCAGCAAGACTCCAAGCTCAACGCAGAAGAAAATTGCAGTGATTGGAGCGGGGCCCGCGGGTTTGACCGCAGGACTTGATCTGGTGAGGTTAGGTCACCAGGTAAAAATCTTTGACAGTTTCTCTGAGGCCGGTGGAATGATGCGGGTGGGGATTCCGCCGCATCGTCTGCCTTACGATCGCCTGGAATGGGAAATTGAGCAGATAAAAAATGAGGGCGTTGAAATTCAGCTTAACACTAGAGTTGAAGACATCCAGGGGTTACTTGAGCAAGGTTATGACTCAGTACTGATTGCTACCGGAGTACATAAAGCAATTAAGCTCCCGATCAGGAATGCCAACCACCCGGATAATTGGGAGAGCGTTGAATTCTTAAGGAGAGTATTCCTTGGTGAGAAGATCAACCTGGCTGGCAAGAAGGTAATTGTTTTGGGCGCGGGGGATGTTGCTCTTGATGTAGCCAGAACAGCAGTGAGATTGGGAGAACCTGAAGTCAAAATTGTTTGCCGGGGGATGCGCGCCTCAGATCATGAAATTGAAGCCGCGAAAATTGAAGGCGTGAAAATTGTTCCCAGCAATGTTTTCAAAAATGTTGTTGTGAAGCGCAACAAAATAGTAGGTATTGAATGCCTCAAAGCAGAAGTCGGTGGGATTGTTGACGGGCGCAGAATCGTTGAAGAAATCCCGGGAAGCGAACACATCGTCGAAGGCGATTTGATTATATGGGCGTTGGGTCAAAATGCAGATTACTCCTTCTTGCCTTGGGACGGATCAATCAACACGCAGTACCCCAAAGGTATACAGGCAGATCAGAATTTAATGACTACCAAGCCAGGTGTATTTGTTGCTGGAGATGTAAAATTCGGGGCAACATCCTTTGTTGTTGATGCGATTGCTGATGGTCATCATGCTGCCCGCACGATCGACAGGTATTTACGTGGCAGCGAAGGCGTTGCTGAGCCAGAAAAAACACTGCCGGTTGCGGTTATCGAGCGAGATGCGATCGAAACTAAAATCCAGCTTGGACAGGCTTCAGCTGAAAACAGATTGCCAACGACTTCAATTCCGGCGGCTAAACGACGGAACAATTTCGAAGAAGTTGATCTTTGCCTCGCAGAAGAAGATGCCCTTTTAGAAGCTTCCCGTTGTGTTGAGTGTGGAGTTTGTTCCGAATGTATGGAGTGTGTCACCGCCTGCGAAAAGGAAGCAATTAATCACCAGCAGCAAGAAATCATCGAAGAGCTCAACGTTGGAGCAATCATCTTGGCTACCGGGTTCAAAGATTTTGATCCTGCAGTCGCGCCAGAATATGGGTCAGGGCTCCCGAACGTGGTCACCGCGATGGAATTTGAAAGGCTGATCAATACCGGTGGGCCAACCGAAGGGCAGGTTTTGCTGGCCAACGGGAAAAAGCCTAAAAGTGTAGCAATCATTCACTGTGTTGGCAGCCGCGATGAAAACTACAACGAGTACTGCTCGCGGGCATGCTGCATGTTCTCACTGAAACTTGCGCAATTGATCCGGGACTACGTTGATGCAGAGGTTTTTGAAATTTATCGTGATATGCGCACCTTTGGCAAAGGATATGAAGAATTTTACAACCGAGTTGCGGAAGATGGGGTGCATTTTTATCACGGCCGGGTGAAATCTGTCACCAAAAAGAAAGGTAGCCTTAAGGTAAGTTGGGATGAAGGCTACTTTGATCAACCTGATTCTGTGGAAGTAGATATGGTCGTTTTAGCAACTGGATTTGAGCCGCAGCCTGATGCTGTTGAGGTGGCCCACACATTCGGGATCAGCCGTAGTGTTGATGGCTTCTTCCTGGAAAAGCACCCG
>JBDLJU010000012.1:0-25695 GCA_039714215.1 Chloroflexota bacterium | reverse complement strand
CATGATCAACAACCTGACCTTCCAGGAAAAATACAAGATCATCGGCACCAAAGATCCCAGTTTTGAGGGCAGCTTCATCACTGCCGTAAAAACCACCGGGATCTTCTGCCGCCCTTCTTGCCGTGCCAGGAAACCCAAAGCGGAAAATGTGATTTTCTACCAGACCCCCAAAGAAGCGATCCAGCACGGCTACCGCCCCTGTAAGGTCTGCAAGCCGATGCACAAACTGGATGAGACACCTGAATACATCCAGGAGATCATCAAAGAACTGCATGACAATCCCTACCTGCGGATCAAAGACCAGGGATTGCGCGAGCGGGGAATCGAACCCAGCAAGATCCGGCGCTGGTTCAAGAAACATCACCAGATCACCTTCCACGCCTACCAGAGGATGCTGCGAATCAACACCGCTTTCTCCCGCATTGGTCAGGGAGACCGGATCACCGATACCGCGATGGACAGTGGTTACGGATCCCTCAGTGGGTTCAATGAGCGTTATCACGCTATCTTTGGGGAGGCGCCTACCAGCCTGAATCAAAAAACGGTGATCAATCTGGTGCGTTTCACCACCCCGATTGGCCCGATGTTTGCCGGGGCAACCAGTCAGGGCCTTTGCCTGCTGGAATTCACCGACCGCCGCATGCTAGAAACAGAGTTCAAGGATCTGCGAAAACGGCTTAATTCGGTGATTTTACCCGGGGAAACCGAGATTTTAACCCAAACACAAACTGAACTGGCGCAATACTTTGAGGGCAAAAGGAAAGATTTTTCGATCCCTCTGGATACTCCCGGCACAGATTTTCAGCAGTCCGTCTGGCAGGTGCTGCAGGAGATTCCTTATGGCGAAACTCGTTCCTACAAGCAGCAAGCCATCGCGATCGACAACCCCAAAGCTGTGCGGGCGGTCGCCTCGGCAAATGGACACAACCGGGTGGCGATCATCATCCCCTGCCATCGGGTGATCGGCTCAGATGGCAGCCTCACCGGTTACGGCGGCGGACTGCAGCGCAAGCAGTGGCTGCTTGATTTAGAAAAAACCTACGCCAACTTGTAAATACCACGCAAATCAACAGGCCAAATCTATAAAAAATACAGTTGTGTCTCCAAAGTGCAAAGGTATAATTTCAAGCGTACCCAATCAAAGGAGAAGAATACACTATGGAAACAACTGTACTCATCGGACTGATTTTATTTACCTTTGCATTACTGATCTACACCATTGCGACGTGGGCTGGGGTGAAATCTAAAATTCTGAAAAAATGGCACATGGTCCTATATTGGCTCGGTTTTACTGCCGATTTCTACGCAACATTTTCAATCGGTTATGTTTATGGTGGTTTTCAGCAAAACTTCCATAGCTATTTAGGTGCAGCTGCTTTGCTGGCCATCTTGGCCCAGAACATCGCAGGTACAAATTACCTAATTAAAGGAAAGCAAGAGCGGCTCGCTGCTTTCCCTAAAAAAATCAGCTTCCCGGTTTGGGTATTATGGATAGCATCCTATATAGCCGGCCTGATCCTTTCTGGAGGAAGTCACTAACAAAGTTGTCTTTTCCGTTCACGATTACGTTAAGAAGGTCACCCCTGCAACAGAGGCGACCTTCTTTATTTTAATATCCACTGCGATCAGGTAATCGAATCAGATGACAGCCTGACCGGGGTTACTTATCTAATAATATTTTCTACTCTCATCTTGTGATAGGCTATGCATCGACGCGATAGTTACGCATCATTCCCATATCTTCGTGCTCCAGGTTGTGGCAGTGGTACAGATACAGCCCGGTGAAGTCTTCAAACTTCAGTAATACTTTTACCCGCTCCCCCGGCATCACCAGGACGGTATCGTGCCAGCCTTCATCCACATGACCGCTGCTCAACGTCTCCCATGCATACCGACCATCCGAGGAAATTTCACGCTCGATCACCTGATACTGCAAGCCATGCACATGGATCGGATGCGGCAAAGACTCTCCCCCCATCATCCCCATTCCACCGCCAACCTGATTCTCGAACTGCCAAACTTCCAGATCGTTGAGTTTGACAATTTCATTTTCGGCAACGGCTTGCATTTCGAAAGTGCGTCCGTTCAGCGTCCAGTTCATCATACCAGCCATCGCCAAAACAAAACTGCGTGGAGAGCGGCGATTTACCGCCGCTGCCTCGTCATGCCACGAAATCGCAGATAGCCGCTCTGGCAGGGAAACCGAGACAGTGACCTCTTCCTCAATATGGGCACTGAACAATGGATAGGAAACTTCACCGCCATACGCCGCGAAGGGCAAGCTGACCAGAGTCTTGCTGCTGCCAACTTCATCCTCGCTGAAATCCACCCAGAGATCAACCCGCTGAGCGGGCGCCAGGGTGATGTAATCCCGCTGCACTGGTTTCTCCAACAAGCCGCCGTCAGTCCCCAAAACCGTCAGCGGCGTGCCGTCATCCCAGGCCAATTTGTAGATCCGCGAATTCGAGCCGTTTAACAACCGCACCCGGTACGGGCGGGTAGCGACCGGCAGGCTGAAATCAGCCAGCCCGTTGATCAGAATCTGGCTGCCGAGAAAACCCATCATCTGGTCCATCATCCCCCTTCCGCCATAGACCAATTGGTTCTCTTGATCAAATATTCGATCTTGGATTACGATTGGCAGGTCGTATTCTCCTGAAGGCAAACCTAACCCCATCTCCTCCTCATCGCGGATGATAAAGAGCCCCGCCAAGCCGGCATAAACTTGCGGTCCGGTGCGCCCATGTGGATGGGGGTGATACCAATAGGTCCCCGCTCGATCGGCGATCGTGAAATTGTAGACATACGTTTCACCTGGTTCAATCACCAGGCGCGGATGTCCATCTGCTGCGACGGGGACATGCAGCCCATGCCAATGCACGATCGAAGTTTCGGGCAATTCGTTGGTGAAGTGTACCCGGATGGTCTGGCCTTTTCGGACATTGAAGATCGGACCAAGATAAGAGTTCGGGATGATTTGCAGGGACTCGGCAGGACCAGCGAGCACCTCACCCTGATAGCGCCATACCTGCGTGGCTTTGCCCTCGAAGATTTGCACCTCACCCGGAATCGCGGTCAGCGCAATTTCTATATCGGGCGTGCCAATTGGAGGCGTTGCCGTTACCATTGCGGGGGAGGTTGATTGCCCCTCAGGCAAACAAGAATTTAGGAAGAGCGCCGTACTTCCTAACCCTATCAGGCGCAGAAATTCGCGACGTGAAAAATTCTCTGAAGTCATTTTAATCCTTTGGAAAACCAGAAATTTATTTGATGTGAATATCTCGCCCCATACTATATCATATTCGTAACAATATTTACCTTTTTTATCAGGTTTATTTGGCCAGGAAATTTCGAATATCTCTTCAACCCAGTCAGGTTGGTTTTATCGTTTATTTCCGCTGCGTGGGGTTATCCGCTCAAATTTTTTCCAGCGTGATCAATTTAATTTTCTAGAACAAAACCAAAGCCGAATTCCCTGGCGGTGCACTCCTGCACTTACCTGGTCGCCCCAGAATCAGGCGAGACGATCAAGGTTGAAACGTCCACGGCTTCAAACGCTGACCCGGGAATAGATTTAATTTCTCCCAGAATATGATTATCCCAGCGTTCGTCCGGTACCCCGCCGATAAACCACGGCGCACCGTTATCCGCCAGGATTAAGCCGTACTCTTTCATCGCCTGCAAGATGATCTGCACTTCAGGCGAGAACCCGCTGAGATCAAAATATGCCTTCAGCCGGAAGCGGACCCCCATCGGCGGGTAAGCCGGGTCTTCAATCGTGGAAGCAAAATGACGCGCGGGCCACAGATAAGCTCGCTGGGTTTGCGGTGCCGTCATCCGAATGGCGTGGGTTATTTTTCCAGCCTCAACTTCTTCATAGCGGATCAAACCAGGAAGAATGGGCAGCCCGGCCGCATCGCTGGAGGTCCAGCTGTCTGGCCGGAGGTCATTGCTGGTCAGGTCAAAGACTGCCCCAGAGCCACCCCACCAGCCGCCGTCACCATCGGGCCAGGCAGCATAAATTTCATACAAGATGCAGTCGGTTGTATCCAGGATGAGAATGTGGCGGTCGCCGTCAGAATTTGGGCCGCCTTCAATCAGCGGGTTTTCCGGGACCGGGTAGGGGCCTGGGTCGCTTTCATCGGCGTAATCAAAGGCAATCTCCACCCAATTTCGCGCTTCACTGACGATATTGAAGGGAATCCCGATCGGTTTCCCATCCCAGGTGCCCGAACCAAAATCAGGATGCAATTTGTCGCTCGCACCAATCGTGTTGATGTATTCTGCTGAGCGCGGGTGGACTGGCAAACCATCCACCCGGGTATTCCAGATATTGTCCGCGGGGAAGATCGGGCAGCCGGCGATCATTGTTGTACTTTCAAGTGCTCCGGGGTGTTCAACCTGGTTCTCAGCGCTGATCGTGTCTACCGCTTCTTCCTGAGTAACAATGCGGGTGACTTCGACAATTCTAGTCACTTCGATCACTTCACTTTGTGTACCGCTGCACGCAGTCATGCTGAGCGCGATCACCAACAGCATCCATTTGTTTCTCATTGGATTGATCTCCTCAATTAGTTTACTGCTTCATTATATAAGAAATCCCCGGGCGTGGTAAACAACCCCCGCCCAGGAGCCACGAGAAGAGCAGTGGTTATACTTCTGAACGCATCTGCCACAACCACCAGGCACTGCCCCATACCCACGGAGCATAGAGCATGAAGCTGACCAACAGCGGACCAGTTGCCAGGCTGGGAACAACGATCAGCAAGACCGTGGCAAGGATTGAAATGCCCCATTCGACCACACCCAACCACCTCAACCAGCGTGGAAAATCTGGGGTCGCAAAAACGGCCGGTAAAAGCAGAATGCCTGCCAGTGAATAGAGACCAAAGCCGCCGATATTGGTCAGGGTATTGGCCAATTTTTCCATCGATAAAAATACAACCTGTAAGGTTGGGTCCAGATATGTCAACTCACCTGCTAATTCCGGCAGCACTGTCAGATTGACCAGCACGCCAACGATATCAACCGCAGCAGCAATCAGGGCAACGCCAATCGCCAGGTTGCGCCACTGGCGGGCTTTATCCAGATGCCGGCCCAGGGCAAAGTAGCTCCAGGAAAATGTGAGGGTCGGGGCAAACCAGAAGAGCCAGCCAGCTTTCCAAAGCATGGTATTTTCAGCGATATAACTGGCCCGCAGCAAAAGATCCGGTTGGCTTGTTGTGGTTCCCGGACCGTGAATGAAAATCGCTACGAGGAAGGCCAGGAAGGTATTATTCAACCCGGCCAAGAACAGGCCGAGCAGATCCAGACGAATTGCCGCACGTTTAACTTTTTCCATTGGAACCCCCCTTCTCATCAGACCGGAATCCGAGAATAATTCCAAGATTGGCGATTACGGCGAATCCGGCAACTGCGTAATAAAGCGTCAAAGCAGGCCCTGCGTCTGGACGCAAATCTCCATCATGAAGCAAGGGCAGCAGGATAAACATCAATCCTGTTGGGACTGCCTGCCAGAAGATCGGGCGCACCCGCAACCAACCACCATCCCACAGCGCCCAGGCGTATGCCGCGGCATGGGTGGTAAAGAGCACGCCGATCAGCCCGCCGACCAAAGGAGGCAGCGTCCAGGGCCAATATTGGTTGACCAGATCAATCTTGAAGAGCAGCCCCAAACCACAAACCAAACTGACGAGTATCGAGATGCCTGCAACAAGGCGTGCGCTAATCGTCAACGGAATTTGAATTGGCAGCTTCCCGCCAAATTTTTTCTCATGCGTGAGAAAAATATATGGGGCTGAAAAAAACAAGATCAGGTACATGCTCAGCCAGAAGGCCAGGTGATACCAGGGGTGTGCCAGGAAAGGCTTCAGGTAGAAGAAGGTCAGCACGGTCGCAAAGATGGAAAAGAGGGTGATCACCACCATATTGATGCGCACATTTTCCCATTTGGTTTGGAAGGCACTGAAGCCGACCAAGAGCATAGCGTTGCCGTACATCACCCCA
The DNA here is from genome assembly GCA_039714215.1 of Chloroflexota bacterium. Taxonomy (GTDB): domain Bacteria; phylum Chloroflexota; class Anaerolineae; order Anaerolineales; family UBA11579; genus UBA11579. Next base: position 19,689 of record JBDLJU010000012.1, on the reverse strand, counting down.
ATCAGCCTGGCGTTAATTTCCGGATTGATCGTCCAGACAAACAGGATTTCTGTCATATCTGGCACACTCATCAAGATTATAAAAGCGGGCAGACCGTTGGCAAGTAATGCGATTAAAACAATCTTTACCCCAGTCGAAAGATCGTTGCGCCACCATTGTTTAAACATATTTATCCAACCTCCAATTTTTTCTCGAAGAAACAGACTAGAAAATATTAGCACTCACGAATACTGAGATGCTGTAAAAGTAAGTCTACATTAATTAATAACCCTTACTTTATCATATTTGTTCGGTTTGTGAGGTAAATACATTTCCCAATCTAATTCGTTGAAGAATTTAATGAGGAGATCAAGTCCAACAAGAATTAAATTTAGCGCTCCGACCAATCAGGGGTAGATACAAAAAATCTGGGGCTAGCTCGCTAGCCCCAGATTTTATTTGCTGCTATCTGATTATCTGGAAGATTTATTCATATACCGTAACAGTAAAGAATCCGTTCATGTCAGCATTTTCAAAGACAAAGAGGGCTCTGTCATTCCAATACTTCACATAATCTGCAGCGTCCTCAGCGCTGGCTTCACCTGCCGCCAGCTGTTTGCCCATGGAAACTCTACCAGGGGTTGGAATTGGGGTAATTACAACGAGATTGAACTTCACGCCCACACTTGCACCAGTATCAAGACGGGTAAAAATCCATTCCCGCAGTGGGGGAAGCTGCTTGGTGGGTTCTTCGGTGTATACCATTTTGTTCTGGCGGACGAAGAGATCGTCAGTTTGACCAAACTCTGCGCCGATGAAACCTGTATGCGGAGATGCACCAGTGATAAATGTGATAATGTCACCAAATACACCAACAAACCATTCATCCTCTGCGCCAGGAGCCTGTACCATAATTTGACCTCGCACCGGAATTTCTCCGTCCGGATAAAGCACTTCAAGTGCCTTCCGGGTAATTGTCCATGCGCCGGTCGTGGCCCCACAGGAATGCCCGGCCACTTTAACCGCTTCTTCATAATAGTAGGGGACAGCTACCTGTGATTGGCCAAAGATTTGGAAGTAGGGGTCAATCATCATGATTGGCTCAACCTCGGTAATGTAATCTTGGTCCCAGGCGAAATCATCCGCTGAAGTAACTTCCGGATCAGCAACAAATGCCTCGGAGGTAGTGATCGGGGCTTCTTCGTAAACGTTTACCGCGAAAAAACCATCGAGGCTATCTGCATTTTCGAGCACGAATTTGGCTCTATCGTTCCAGTATACGTAGTAGTCTGCTGCTTCTTCAGGGGTAGCGGTTCCAGCAGCCATCTTCCGACCCATTTCCTTATATTCAGGTGTTGCAATCGGGAGGACTACGGCGAGATTAAATGTTACGCCAACCTTTGTGCCGGTATCCAGCCGGGTGAAGACCCATTCCATCTTGGGTGGAAGTGTTCCGGTAGGTTCGTCGGTGTAAACCATCTTGTTTTGACGCACAAAAAGATCATTTGTTTGACCAAATTCTGCACCAATAAAGCCTGTGCGAGGCGCCGCTCCGGTGATGTATGTGATAACCTCACCAAAAACGCCGACAAACCATTCATCCTCAGCGCCAGGGGCTTCTACCGCAATTTGACCGCGAACTGGAACTTCGCCATTCGGATATAACACTTCAAGAGCTTTGCGTGTGATTGTCCAGGCTCCGGTCGTCGCGCCGCACGAGTGCCCGGCCAACTTAACCGCCGTTTCGTAGGTGTATGGTACAGCCACTTGTGATTGACCGAATATTTGGAAGTAGGGGTCAATCATCATGATTGGCGCTACCTCGGTAATGTAATCCTGGTCCCAGGCAAATTCATATGGCATTTCTGATGCCATTTCTTCACCAGCTTCAGGCTCAGAAGCTGCGGCTTCTCCGGTATTGCCCGCCTCTTCTGGGGATCCTTCGGCCGTGGAAGGCTCAATCTGAGCAGCAGACCCACATGCCGAGAGGACCAACATGGCAATCAGCAGGATTGCTAATACAGGGAATAGCTTTTTCATCTATCTTCTCCTCAATAGGTAATTATTATTGATCTGCCCCAAAAGGTTGGCAGCAGAATGGGGTACATCTATTGTGAAGCGTATCACGATAGGTTTATAAAGTATTTGATATATCTTAAGGTCAGCATTTAAAATTTATCACCTCAAAAAACTACAGACCTTCCTTGGGTGGGCTTTTGTTTGAGAACCTGAGAGCATTACGGTATTTCTGGGAAGAATATTAAGAATTATCAAGGCATTTGATTGGGTTATTTGTTATTTTATTCACAGAAACCCCAATTAATTAAGTTCAAAGGAGAGATTATGTTAGACAGTACAAGTCAAAAAACCAAGCAAATTATTGTAGGGGTGATCGTTGTTGCAGCACTGCTGATGATCTTTTTGGTCCCGTTCATTTCGTTCGATATGGTCAACCCGATTGTTGGCTATCAGCAAGAAAGAATCGCACAATTCACAGCGGACAACAATCCTTCCGCGCCTTTGCTGACACTGACAACCTGGCTGGTTAGCTTCTTCTACCCCTTCTGGGGCACGATGAGTGTGATCGCCGGGATCGCTCTGCTTGTGATCGTAATGCAAGTGCTCAATGGCAAAGAATGGGCGAGAGGACTGGCTTTGCTATGTCTTTCAATCCCTGCAATGGGTGGCGCTTACATGATCGTGCCCTGGATGAATTTTGTGGGCAGCAAAGAGGGTGGCTTCCCCCCGGCAGTGATTATCATGGCGATTGGTTTGATTCCTTACTTTACCGTTCTGCTTGCTGAGAAAGTGGATGGGAAACAACGAATTGCTGACTTTCTTGTTTTTCTTATGCTGGGAGTCACTGCTGCTGAGAGTTTTGCCAATGGGCATGCCGCTTTCCGGATCCTTTATGGACATCCCAAGCGTCCGATTTTTGCCGAAGGGATTTCGATCACATTTTTTGGCTGGCTGGGCCTTTGGGTAGGTACTGGCCTGCTGATTGCAGCAATCTATCAGTTGGGTGCCCGCAAGGAAAAGGGCTGGTACTCAGCCATGATCGGCAGCATTGTGGTCATGGTGGTAAGCGGGTCAACCCACTATGTGCGTCATGCCACGCTTGACTATCTCTACGGCTCATTGATGGGTTTAAGTCTGATCGTTATGCTGATGATCCCCTTCTTCAAGCAGCGACTGCTTAATCCGTATAAAGAAGAGTAGAAATTCAACCAGAATTTTAATTAAAAGAGTTCCATAGCTTTCCGGCTATGGAACTCTTTTTTTTCGAAGTAACGGCTTGATTTATTCTTTTCCTGCCAGCTTTTCCAATTGGTCCCGGTTGGTAAAAATAAACTGCACTCGGCTGATCTCAATCATGCCATCATTGGCAAAACGGTGCAGCGTCCTGCTGACCAGCTCACGGGTAGTGCCAATATTGTCGGCAAGTTCATCCAGGGTCAAGTCCCGCGGGGTCGGCTTTCCTTCAATAGGCTGATAATGGTTCAACAGCAAACGGGCCAGCCTTCCTGCCACCGGATGGAAAGCAAACCCATAGACCACCTCACGCACATGCCGCATATAGGTGACCAACACTTCAGTAATATCCCAGATTGCTTCAGGGTGGCGGGACACGATTGGCAAAACTATGTCTTTATGCCAGAGGTAGATTTTCATTGGCGTCATCACTTCCAACGACGCGGGCATCGGCTGACCATCAAAAATCGTATGTCCCCAGATCGCGTCACACGGACCAAGGCGAAATACGAACTGCCTTTTTCCTTCGGGGGAAAGCATACTCCATTCTGCATGGCCTTCTTCAATATACGCTGCGTAAGGCCATAGGTCATCTTGCCAGCAGACGAGATCCCCTTTCTTGAATTGTTTAAAAGTCGCCAGATTCACCAGCTCATCATGATCGGATGCAGTTAATTTTGAGAATACTGGTGCTTCTTTAAGACAGTTCAGCAAATCACTCATTACTCCTCCGAATTTATAAAAGTATAAAGACTGGCGACGATGTTTGTGATATTTTATTCAATGAGACTAACCTGCGTTCTTCGAAAACAGAATCAATGGTTATTGTGCAATCAATTATATCAAACCATTTATAAGGAGATTTTTCATGACTGGAGAAACCACAAAAACAGGCCGAACTATCATGACGGCTGTAGCCGTTCTGGTGGGTCTTTTCTTGATCTTTTCAGCCCCGTTTATTTCAATGAAAGCACTGACCCCAGCACTGCATAACCTGGTTGAAACGCATCAGGTACAGCAGCCCGATGGCGTCTGGGACACCCCAGTTGGGATTCTTACCGCAACCTTCCATGTCTGGATTGCGCTATTTGTATTTGGCGGTGCAACCCTGCTCGTGATTGCGAAAGATATTTATGCCGACAAAGAATGGGCTCGCCCCTTGGCTTTAACAATGCTGGCGCTTCCTTCTATGGGCGGCATGACCATGGTAATCCCATGGATGGTATTGGTAATGCAAGATGCCTTAGGCAACAAGAACCCCGATGCTGGTATGCCAGCCGCGATGCCGATCATGCTGATTGGCCTGGCAGGCTATTTCATCATGCTGCTGACCGAAAAAGCTGATGCAAAAACCAAGATCGCCCAGGTTGTAACATTTGGTGCACTTGGGATTGTCGGCGGGATGGTTTTCATGAATGCGCAACACGGTGTCCGCCATTTCCTGACCAAAGGACCATTCTACAGCGCCAGTGAAAGCAACCCGGAACTTTTCCTCGGTGGGTTTGTGATGTACGCTGCGGTTGCCCTATTCTTTGTGGCGATCTGGTTGATGGCAGCCCGTAAAGAAGCCGGCTGGTATTTCGGCATGATCACCGGCGTGGTGACTTTTGCGGCAGCATTGTTGGCCTTCATTGACCGCTATGATGTTCCGTCAGGTCAAGAATGGCTGCGAGGCGCCATGCTTTCCGCCGTCTTCATCGCGATCCTGGTTATTCCCTGGTTCAAAAACAGGATCATTGTTAAAGAGTAATTATCATTTTCCCTATATCCGGAACCAGTCAATTTCCTGGTTCCGGATATACCTTTTAGTAAAGATTTTTGAGCAATTATCGGTCATACTTTTCATATCACGATTGTTTTTTTGTGCGCAAATCAAGAAGAAGATCGAGAAATTTTCCTGCAACAGAGCGATTTAGACTAACGATTACCCGTATTTATTTTTTGGAGAAATCATGAAAAGTGGTCAAACAAATCCTCAATTTCCCCTGAAACTCGCATCCATTCGTCAGAAATATTGGCCGCTGATCAAGAGCCTGCAGACAGGTCTTTTACTGATCACAGGCCTGGCTGGATATATGAGCAGTCGATGCCCTGTTTCTCATATACCTACATTGCTCTCATTAACAGGAAGCCTGTTTTTAGCGATTAGCGGGAGCACCGTACTCAATATGTGGTTTGATCGTGATATCGATGCGATCATGGAGCGCAGCAAGAAACGCCCGCTCCCTACAGGCCTGGTGCAACCCGGTGAAGCCTTAACCTTGGGCCTGGCAATATCAGTTTTAGGCGTGGGCTGGGCACTGATCCTTGACCCAATTTACGGTACGATTGTTTTTGCAGGGCTGTTCTTCGATATGATCGTTTACACGGTTTGGTTGAAGCGCCGCACAGCCTGGAGCATTGTCTGGGGCGGGATATCTGGCGGGATGCCGATCCTGGCCGGGAGGGCGCTTGGTCTGGGCCATATTGATTGGATTGGGATTGCACTGGCGGCCAGTGTGCTGTTCTGGATTCCCACCCACATTATGACATTCAACATCCGCTATCTGGATGACTATAATCGAGCCAGGGTGCCAACTTTCGCCTCCCTTTATGGCGTGGATACAACCAGGAAGATCATCGCTGCATCCAGTGTGCTGGCAACAATTTTTATGGGCTTATCATCCTATGGTGTTGGATTAACCATAGGTTATACCCGAATTTTAGCGGTCTTATCTGGAGGTCTGCTGATCCTGGCTTTATACAGTGCAATCAAGCCATCAGAAAAACTAAACTTCGGTTTGTTTAAATTTGCATCGATTTATATGCTCAGCTCGATGCTGCTGATCTCGGCATAAACGAAAGAAAGGTTTTAGGATGAGCATGGAGAATTCAGAGATGGCAAAAAAGATTACGCTCCTCGACCGGGTGCTGTTGTTGGTCACCGGTGTGCTTGCTGCCTACCAGGTTGGGTTCGGAATTAGATCTCTTGGCTTCATACCTGAAATCAGCTATGCCGTCGCTTTTGGCGTTCTACTGATCGCGGGCTTGCTGATCATCATACTTGGATTTGAGATCCTCGACAGCCCGATGGTGGTGGTGGTTGCGACAATAATTCCGCTGAGCATGTCATTGGGTCTGGTAGCTCAGTTTTACCAATCCTGGCTGGGACCGTTTGCCGTCTTTGTGGCGCTCAGCTTTCTTGTAATCCTGATCACCCGCTTCGTGGGCGGCAAGGGCATCAAGGTGATCGCAATCATCATCGGCCACGGCATATCTGGAATGATCATCTTCCTCGTCCCGCTGTTGTTGAGCTTCTCCGGGAAGACACCGGGGCTGTTCTCCTTTGTCGGGGTCGGGGGCGCATTGATCGGAATTGGGGGCAGCTTATTATCCTTCCTGAAAATGGGAAAGCCGATCTTATCAAAAAATACCATCCTGACCATCCTCCCAGGTTTATTGATGATCATGATGATTTGTTTTCTCGTAGGGTTTTCAGCACTCGCTAATTAACCGAAATCTATTCAAAATAACCGCACCCGAACCAGGTCAACTTGGTTCGGGTTTTTTAATCGAGCCGGCTTGCCCGCCATTGTAAGCTGACGCTGATTAATCTTCTGGAAGTCTCTTCAGCGTGCCATACCCATAGCCAACAGCAAAGAGGAATGAGAGCCCAACCAATCCCCAACCGGTTTGGTTCATCACACCGCCCAGCTGAGCGATGAGCAGCACCACTGTACCAGCGACATCGCCCACGAAGAATGAGACCACCAGGAAGCGGAGGAACTGCGGCTCCTTCGAACGGAAGGCCAGCCAGATAAGGATCGCAAAGCTCAGGTGGGTGGTGCCGAAGTATTGGGTGATTGCATAAAGAGACTCCCCTCCGCTCATCCCGTAAAGAGCGAGGGTTATTTCCGGGGCAAGGATAAAGGTCCCCGCGATGATTACGGAAACAAGGAAATTAAATTGAAGTAAACGCTTGATAAGCATAGAAAACGCTCCTTCCTAATTGGTCATTAGTAACCAAATTAATTGTTCAGTCCGACTTGTCTTTTGGTGCCAAATGCTCCGGCATCTTTACCGCCACGACTTTGCCCCTGGCACAGATTTCACCATTGGCGATCACGGTTGAACTGACCACCACCTTGCGCTCTTTAATTTCTTCCACCCGCCCGCGGACTTCCAGCGGCACGCCCAGCGGTGTGGGCCGCAGATAGTCCACCTGCAGCGATGCGGTCAAAAAACGGAAGGGAGGCTCTGTATCCATCCCGCGCCCTTCCTGCCGGTATGCTGCGGCAGCGGCGGTGCCCGTGCTGTGACAGTCGATCAGCGAAGCAAGCAGACCGCCATACACATACCCAGGAATCGCCATGTGCTCTGCCCGAGGGCTGTAGACGGCGGTGGTCTCTTCTCCATCCCAGTAACTCTTGATCTGCAGTCCGTGTTCATTCAACCGGCCGCAGCCATAGCAATAACTTGATTCTTCGGGATAGTAGTCTTGAAATGCTTTTTGATCCATACAATTATCTCTCCTCTGGAAGACCGCAATTAATTTGATTTTTTTTCAATACCCCCCCCAGCTATCTATTCAGACAATTATAACGTCACCTCGCTATGTTTTGAACTCTTTCACCCTCTTTCTTTGATCATTCATACTTCAAAACAAGGAAACTCAAAACGCCTGCCTGGGACCTGTTCCGAACCGCACTTAACCGAATTGCAGGGAATCCAGTCAAGTTGCATTTCACTCAAACTAGAATAACAAATGATGCGCATCATGAATCTAGCGGCGTCCACGCATATAACGCCAGGCTGCACTGCTCAGCAAAACCAAGCTTCTTGCAGATTGGAGCAGATGTGGAGCGATCTGCCGCGATTATGGCAGTTTGCATGCCATCAGCAATTGCTTTCTTGAGGCGTTGTGCCACCAGCGCGGTATAGATGCCGCGTCCCCGGTATTCGGTCAGCGTGGCCGCACCACCCAACAGCGCAATCGGATAACCCGGGCGATACCACATGGATGCAACCGCCACAGGATCTTCGCTTTCTTCCACGTAAGCAAAGAATTGCATAAACCCCATCTTTTCCCAAAGTTCAACCCGATGTTCCGCCAGCGGTTTAGGTACCGGGTAAGCTCGATGATACAGGTCAGCGACGATTGGCACATCACCAGTTGCCACCTGGCCTACACGCACAGCTGGATTAGCGGAGATGGGATGATGCACATCTAGAGACATCCCTGCTGTTTCTACCACTTTGGCAAGTCCAGCAGCCTCTAATCGTGTACCTAAATCAGCAGGCAAACTCAAGTCGGAAACCCACCAGCCGAACGCCTTTTCCTGGGCTTTAAATTGGTCTTGAACAGTCTGAATTGTCTCGTCGGCATTCTCTGTTGTGAGATTCGTTTTAATCACCAGATTCATCAACGGGTGAGACAGCCCAGGTGAATACCAGCCCTGGATGCCTGCGATATCAAAGTATTCAAGCTTGCCAGGGATGGGGGGATAAGTTAAATATAAAGCCTCGATGGTATTTAGGATTTCATCACTAGTAATTTCCATCTCTCACTCCTGACGGAATAATATCGCGTTTTATCATTTGATCTATGTATATGAGTATATATCAAAATCATGCAGGATTATTGTCACACACGCAGATAACCGTTCCAAAACGTACCAATTACTGAACCTGGCAGGATTATCAAGCGAATTTGCAACCATCCAGTTTCATTTTTCGTACATTGTTATATAGAAGAAAATTTGGAGGAACCAGGATGCGTTTCATTAAACAGAAAAGTTTTTTAGTTGTCGCGGCTTTATTACTATTTCTAATATTGTTGGCGGGCAGTCTGCTCTGGGGAAACGCACAACAAGCGAAAGGACAATTGATCGAAAATATGCTGAGCAACCCGGAGGCAAATGCAGTTGTTGCTTATACCTTTGATCAGAACGGAATGCTCATTGAAGACAGCAGCAATATTTTTTATAACCCCGACCAGCCTCTTGTGCTGGCCTCTACAGTTAAATTAATCGTTTTAGCCGCTTATGCCGATGCCGTGATTGCTGGCGATCTTGACCCGGCTACCCTTGTCCCTATCAGCCATTGGGAAGCGTATTATTTACCCAACACAGACGGCAATGCCCACCGGCTTGGGTTGCAAAGTCTTGGCTTAAAAGCCGATGAGTATGGATTTGCTCTTGATCAAACCGCAACTGTTACTTTGGAAGATCTTGCTCGCATTATGATCCATTACAGTGGAAATGCAGCAACAGATTACCTTCTCTCCCTTATCGGACAAGAACGAATTAAGCAAGTATTTGATGCTGCTGGGGTGGAAAGCCATTCCCCGATTTGTTCCCTCTTAGGGCCAGGATTGTTATGGATGAATCACGATTCACCCATGCAAACGCTGGAGGAGTTTAAAGCGCTTGAAAATGAATATACCAATCAAGATGCTTGTCCTGAATATCCTCAGCTTGCAAAATATCTGGAAAATGATGAATGGCGGGAAGCACAAATTAAGCTGCTTACTGGTGCTCATGCTCCTACAGCTGATGAACTGGAATTGAACTGGGCAATTTTACAATTTTCCGCTGAACTTCTCCCTAAAGGCACTGCCAGAGAATATGCTCACCTGTTGGCTTTGATTGGTAGTGGGAATTTTATTTCTCCAGATATTAGTGAATTAATGCAAGGATATATTGAAACCCTGCCCGACGACTGGCCCCTGCGCACATTCTTTTTCCAGCGACATGGAGAAAAATCCGGGGTGACCGCCGGCGTGCTTTCCCAAGCCAGCTATGCAGTCCCCAAATTTGGTCAGCTTGCCGGGCAACATCGCGTTGTAGTCATCATTGCCAACCAGTTGCCTTACCAGGTTTGGAAATCTGCTGTTATATATGAAAGTCTTTATCTATTTCAGCTCGACATCGCTACTGGAAAAGATATTTACGTTAACGCATTTATCCAGGAATAATTCTATTTAGGCAGAAACCACAGCCAATCATTGGGGATGAAACAGGAATGCAGCGGCAATGAAGGAAAGCCAGAATCAAAAAAACACTGCTCGCGTCTTTTTTGATTCTGGACCCTACCGGGAATCTGTTCCGAACCACACCCTCCTTGCTTTGCTATGAAAGTATGAAAACAAGGGTGGGTAGTTAGGCAAAATGAAAATTTAGTTATGGTCAATGATTTTGCCTTGTCGATTTACTGGCTATCCTGCTCACATCAAAGATTTCCTGACCCACTACTTTTGACACGCCCAATCATATGCAACTAATCAATTAACTGCAAACCGGTGTATAATCATTCTATTCGATAGAATTCTAATATTTCAGTCAGAATCACAAGAAAACCGACTTGGAAACCATGTGTTGGAGTCATCAATATGACCACTGAGCCAAAACAACCTTTGCTTAAGGTTTCGAACTTACAAACCTATTTTTATACGGAAGATGGCGTTGTAAAAGCTGTAGATGGTGTTGACTTTGAAGTCTACCCTGGAGAAGTTTTAAGTATAGTTGGAGAATCAGGTTGCGGAAAAAGCGTTACCTCACTTTCGGTGATGCAATTGGTTCGAAGTCCAGGAAAAATTATTAGTGGAAATATTTTTTTTGAGAATGAGAATCTTCGTGAAAAATCAAAAAGTGAATTGACAAAAATGCGCGGGAATAGATTCTCGATGATCTTCCAGCAGCCACAAAGCAGTTTGAATCCAGTTTTTACAATTGGAGACCAGATAGCCGAGGTGTTCAAGATCCACCATGGATTGAATGCAAAAGAAGCAAAGCATAATGCCATTGAAAAGCTCCGAATTGTGGGTATCCCCAGTCCTGAATCGAAGGCCAAGGCATATCCCCATGAGCTTTCCGGAGGGCAGGCACAACGCGTGATGATTGCGATGGCGTTGGCATTGAATCCGCAGCTGCTGATCGCCGATGAGCCAACCACCGCTCTGGATGTAACTATCCAGGCGCAAATTCTTGATCTGATCCTTGGTTTGAAGGAACAAATGGGCACTGCTGTTATCCTAATCACTCATGACCTGGGTGTGGTTGCGGAAATAGCCGATAGGGTTGCCGTAATGTATGCTGGCAAGATCGTTGAAACAGCAGATGTTAATACCCTGTATAATTCCGCAAGCCATCCCTATACCCAGGGTTTGATTGCATCTGTCCCGGTGCTAGGTGAAGAAAGTGAGCGGCTCACAGTGATTCCTGGTGCAGTCCCCAATCTCATCAATCTACCTGCTGGCTGCACTTTTGCGGAGCGCTGCTCTGCCAGAGAAGAATTCGGATTAGAAATTTGTCATCACAAGATACCAGATTTAAAACCAATTAATGGTGAGGAACATATGGCGCGCTGCTGGTTGTATCAGGATGATGAAGAATATGGACATAAAGCTCCTAAAATGCCTTCTGGCTAGCAGAATCGAATAGAGGAAAAATGGGAAAAAATATGGTTCAAAATGGAACAGCCGCTGAAAATAAAGGGAAAGTTCTTATACAGGTAGAAAATCTTAAAAAATACTTCCCGGTTTATGGTGGGTTAATGCGCCGCGTGATTGATCAGGTCAAAGCCGTGGATGGGATTAGCTTTTCAATCTATCAAGGTGAAACGCTGGGGTTGGTGGGTGAGTCTGGTTGTGGAAAATCCACTGCAGGACGAACGATGCTGCGCTTGATCGACCGCACCGATGGTACTGTGTACCTGGGCGGAGAAAATGTTTTTAAGCTGGAAGGGCCTGATCTAAAAGCATTGAGAAAAAGAATGCAAATTATCTTCCAGGACCCATACGCTTCACTTGACCCGCGTCTGCCCGTTGGAGAATCTATTATTGAAGGTATGAAAATTCACCGGATGGGTACTTCCCAGGAGTATTGGGATCGAATGATTCAGATGCTTGACAGTGTGGGGATGCAGGATTTTCATGCCAGGCGATATCCCCATGAGTTTTCGGGAGGGCAGCGACAGCGTATTGGTATTGCGCGGGCGCTGGCTTTAAATCCGGATTTTATCGTTGCTGATGAGCCTGTTTCAGCCTTGGATGTATCAATCCAGGCCCAGGTATTAAATCTCCTAAAGGATTTGCAGAGCGAATTCGGACTGACATATTTATTCATTGCCCATAATCTCTCAGTTGTTGAACATATTTCAGACCGTATCGCCGTGATGTACCTGGGCAAAATTGTTGAATTGACATCCACCAGGGACTTGTTCCGTAATCCGCTGCACCCCTATACCCAGGCACTGATGTCAGCAATCCCCGTGCCAAAGCCTGATGCAAAAAGGGATCGGATCATCCTTGAGGGTGATGTGCCCAGCCCACAAGATCCCCCCAAAGGCTGCCGTTTTCATACTCGTTGTCAATTTGTGATGGAAGAGTGCAAGGTACGAGAACCGGAGATGAATGAAGTAGAGCCGGGTCATTTTGCAGCCTGCTTCTTATATGATTGATCCAGGCGGTTAATAAATAGAGGCTGTCCCAAAAGACAAAGGGACAGCCTCTATTTATTTGATTTTATATCTCATTTTATCATTTAGATCACAACGCAAATGGCAGGGGGATCAAGATTCCTCTCCACCGCGGTGCAAGCGAGGATCCATTGCATCTCTCAACCCATCCCCCAGCAGGTTGAATGCCAGCACAGTAATCATGATTGCAATTCCTGGATAAAATACCAGGTGCGGCGCAGTAAATACCTGGTTGCGTTCAGTACCAAGCATTGTTCCCCATTCAGGCGTCGGAGGTTGGGCACCCAGCCCCAGGAAAGATAGCGCAGCTGCCTCCAATATTGCGCTGGCGATTCCCAGCGTACCTTGAACGATCAAAGGGGCTACAGAATTCGGTAGGATGCGGAAGAAAAGAATGTGAAAATGGCTTGCCCCAAGAGCGCGGGATGCTTCTACAAATTCTTCTTCCTTGGTTGCCAATACGCTGGCGCGGACAACCCGTGCAAATTGGGGTGTATAGACAATTGCTATGGCATAGAGTGCGTTTTGCAAACCTCGGCCCAGGACGGTGATGATCGCTATGGCCAGTAAAAAGCTAGGGAAAGCCAGGATCACATCCATCATGCGCATGATGACATTGTCAACCCATCCACCGGTATATCCGGCAATCGCGCCGATGATTGCTCCAGCCAGGATTGACAGCCCGATGGTTGTAAAACCAATAAAGAGGGAAACACGAGTTCCAAATATTACCCGGCTAAATTGGTCGCGGGAATTCCCATCCACACCCATCAGGTGTTGTGGCTGATCTTCCGGGCAGCCAAATAAATGGATGCAGGGAGCCTGTCTTCTGGTGACGTCTTCAATGCCGATCAACGATTGGTTGGGAGCATAAGGAGCTAGCAATGGCGCAAAAACAGCTATCAGGATCAGGAAGCTCAGTATGATCAACCCGACAATGGCTGATCTTTGCTGCAGAACCCGGCGCAGAGTTAAACGCCAGAGGCTGTTTTGTTTATAATTTCGAAAGCGTTCTTTGCTGTCTGAAAAATTTTGTTCGCTCATCTTATTTCAACTCGATTCGGGGATCAATAAAAGCATAGGAGATATCGGTGATCAGGTTAATGAGCACATACCCTATGGCGACGATCACAGTAAAGCCCTGGATCACGGGGAAATCACGTCCAGTGATTGCATCAAATAACGCACGGCCAACACCTGATAGACCAAAGATCGATTCTGTTAGCACCGCTCCAGCAAATAAAACGCCTACCTGCAGACCGATGATCGTGACGATCGGCAGCAGAGCATTGCGCAGGGCATGTTTAGTAATCACCATCCATTCCCTTACACCCTTCGCCCGCGCTGTCCGGATATAATCCTGTCCTAGTGTCTCCAGCATACTGGAGCGCGTGATCCGGGCAATAATTGCCATGGGGATCGTACTGAGTGCAAGAGCAGGCAGAATCAGATGAGTCAGGCCATCTTTAAATACTTCCCATTGGCCTGTAATCAGGGAATTGAACAGTACAAAATTGGAGACGAATTCAACAAAAGTTTCTCCCATGCTGCCTTCAGTGATCGCCCACCCCCAGATCTCAAAGAAAGGTGTTGGGATCACTCCCGCGGTCAGGCGACCGGAAGGCGGCAGCCAGAAAGCGGTACCTTTAAGTTTTAGGGCAAAAATATAAGCCAGCATGAGACCCAGCCAGTAAACCGGCATTGATACGCCAATATTGGCCCAAACCATTGTGCCTACATCAACGACCGAGTTGCGGTTGATTGCAGAGATCACCCCCAGTGGTATACCGATGAGCGCGGCGATGGTCAGACCGGCTAATCCCAATTCAAGGGTCACCGGCAGTCGTTCGATCAACAAAGTACTGACAGGTCGTTTGAACCGGATCGATTCACCAAGGTCGCCCCGCAAAATATCTTTCATATAAATTGCCAGCTGGATGTGGACTGGCTGGTCGAGTCCTTTGCGTTCAAAGAATGCTTCGCAGGCAGCAGGAGTGGCTCTTTCACCCAGGGCAGCGGTGCATGGATCGCCGGGAATTGCATGTGCGATGATAAAGGTGACGATCAAAATTCCGATAAGTACGGGAATCGCCATCAGGATACGGCGGAGAATATAAGTGCCCATAGAAAACCTTTTAGTGTGGAATAAAAAATGCGGGATGGGAAAGGAATACTCCCATCCCGCATGCTGTTCTCATTTTACTCTATTATCTAGAGTAAAGCGGGAGTTGTTATCTCAAATCTACTCTGCAGCGTTGATCAAACCATCCCACAGATACGAGAAGTAGTCAAACCCACCAGTGTTGCCAACATGGTAAGGGTTAGCGGCGTCAATGCCGGCTGCCCAGGAGGCAATCACGTCTGAGGCTTCGAAGGCAGAACCATCATGGAAGGTTACACCTTCACGCAGCTTGCAGGTCCAGACGGTGGCATCATCGTTACCGGTGCACTCTGTTGCCAGAGCAGGAATGGTGTCGCCGCTGTCGGTCTTGTACTCCAACAGGGATTCAACCACCTGCTGGCAAGGACGTAGGGATTCACCGTCAGACTCATCGGCACAGTACAGGCTGATCGGCTCGGCATTCTGCATGAATACCAGGGTGTCCTTGCCCGGGTCCATCTTGTAGAACTCAGCAGCGCCGAACGGCGGTACATAAGCGCCTTCAAGAGATGCCAGGGCTGCATTGGCTGCAGCGCCGTGGGCAAGCGGGATCATCGGGATCAGTTCCTTGATCGCATTGTTGGCTTCTGCGTATAGAGGAGCTGCAACAGCGGCCTCAGCGAGCTGGGAAGCTTCTTCCAGCGGTTCGTAGATCTCTGCGAAAGGTGTACCGAACTGCGGGTTATTGGCGTTGAAGTGGAAGTCCAGGAAATTGGTTACGTGTGGGTAGTCTGCACCCCAACCGAGAAAGTGAATGCCGTCGAGCTGGCCATCGGTGGATTGAGCGATGAATTCACCAGATTCCATTACAATGACATCAGCATCAATGCCCAGATTTTCCATCAACTGGTTCTGAATTTCAACAGCAACATTGCCAGGTTCCGGCAGGTATACACGGAAGACATCGCGGTAGTAGATCGCAGTCGTAAAGCGAATACCATTCTCGTCCTTCGGGAAGCCAGCCTCGTCAAGCATGGTGTTGGCGGCTTCTGCGTCGAACTCGTACCAACTTTCGCCTTCACAACCACCCGGGATCGAGCAGGGAGTGAAATGGGAGGCAACTTCGGAGCCATCGGGGTAGAAGTTGTCTACAATCCGCTGGCGGTCGATGCCCATGGCAACTGCTGTGCGGACGTCAACATTGTCAAACGGTGCGAACGTGTTGGTGAACCCAATGTAGACGATATTCGGGTTCAGGTCTGGGAGTAGAACCAGGTTGGGATCATTCTCGACCACGGCGAAATCAGCGACGCTGAGGTTGGTGATCATATCCACGGTGCCGGCCTGGAGTTCCAGCAGGCGGGCGGCGCCTTCCTGGTTCCAGCGCAAGACGGCGGTCTGTGCGGCAGGAGCTTCGCCCCAGTAGTCAGCGAAGGCTTCATAAACGATCGAGTCACCGCGTTCCCAGGAAAGAACTTTGTAAGGGCCGGTGCCGATCGGGGCTTCCAGCAGAGCGCCGGTACCGCCGGTCTCGGCTATATACTCAGCAGGTTGGATACCGAAGGGGGTGAAGGCGATCTTTGCGAGGAAAGCAGGATCAGGCTTGCACATCGTGAAGACAACGGTGTAATCATCCACAGCTTCGATGGACTTAATCTTGCCACCGTAGTCACAATTTTCAGCAGCGACGATGGTCATCTTCTCCATCACCTCTTCTTCCATTGTTTCTTCTGGGAGTTCATTTGTACCGCATGCTGTCAACACCAACATGCTGGCGATAACTAAAATTAACAACAGGCTAAATAACTTAGACTTTTTCAAAACTTCTTCTCCTTTTAGTTCGTTATTGGCATTCTTCTTCGGACAATATAATTTTTGATATGTTTTCGAGGCACCTCCTTTGTGGTTATAACTGAAAATCATAAGAGAAGTGTTACCCCCTGTCAACCACCTCGGTATCCAGGAGTTATTAAACTGTTCAACAGAAAAATTGGCTACTATTAGGGCACGTTTTTGGGAAAAAAATTGCTTTGGTTGCAATGAATTTAAAGTCCTAGAAAATATATTTAGTATTGTACATTATTTGGTTTGATTAAACCACTATTATTAATAAATCCAGATAAGTGTGCGTGTCACAATTAGTTAGCCAGGACACCTTGGCTTATCATGAATTTCAAGAAATGTTCAGTCTATTGAAGATTTAGGAATGTTTTTTGTTCAATGGCTTATACCAAGAATACCGTGTCATTTCACCAATATTAACAGGCTCGATTCTGGTAAACTCAACATCACGCACCATTCTCATATTTGCCCACATCATGGAATGCCCTTTGCTGAAACTGACCGGCTTCACGCGGTTATGCCACAAGTTGATTTCTTTTTGTGTGGCTTCCCGAAGCTTACCAGCAGTGCCAAATAATCTAACAGACGGGGGGCTGGAAAAACGGCCACGGATAAGCGATTTTACCCAAAACCAGCGGTTGCTGTTTACCGCCAATACACAAATTTTCTCATTATTCTTAATGTTAAGCGGTAACTGCTTCGGGAATTCTTCAAAATAATAGCCATACCCAGGTTTACCAAGCAGCAAAGAGCCTATCGGTGTTATATGGGGTTCACCTTCTTCATTGACTGTGGCGACTGCATAATGAAACGATGAGATAAACGAATTCCTGAAAATCTTCTTTATGGCTGCCCAATTTTCTTGTATATCTAACATACGGTTTTCTCCTCTTTGTAAAATTGTTGTGGCTGGCCTGGTAACTAACCAAATCTCCTGGACTTCAAATACGAAATTGCCACTCAGCAGCTATACTATTTTGGGCAGCTGTTGCGGCATCTCCGAGTACAATACTTTTAGAACAACCAAACACATCTGCGAAGATGTGAATTACGAAGTAAATATAATACAGGAACCCTGCCATTCTTGCAGGCTTTCTTTCAGTATTCTGCACTGTCATTTCAATACCTCCAACTACCTTTCTTTGTCGATTCCCTGATGATGTAACCGGGAGAAGGGAAGCAGTCCCTTCGATTTGGTAATTATATCTTTTAAAAAGACTCACGGTTTTTTGTGGGGGGAAGGGGATCTGTTCCGAACCGCTCTGTTCCTCTAAAATTATAGTTTGGAGAGCACTCGAATACCTGGTTTTACCAAACTGCCTGCTAAAAGAAATGATGTCATTGTTGGAAATCACATTAATGTTTCTGCTCACCCATAAAAGAATTGTCTTTTGATTCGATAATTATTTTGTGATGCTGCGCCAGACCATTTCTACCAGGCGTTCTGCTTCAGCTTCAAAATTAAATTCTTCGCCAGTGATCAATATATCACCAGCTCGTTGACCCAGTAGCGCGGTAAAGACAAATACAGCATTATCAATGGAAACATCTGCATGCAGCAATTGGTTTTTATCTGCTTCTGCCATAACTTTACGAGTTATGTTGGCGTTATCGTAACGCCACTTCATCAGGCTTTCTGCCACATTGTTAGAGAGAATTGGGGCTTCCCGGAAGATCAGCGTGTAAATTTCTCGATTTATCGCAATTTTCCGCAGCATATCTTCGGCTAAATGAGTTAGCTTCTGGTAAACATCATCACCTTCAGGTGCAGTGATCTCGAAAGCAGCGATTGCGCGGTCAACTACATCCACAAGAATCTGGGTTTTATCCGTGTAATATTCATAAAAAGTCGTTCGGGCAATCCCCGCTTTTGTTGCGATGTCTTTGACAGTGACATTCATAAATCCATCTTTAACAAAAAGGTTATGGGCAATATCTAATATCTCATTTCGTCGAATATCGGGATGTTTTCTAACTCGCGCCATTTTTTACCACCCTACCTTTGCTAAGTATTCCCTTACCAAGCTGTTGTATTTCTCAGCGGCACATAGATTTGAGGGGTCAAATGAATCTTCGATGATTACCAGTTCTCCTTCCTCAAGCTGGTCCATTGCCCGCCGCATGTAACCGATCAATAAAGGCACATCGTCACCAACCATACCCAACACTGGCCCTTCATATTTGTGCAAGTCAGGGGTGTGGTTGGCTTTGTTGATCGCAAAACGCTGAAGAATGACCTCGCGGCCCCTGAGATTTTCGAACGCTCGAGACATATGCTTCTGAGCCAGCGGCCAGCGTTCGTAAGATTTTTTGATCGCGGGTTTGAGCAAAGTTGGGAAGTAGAACAGGGGTAGCGCAATATACAGGGCAATTAAATTAATAAAATCCTGTACACTTCTAACTTTAGTATCGCTGAAGGAATCAGAGATGATCAATCCGGCCACACGTTCAGGATATGTCAGCGCAAAATGGAAATTAAACACGCCCCCATAGGAAACGCCGCTGAACACTGCCTTCTCGATCTTGAGTTTATCCATAATACCAACCACGTCCTCGCATTGTCGGTCTAGTACGGTATTAATGGGGCCTTCTAATTTGCTGGAAAGCCCATTGCCACGCAGATCGGGGGCAAGCACGCGATAGTCTTTGGAGAACTCTTCGATTTGAGGTTGATACATGGCGTGGTCTGCACCCAGGCCGTGGATAAAAAATATTGGCTCACCGACGCCCTGATCGACATATTGAATGGAGACACCTTCGTGTTGATAAACGTTCATGAATACAACTCCTTGAATTTTATCTGATTATACCGACGCCCCGTCGGTAAGTCAAGGTGTCCCATAATCTCGGAATGCAATCAATTGGGAAAGGGACTCGACCCAATTAATTAAAAATTGACCATCCCACCTGATAGCTTTTTTGCTTTCCTCTTCCCAGCAAACCTTAACAAATTCAAAAACCGAACCAGATCATCTTGGTTCGGTTCACCGTGCGGAGAATCGCTTAGCGATTCTCTTAAATTAAAACAGCCTTGAATAGGGCTGTTTTGATATGCCCCA
>JBDLJU010000011.1:0-27414 GCA_039714215.1 Chloroflexota bacterium | reverse complement strand
TGCTTGCGGAAGTCCTGCACCCGGCGGATGAACTCCCGGGCGAGGCCTTCGTCGACCAGCTCAGGGGTCAGCTCAGTGGATAAGGCTGCCAGGTAGGCGCCTTCCTGGGCAACGGTCAGGCCGGTCTTGGCATTGCTGCGCACTTCGACCTCCTCTGGGAGGATTTCCAGCGTCTCCCCGTCCAGTTCAATCTCCACCGGTTGCTCGGCGAGCAGTTTCGCGGCGGCGGCGGTCGGGTCGAGCGCCAGCAGGGCCTTACGCACCTGTGGGAATTTGTCCTGGTATTTCGAGCCCAACTGTCTCGGCAGCGGGTTAAGGCTGTAGCTGATCGCTTCCCCGGCATCACCGAGAGCGCCAACCTTTTTCACATTCAATTCCTGAGCCAGCATGCTCTGGTAATCCTCGATCACCCGGGCTTCCTGCCCCTTCCCCACCGCAAAAGCGACTTCAGCCAGCGGCTGGCGCACTTTGATCTCGGCTTTGTTGCGGGCAGCATGCCCCAACGAGACCAGGCGCAAGACCAGCTCCATGTCCTGGTTGAGCTGTCCGTCGATCAGGCTGGCATCATATTCCGGCCAGTCGATCAGATGCACAGATTCAGGGGCGTCCTTGTCTAATGAAACCACCAGGTTCTGGTAGAGCTCTTCCGCAATGAATGGCATTGTCGGGGCGAGCAGCTTGCCGACTGTCACCAGGGCTTCATGCAGCGTGGCGTAAGCGGCGTACTTGTCGGCATCTGAGTCGGACTTCCAGAAACGGCGGCGTGTGCGGCGCAGGTACCACTTGGAAAGCACGTTGACAAAGTTCTCAATCGGGCGGGTGCAGCCAGGCACGTCGTAGTTCTCCATCGCTTCGGTCACATCGCGCACCAGGGCATGCAGCGATGATCGCAGCCATTGGTCCAGCGCGGTGTATTCAGGCTCAACATCTGGCTCAGGCTGCCAGCCGTCGAGGTTGGCGTAGGTCACGAAGAATGAATATACATTCCATAAGGTCAGGGTGAAATTCTTGACCACTTCTTCAACCAGACCCAGTGAAAAGCGGCGGGCGTTCCCCGGAGGGGCGGCCGTATAAAGGTACCAGCGGAAGGCATCCGCGCCGTGCTTGTCGAACACCTGCCACGGATCGACCGCCGTACCGCGCGACTTGGACATCTTGCTGCCGTCTTCGGCGAGGATATGTCCCAGGCAGATCACGTTCTTAAAAGCGACGGATTCTTGATACAGCGTTGAGATCGCATGCAGAGAGTAGAACCAGCCGCGGGTCTGGTCAACGGCCTCACAGATATAATCCGCAGGGAACTGCTTCTCGAACATGCCGTCTTTTTCGTATGGGTAATGCCACTGACCGTAGGGCATCGAGCCAGAGTCGAACCACACATCGATCAGCTCCGGCACCCGCTGCATCTTCCCCTCGCATTCGGAGCAGGTCAGCATGACATCATCGACATGCGGGCGGTGGAGGTCAGCTTCGCTGAGGTCCTGCCCGGAAAGGTCAGATAGCTCGGCAACCGAGCCGACACAGGTCTGGTGATGGCAGTCCTGGCACTCCCAGACGGGCAGCGGGGTACCCCAATAGCGCTCGCGGCCCAGAGACCAGTCAATATTGTTTTCAAGCCAGTTGCCAAAGCGGCCAGCTTTGATGTGGTCGGGCACCCAGTTGATCTGGTTGTTATTCTCCAAAAGCTGCGGCTTGAACACCGAGGTGCGGATGAACCATGTCCCGCGGGCATAATACAGCAGCGGGGTGTCGCAGCGCCAGCAGAACGGGTAGGTGTGCACATAGGTGCCGGTTTTGAACATCAAGCCCCGGTTTTCAAGGTCCTGGATGATCTCTGGGTCGGCATCTTTGACGAACTTTCCGCTCCACGGGCGCACTTCCTGGACAAAGGTGCCGTCTGCTTTGACCGTCATCAACACCGGCAGATCAAATTCCAGGGCAGCATTCATATCTTCACCGCCAAAGGCTGGCGCAGTGTGCACCAATCCGGTGCCATCTTCCATCGTGACGTAATCCTGCAGCACCACGTAATACCCTTTCTTCTCTGATGGAAGGAAGGTAAACAGCGGTTTGTAGTTCAGCCCTTTGAGCTTTTTGCCCTTGAAGGTCTCCAAAATGGTGACCTCTTCGTCGCCAAATACTTTCTTGAGCAGCGCCTTGCCGAGGATCATCCGCTCGGTGCCGTTGGCCTCGGATTCGCGTTCAATTTTGACATATTCCTCGTCAGGATGCGCCGCAACCGCCACGTTCCCAGGCAGCGTCCAGGGAGTCGTCGTCCACACCAGCAGGGATGTATTCGGTTCGTCCACCAGCGGGAAACGCACAAAGATCGAGGGGTCTTCCGCATCCGCATACCCCTGGGCAACTTCATGGTCGGAGAGCGGCGTACCGCAGCGCGGGCAGTATGGCACCACCTTATACCCCTGGTAAAGCAGGTCCCGGTCCCAAAAATCTTTCAGGATCGCCCAGACCGATTCGATATACTCGTTCTCATAGGTGACATAGGCGGTTTCCAGGTCTACCCAGAAGCCGAGCCGGTCGGTGAAGCGCTCCCATTCCTGGATGTACTCGAAAGCCGAGGCGCGGCAGAGTTGATTGAATTTTCCGATACCGTATTCTTCAATCTGCTGTTTGCTGGTAAAGCCTAACTTGCGCTCGACTTCAATTTCTACCGGTAATCCATGGGTATCCCACCCGCCGCGGCGGATCACATTGTGCCCTTGCATTACTTTATAGCGTGGGAAGAGGTCCTTAAATGCCCTCGCCAGACCGTGATGCACGCCCGGCTTGCCGTTGGCGGTCGGAGGGCCTTCATAAAAGACATAATCTGGCCCGTCGGCGCGCAGTTCGGTGGATTTCTTGAAGATCTGATGATCGTTCCAGAATTTGAGGACATCCAATTCCATATTGTTGACGTCCAGTTTTGATGACACGGCTTTGAACATAAGTACTCCTTGATTCACCTTCAGATTGCTGACCAGATTTTCATGCAACTCAGATTGAATGGCTCGCGATTCAGTTTGATCAAATTGCAGCAGGGCTGCAATCAAAAAATCCTCATCCCATACTGGGACGAGGACCAAATATTGAGTCTTCGCGGTACCACCCGGCTTCCTGCGTTACGCAGGCTCTCGATCAGGAACGGCTGAGCGTACTCAACATATCCTGCGTGATTGATAACGGGGGTCGAACCCCGGCTCCCTTACTCGGACTGCTGGTGAGAGCAGCACTTTCAGTTAGCACTCCGGAAGGATTTTCAGATTGGCTGGCTGCCCTGGCTCACACTCTCCCAGGTTCGCTTTCAGCACCGCACAACCCTACTCGTTTCCATCACTGCTTTGAATATTCAGATCCAGTCAATTTCAAAATTATGCCATACTTCCAAACCTCGGTCAAGCTGAGCCGGCAGTGGATTGATCTAAGGGGTTAAGAAAATTCAGCAATGCAACGCCAACAAATTTGCAAGTTAATTAATCCGCTAAAACAAGCGCAGATTAATTATAATTTTTTCATGGAAACAAATTTACCGATCGAAATTGGTGAGGAAGAAACCACCACCACAATGATGTTCTACATCACACAGGGCCTGGTATGGGGAGATATTGTCCACCACAACCAGGCGCTGCCCGGCCGTTTGCTGGTCGGCGCGTCGACGCCAGATACAATCTCTTTGTATAACGCTCAGATCATGTTTACCGAGA
Organism: Chloroflexota bacterium; assembly: GCA_039714215.1. GTDB lineage: Bacteria > Chloroflexota > Anaerolineae > Anaerolineales > UBA11579 > UBA11579. Next base: position 23,713 of record JBDLJU010000011.1, on the reverse strand, counting down.
GCAATTTCATCTCCCGTCCGGTGAAGTACAGTGAGATTTTCATCCATGCCGAGAATGTGTTGGCCTATCACCTGATGCCGCCGAAAGAAGATCAACTCGATTACGACCCCACCGAGCCGCACCGGATAATGAGCCCCGTGATCGCCTATATCGGACCGTTCAAAACGAAGGCGCAGATGCGCATCTCTGACCGCACCTCAGTACGCACCAATTTGGAAGTGGGTAAAGCAGATTTCATCACCTTCTACGATGCAGAGATCACCCACCCCCACAACCCGAACATGTCGCCGATCAAAAATAATTTGGTCTACATCCGTCAGAAAACCGGGATCTTTGTCGTAGAGTAAAACCAGCTCGAATCAAAATATTTCTTCCTTAATCAACCAATCAGCTATTTTGTGTAATCCAGATGGCTCGATCTTCCCCTACATATTTCCCCCATTTTAGGTAAAATAATATTGAGCAGCTGGCTGCTCAATATTATTTGATCGACCGAAGTTCGATCAAATAAGTGCGAGAGTGTGGATTTTTCCACTCTGATTCGTTCTCATAGGAGAGACAGACGATCAAGGAGCATTCCGCTGATGAAAAAGTTGATACTTATCTTTGTAGTGATTGGATTTACCCTGCTCGCTCCCAGCCCGGTGGCTGCGGATGCGCTGGCTGACACGGTCTCTCCCCAGGTACTCTGCCTGCCCGGCGTATACCTGGATACCCCGGTAAGCTGCGCGGTACTCGGTCCCTCGGCCTACTTCACCGAACGAGCCGCCACCAACGCTGAAATTGCCCTGCAAGACAGGCGCTTCATCCAGATCGATGAATCTTTAGGCGACAGCCCCTATCACTACCTGCAGGTGCATGAAGAAAATGTCAAGGTCTACTACTCCCTGGAAGACGCCGCCGAAAAGGTCAACCCCGCCAATACGCTCCCAAAAGGATACACCTTTATCTCCTACACCAATGTGACCAGCTACCAGGGCAAAAACTACTACCAGCTCCCCGATGGGCGCTGGCTGCGCAGCGGCTCAGTAGCTGATCTGGCAACCCCTAACCGCTTCCTCGGCGTGCTGCCGGTAACCCAGCCCACCCGCAAGTTCGGCTGGGTATTGGCCGATATTGAAACCCAGGAAGAGCCCGGCTACGGGGCCAAACAAACCGGCCACAGCTTCAATCGCTATGACTTCATCGAGGTATTCGATGAGGTCAAGATCGGCGAGTCCTACTTCTATATGATTGCCCCCGATGAGTGGGTACATATGACCCTGCTGGCGCTGGTCTACCCCGCCGAGTCTCCCCCCGAAGGGATCTGGGTCGATAGGTGGATTGAGATCAACCTGCACGAGCAGACCATCTCCGCCTACGACGGCGGGCGGCTGGTCTTCGCCACCCTGATCACGACCGGTTCGAACCGCAACTTCACCCGGCCAGGGATCTTCCAGATCTATGAAAAACTGCCGATCACGCACATGGCGGGCAGCTCCGGCGAAGATGATGCTTATTTCCTGATGGACATCCCCTGGACAATGTATTTCGACGAGTCACGCGCCTTCCATGCCGAGTACTGGCACGACCACCTCGGCTATAAGTCCTCCCATGGCTGTGTGAATTTGTCCTTCCCGGATGCCAACTGGCTCTTCGAGTGGGCCGGAAACGGCGAATGGGTGTATGTCTGGGACCCCTCCGGCCGCACCCCCACCGACCCGAACCTCTTCGATCCCGGGGGATAGAAAAATATCATTTGTAGATAGATTAATCAGATTTATAGGGGAGGGTTTAGAAACCCTCCCCTACCGCAATCTTTGAATCGTTAATCATGAGCATCCAAAAGAGCATGAGGATAGTAAAAAATACTGAGCAGCAAGCTGCTCAGTATTTTTAAATCGAACTCCGTTCAATCAAAAGAAAGAAGGACGGCAAAGCCGTCCTTCACGGAAAGGGATACGCATAGATGATTGCGTTCGAGAGGGAGTAAACTCCCTCTCGTTTTTGATTCGTACTAGGGGGTATGGTAATCGGCTGCTGCTTCTAGCAGTTCTTCATCTGTTTTCACAGAGTGATCGATACCATTGTGGCATTGGCGGCAGGCAAAGTCTAAAGAAATCTGAGATTTTGAATACGCGCCATCTTCAGTAAACTGTCCAATTACATCGGAATCAATTGCCATAATATGGGTCATGATATCACCACGGTAACGCTCAGCATCGCCCAATGCGCTCTTTGAGACCTTCGGCATGTGGCAGGTCTCACAGGTCACGTAAGCAGGAGTGTGCATTTCAACTGCCGCGTACTTCGCCTCTACAAAATGGCAGTTTTCGCAGGCGGTATTGACTGCCTGAACACCAGCTTCACGATATTGGATCACGCCGCCATGGGGATCATGGCAAACAACACAATCGACAACGATGTGCTTGCTCTGGAAGAGCTCCTCATACTGTTCGTGGTGTTTAATGAAACCGCCGCTGGCATCCACCATGGTGATGTCACCGCGGATATGGCATTCGCCGCACAGGTCAGAATCACGCACGATCTGCGGCGTGAAGGCGGTGGGGTTCTCTACGTGCAGGCTGGAAGGACCATGGCACTCTTCACAAGTAATCCCGGTTTCTTCCCAGGTACCCACCATCCCGGGCAGGTCGTCCTGGTTGCCTTCTGGCTGGTAACCCGAAGTATGGCAGACGCCACAGTTATAGGGTACATTTTCTTCTCCGGCATGGTATCCAACCCAGCTGTCACCGAGATCAAGTTCTTCGTTATAGAAGTTGTACTGGGTGGTGGCATCCTCGTCTCCGGTGATGATATATCCATCAAGGTCCACGAAGCGAGCTTTCCAATTATAGCCGCCGATCACATATGAAATCTCATCCCAGGTGTAGCCTTCTGGAAGCACCGTAATTTCAGTAAAGGGATATGTTGGGGCCTGGCCGTCAACCACCTTATTTAACTTATACGGGTGCCCGGAGAGCATAAATGAATCATAAATACCCTCATGGCAGTCTGCGCAGGCTTCTTTACCAGCCCACTCATTGCCTCTGACAGCGGAGGTGGAACCCGCCTCTCCCGCCTCTCCCGCAGGGCCGGCAGGACCAGCGGGGCCAGCCGGGCCAGCAGGACCTGCTGTTCCGGAACATGCTGAGATGCTCAGCATGATGACAATCAAAGCGATTGCCAAAAATGTGGTTTGTTTCATTTTCATACGATCCTCCATATCTAATTGACATAGATTTTCAAAAAATTGATTCTGAAAATCTCCTCACTGGTTAAAGCTTTCTTTCACTATTGGTTATTTATAACTAATAATAATTGATTATTTATTATCATTTACAGGTCATTTGTCACCTTTAGGGATAGACAAATGTCCTGAATTGAGTTTTTCGTTGGTTATAAATATCCAATTTTGAGGTTCCGTGATATTATCGAGACAGGCAGATGAGGAGCCAAGATGCAGACGATTGCTTTTGTACTGATCTATTTTGTTTACGGTTTGGGATTTTTCTCTTTAGGTCTGGCCCTATTTCTCGAGGCAAACCGCTACACCGCCCTGGGTGAAAGCCAGAATTTGAGATATCTGGCTCTCTTTGGAATCACCCACGGCGTGCACGAGTGGTTGGATATGTTAATGATCCTGGCCTCCTTCTTTTCGATTGGACTGCATCAAAGCTTTTTATGGATCCGCATCGTTCTGCTGGCCTCTTCTTTCTTCTTCTTGATCGTTTTTGGCAGCCGGGTGCTGATCACAAATCAAAGGAAATTTAATTTTCGTGTTTATTCGCCAATTGGGTTGGTGATCCTCTATCTGATCGCAATCTTGGTCACTGAAGCAGCAACCCCTCAGCAGATAGCTGGAGACTGGTTCAGGCTGACAGATTTTCTCGCCAGATACATTCTTGCAGTCCCGGGGGCGTTATTGGCAGCTTTCGCTTTTCGCTACCAGAGCCAGCAGCAAACAGGGACAGACGGCCTGATCCAATTGCGATTAAAGAGAGTTGGGTTGTGGTTCGGAATTTATGCTGTTTCCCAATTGACCGGTCCAGCAGCAAAAATGTATTCGTTAATTGCCAGCGACCAAATCGCGGACATGATCCATTTGATGATCCCGGCGACAAGGAGTACGATCGCGATTTTAATTGCGATCGATGTGGTCAAGGCAATTCAATACTCAGAACAAAACCGGCAAAAGCGGGAAATTCAGGTACAAAGGGAAAAAGTTGATGCCCTGCAGCAGGCATCCGAAGCCCTTCAGCTGCGCAATGATCTGCGGAAAAAGCTTATGTTCCAGATGGTGCGAATTCAGGAAGAAGAGCGGGCACGAATTTCTCGAGAACTGCATGACGAAACTGCCCAGATGATCACCGCCCTTTCAGCCAATCTCGCCGCAGTCCAGCATAAAATTCCCAAAGAGCACCAACCAAACAAGCTGTTAAATCAGATCACAAATTTGATCAATGATCTTTCATTAAACATCCATAGGCTGGTGCATGAATTACGTCCTGCCCAGCTAGATGAATTGGGATTGGTACCAGCAATCGAGTTTCTCGTGGAACGCTCACAAAATAACCTCGGCTTGAAATTAAATTCAGCAGTAACGATCAAAACCAAACGCTTTGATCCGATGGTTGAGGCAGTCGTATACCGGGCGGCTCAAGAATCACTGAACAATATCTACAAGCACGCCAAAACGACCAATGCTAAACTGGCGCTGAGTGAATCAAACGAAAAGATCACCCTGCTTATCTCAGATAATGGCGTCGGGTTCAATCAGGAAACAGTAGATTTTCACCAGGGTTTCGGCCTTGCGGGGATGAAAGAGCGGGTTGAAATGGTCAGCGGCAAAATCAAGGTGACCAGCGTCTTGGGGGAAGGGACAACGATTGAGATTAACATTCCAATAAATAAAAATAACGAAGGGAGCAGGTATCATGGAAGCGATTCAATTGATGCTGGTTGATGACCATGATGTCATCCGCCAGGGAATGAAATCCCTTTTTGACGGGTTTGAGAATCTGCATGTCATTGCTGAAGCCCAAAATGGAAAAGATGCCGTTGATCGCATCAAAGATATTCATCCAGATGTCATTTTAATGGATATCACCATGCCAGAAATGGATGGGATTGAAGCCACCCGCTTGATTAATATCTCACAGCCAGACTGCAAAATCATTGCCCTGACTGTGCATGAAGACAGCCAGTTTTTCCAGCAAATGATGATCGCAGGCGCTTCAGGTTATGTTACCAAAAGATCCCTGGCTGATGAAGTCATCCTCGCAATTGAAACGGTGATGAAAGGGGGGGTCTACCTGTCTCCTCATTTTGCCAAGATGCTGCTCACCGAATTTTTGAACTGCAAGCAGCATCACGGAAAAACAAGCCCACCCGTGATTGACGAAATTACCCAACAAAAATTTGAACTGCTCAGCAAGCGCGAAAAACAGGTTGCCGCATTTGTTGCCGAAGGCCTGCGCAGTCAAGCGATTGGGGAGCAGTTGGGGATCAGCACGCCGACGGTCTCGCGGCACCGCGCCAGGATCATGGATAAATTGAACCTGGAGACCACCGCTGACCTGGTCCGTTTTGCGATCAAATCTGGATTGATCAGCATATAATCACCCGGAAACCCCAATGATGATAGGGAATAGTAGGGGAGGGTTTAGAAACCCTCCCCTACAAAAGATTGAATTAATTTAATTCTCGGGAAAAACCTGATTAACCACCCTCATTAATAAAACCTACAGATACGTAATTGGCTCGACGATCACATTCCCCACTCCGACGATATCCTCGAGGATAGCGCGCAGGCCGGTGTTGAAATCGGTGGTATCGGAAGGGAATTCCAGGCGGTAGCCCTGGCTGTGCTCGATCATAAAAAAGGCGAAGCGGTCGCTCCCCGGTGAGCTGATCAGCATCCCATAGATGCGGCGCATCCGCAGTATGTCGCGGTCTTTATCACCTGTGGAGCGCAGCACCACGGTGATCATCTGCGGTGTACCGCTCTTGTCGGGCGCCTCGATAACTTCTGGCGGTTTGGGCACTCTCGGCAGCACAGGGGGCAGCGCAGGCTTGCTCTCGGCAGCATCGTCCACGGCAAGGCCAGCGGCCTCCGCAGGCGGTGGCGCCAGGTCTGCGGACGGTTCGGCTTCAGGCTCTGATTCAGCCTGCTCAACTTCCGCTTCCGGCTCACTGACCGGAGTTGGTTCGGGTTCCACGCCCTGCCCTGCTGCCATCACCGGCTCAGGCTGTTCGGCAGCAATTGGCTTTGTGTTTTCTGCAGCAGCGAGATCGTCACCAGAGCCGCCCCAATCCTGAGGGAAGTTCTCTGGCGGCGGGGGGATATCGTCATCCCCAAACGGTGGCGGTTCCTCATCGATGTAAGGCGGTTTATCCTCTGCGATCTTTTCGGGCGCTGCGGAGGCGGGCGGTGGCGGTTCATCCCTTTGTTGTACAGGCGGGCTGTGAACCTCGACTTCAGGTTCGATCGAGGCTGCTTTCATCCGGGCAGGGTCAAGGGTGAGGTTTTCCTTGATCGCGTCAACCAGAATATTGGGATCGCCGCGGCCGTTGTCGACCTTGCCCTCGACAATCACTACTTTACCGAACTGCAGCCTGCCGGAAAGCTTTTTCCAGGTTCGGGGGAACAACACCAGGCGGATCACCCCGGCAGTATCTTCAATATTAACAAACGCCATCGGGTCACCGCGCTTGGTCTGGTGATGGCGGATCGAAACCACTTCACCGAAGACGCGTACAAAGCTGTCCTGGTCTGCCAATGAGAGCTGATTGGAGAAATGAGTGACAATTCCCTTTAGCTGGGCTGCGGTTTCGCGCAGCGGGTGGTCGGAGACATATAAGCCAACCAATTCCCGCTCCCAGCTGAGCTGCTCGCGGCGGTTGTATTCCGGATCTACGTCGGGAAGATCAATTTTCTGCACCAGGCCGCTGTCCGAGCCAAAGAAGGTCAGCTGACCAACCTCAGCAGCATGGAAAGTGGAAGCGCTGATCGAAAGGGCTTTATCCATCACCTGGAGCAGCGCCATCCGGGGACCAAACATATCCAGCGCGCCGACCTTGATCAATGACTCTAGGGCACGCTTGCCCACCTTGCGCAGGTCAACCCGGTTGGCCAGATCGGTCAGGTCGGCGAAGGGTCCTTCCTGGCGGACCTCAAGCAGCGCTTCAACCGGTCCATTGCCCACGTTCTTCACCGCGCCGAGACCAAAGCGGATGCAGGGCTTGGATTCCTCATCTTTATGGTCGTCGATTGAAAAGTCCCAATAGCTGTTGTTGATACTCGGGGGCAGCACCTCAATCCCCATATTGTTGGTGTCTTGAATATAGAAGGCCACCCGGTCGGTATCATTCTTATACACCGAGATCAGTGCGGCCATGTATTCCACCGGGTAATGCGCTTTGAGATACGCAGTTTCCACAGCAATCACGGCATAATCGGCAGCGTGTCCCTTGGGGAAACCGTAACGGGCAAAAGCTTCCCAGTCTTCAAAGATCAGGTTGCCAACCTCTTTGGGTACGCCGTGCTCGAGCGCTCCGCTGACAAATTTCTCCCGATTCTTGAGCAGTTCTTTTTCTTTCTTTTTCGCCACTGCTTTGCGCAAAAAGTCCGCTTCAGAAGCCGTATATCCGCCGACTTCCATGGCGGTATACATGATCTGCTCCTGGTAAACGGTGATCCCGTAAGTTTCCTCCAGGATCGGTTTCAAGGAGTCGTGGCGGTAGGTGATCTCTTCTTCACCGTGCATCCGTTTGACATACGAGGGAATGAAATCCATCGGGCCCGGGCGGTAGAGTGCCACCATGGCAATCACGTTATCCAGGGTGTGCGGTTTCATCTCCTTCACCCAGCGGGTCATCCCCCCGCCTTCAAGCTGGAACACACCGGCAGTATCCCCCCTCCCTAACAACTCGTAAGTCTCCGGGTCATCCAGGGGGATGTTGTGCAGATCATATTCAATCCCATGCCGGGCTTTGATCATCTCACAGCAGCGCTGCAGGATGGTGAGCGTGGAGAGGCCCAAAAAGTCTACTTTGAGCAAACCGAGCGCGTCGATTGTCGACATCTCGAACTGGGTGACAATTTTTATCGGGGAATCATCGCTGTTGCCGGTTGGGCGGTGCAGCGGGATATATTCCACCACCGGCTTGTCGGTGATCACCACTCCGGCGGCATGCGTGCCGGCGTTGCGGATCGAGCCCTCAACTTCCTTGGCGGTATCGAGCAGTTCTTTCGCCCAGCCGGCGTTCGCGTATTCTTGTTTCAATTCGGGCACGGTTTCAACCGCCGTCTCAATTGTGGTGTTCAGCGGCATCGCCGGGATCAGCTTGGCGATCCGGTCCACTTCCGAGAGCGGGATATCGAGCACCCGCCCGACATCGCGCACGGCGGCACGCGCCTTGAGCTTACCAAAGGTGATAATCGAAGCAACCTTATCCTCGCCGTAGCGCTGGGCGCAGTATTCCATAATTTTGTAGCGCTTATCATCCTGGAAATCGAGGTCAATATCGGGCATTGAGACCCGTCCCGGGTTGAGGAAGCGCTCAAAGATCAAACCGTGCTCGATCGGGTCCACCAGGGTAATGTCCAGAGCATACCCCACAATTGAGCCGGCTGCCGAGCCGCGGGCGTTGTACCAGATGCCGTGTTCGCGGGAATGGCGGCACAGGTCCCAGACGATCAAGAAATAGGCGTTGAAACCCATCTGGTCGATCACGCCTAGCTCATATTCCAGGCGGTCCTGGTAAACCTGGTCTTTCCAGGAGTCACCGTAGCGCACCTTGAGGCCCTCATCACACAGGTGACGCAGATAGGTCTTGGTAGTGTAGCCATCAGGCACTTCAAATTCAGGCAAAATGTAGCCGTCGGTGCTCAGGTCGACCTCGCAGCGGTCGGCGATCAGCAGGCTGTTGGAAAGCGCTTCAGGCATGTCGACGAACAGCGATGCCATTTCTGCGGCGCTCTTCAGATAATAGGAATTGTCCGTCATCTTCATCCGCTTGGGATCGCTCATCAGGCTGCCGGTCTGTACACACAGCATGATATCCTGGAATTGGGCATCGTTGGGATCGATGTAGTGCACGTCGTTGGTCGCCACAAACTGGCTCTGGTAGCGTTTGCCCAGCTCGATCAGCTGGCGGTTGAGCCCGGGAAGTTCAGGGATGTTGTGACTTTGCAGCTCAATAAAGAAGCGGTCGGGACCAAAGACCTCGTAATACCAATCAAGGTGTTTGACGGCCTGTTCAGGATTGTCACGCAGCAGCGCCCGCGGCACTTCAGCGGACATACAGCCCGAGGTGGCAATCAAACCTTCGGAGTGGGCCGCGAGAAACTCGTGGTCAATCCGCGGGAAGTAATAAAAGCCTTCCAGCTGCGAAGCGGAGGCAATCTTAAGCAGGTTTTTATACCCGGTCTGGTTTTCTGCCAGGAGCAAAAGGTGGGTAGAACTGCGGTCGAGCTTGGAATCCTTATCGGTCATTCCCCGTTTCGCCATATAGGCTTCGATCCCGATGATCGGCTTGATATCTGCAGCTTTTGCCGCATTGTAAAAATCGATCACCCCAAACATATTGCCGTGATCGGTCATCCCCAGCGCGGGCATCTTCATCTCTTTGGCGCGCTCAATCAGCTTGGATATGTGACTGAATCCGTCCAGAAGTGAGTATTGCGTATGAACATGAAGGTGGACAAAATCTGACATTTTCTCTTCTTTACCATTAATTTAGCTAGAGAACATGATCCAATGAGGCTGCATATTTCGTGATGTTTGGTGATCGCGGATTGGATGTTTCATTATAGCATCGGCATATAGAATCCGCGCTGAAATTAGCTTAAAAGATTCAATATTTTAAGTTTAGAGCACGGCTAAATTTCCCAATCGGGGAAAAACCATGCTATCATCCAAAGTGCGGGATTGCTCTCTTTTCTTCAATCGATTGAAAGCTGCCCCCCAGAAGACATTTGATACCTGAAACCAAGAAATATTTTCGATAAATTAATACATATCTACCCTTTGGAGGAACACAATTATGACCGACCGTAAAAAGGTTACCCTGAATACCTTATTCAAAAAAGCCAGCAAGGGGACCCCGATTACATGGCTGACCTGCTATGACTACCCCACCGCATACCTGCAGGAGCAAGCCGGGATCGACATGATCCTGGTAGGCGACAGCCTGGGAATGACCATGCTGGGCTACGACAGCACCCTGCCGGTGACGATGAACGACATGATCCGCCACACCCAGGCAGTCCGCCGCGGCGCGCCAACTGCTTTCCTGATCGGCGATATGCCCTACATGAGCTACCAGGCCAGCGTGGAAGATGCGATCCGCAACGCCGGGCGCTTCATGGCAGAAACCGGCTGTGACGCGATCAAGCTGGAGGGCGGCGCTGAGATGGCAGACCGGGTTGAGGGAATCGTGGCTGCCGGTATCCCGGCGATTGGGCACCTTGGGCTGACCCCGCAGAGCGCCAGCGCGCTGGGTGGTTTCCGCCTGCAGGGGAAAGGCGCTATCCAGGCGAAGAAGATCCTCGATGATGCCAAGGCGATCGAACAAGCCGGGGCGTTCTCGATCCTGCTCGAGCTGGTCCCCGACCGGCTGTGCGGGCTGATCACCGAACGCTCGGAAGACTGCCTGATCATGAGCCTTGGTTCTGGGCCAGATGCGCACGGTCAGCTGTTGATCTACCATGATATGTTTGGCCTGTATCCCAAATTCACACCCAAGATGGCAAAAGTTTACGGCAATGCCGGAGAGGTAATCCTTAACGGCCTCAAGCAGTATGCCGATGAGGTAGAAAAAGAAACCTTCCCTGCCAAAGAGCACTATTTTGGGATGAAAAATGATGAATACAAAGACCTGCTCTCACTGCTCGATTAACCCGGAGGAAACCAAATGAGTGAAAACCTGCGAAAAAAATTAGAAATCTCTGTTGATCAGCTCGATGCAATTAACAAAATCCTGCTCAACCCGGATTCACAGGTGATTGATCACCTGCTCAAGGTGGTTGCCAAATACGGCACACCCGAAGAGATCAACGCCAAGGCAGCCGAAGCCGGGAAGCTGGAGAACTTGCTCAAGCAGGTCGAAAAAACCAAACCCGAATATCTCAAAGACCTGGAATGGCTTGCCGAACAGCGCGATCAGGGAGCCTTCATCTCGGTAGAGGACTACCGCAAGAAAGTTCTCGGGGAAAAAGCCGCCAGCACCGAATTCAACGACGAATTCGCGGTAACTTTGGAGATCAGCGCATTGCAGTACTTCCCCTGGGTGATTGAAGCTGCCAAAAAAGCGATCGCCGAGCAATCCTTGATGCCCGGTCGTTTCATCCGGGTGCGCAAAATGAAGGAACAGGAAGAAGACGGCGACCTGCCTGCCGTGATCGCCGCGATGAAGATCATCGGATGCAGCTGGGTTGAGACCCTCGATACCAAAGGCACAGACGGCTCCAACATTCACCTCGGTGGGCCAGAGACGATCACCGGCTATTTCGGCGGCGTTGGCCAGCCCAACCGCCATGCCCTGCAATGGGTCGATGAATTCCTCTACTACTACACCACCTTCGGCGTCCGCCAGGTGCTCAACATCAACCCGGGGACCGTCTTCCTGGGCTACATGCTCCACCGTCTGGGTGTGGATATTGAGTTCAAAATCTCGGTGTTCATGGGCAACGACAACCCCTACGCCGCTTTCTGGACACTGATCGGCGCCAAGCTGTTCTCCCGCGAGGATGGCAGCTCCCCGCTGATTGGCTTCAACTGGTCCAACTCGATCAACAACGAGACCATGGAAATCACCGCCCAGTTCCGCAAGGAGCTTGGCTTTGAAGACGTGGTGCGCTTTGAGCATCACATCACCGAGACCTACAAAAGCATCGTGGTGCAGCCCTACAACCGCCGGGATGAGCTGCTGGAAATCTCAGACCACGTCGCCAATATCTCCGCCAAGCATGAAGGCGGTGACCCGGAGATCGACGCGACACGCGAGTATCCCTCTGACATCCTCGATTACTTCCGTGATAAGCAAGAAGTGATCGACTCTGGCGATTGGGACAACCTGCGAAACAACTTCCTGGATAAGTTCGAGGCGACCAACAAAACCGCCTGGGAATTAACCGAGAAGGGACTATCGTTCCTGGCTGCGCCTGAGCTGCATAAGTAAAACAGTTCGAATCGCAATCAATCGCCTGGAAATTCCAGGCGATTTTTCATTTAAACTAACTTATCAAAATCGAAAAATCCTACCAATATTTCCCAAACCTGCGGAAAGCTACCTGTGAAATAAAATTCAATCCAAATATACTTTTCCCTGTTATGGCAAAATTAACCCCCGACAAAAAACATGTCGTCATTATTGGTGGCGGGCTGACCGGTCTCAGCGCCGCCTGGCAGCTGCAAGCTAAGGCTGGAAACCAACTCGAGATCACTATAGTCGAAGCTGGGAAACAGCTCGGCGGGAAAATGCAAACCAAAGTAATATCCCATAACGGGGCGAGCTTCATTATCGATGCAGGCCCCGAATCTTTCGTTACCAGAAAACCAGAAGCATGGCGTCTTGCACAAGAGCTTGGTTTGGCCGGTGAGGTGATCAACCCCGGCAGTGAAACCAGGAATATGTATGTTTTAGATCAGGGTGTCGTCAAACAGATACCCCTTTCCCCACCAGCCTTCATCAAATCAGACCTGCTCAGCCTTAAAGGAAAACTGCGCATGTTTCGTGAGCCGTTCATCAAAGCTCGCCGTGATGATGAAGATGAATCCCTGGCCGCGTTTGTCACCCGCCGTCTGGGACAAGAAGCCTTAGAAAAGATGCTCGGCCCGGTGCTGTCAGGCATTTACAATACCAATCCAGAAACCCAGAGCATCATGGTTACCTCCCCGGTGATGCGTGAAATGGAGAAAGAATACGGAGGGCTGGTAAAAGGCGCTTTGGGCCGGATGCGGAAGCGCAAGAAGGGCGCTGCTGAAACCAACAAACCACCCCAATTCATCACCTTTTCCAGCGGAGCCCAGGTGATGATCGACGCCATCGAAAACCAGTTCAACGGAGTAGTGATTAAGGGTACCCGCGCGCTGAATATCTCAAATTCAGAAAACAATTTTACAGTTAAACTGTCTAACAAACAATCTTTGTCCGCCGATGCGGTCGTGCTGGCTGCTCCGGCAAACCACAGCGCCCTGCTGCTGCAGCAATCTGTGCCAGAAGCCGCTGCGCTGATGAAACAGATCGTGCATAAGAACATTGGCACGGCAAGCCTGATCTTCCGCTCAGATGCGATCGCCCTCCCCTTTCAGATCAATGGACTGATGATCCCTAGAAGAGAAAAACGAAAGATTGACGCGATCACCTGGACAACCAACAAACCAATGCCCAGAGCGCCAGAAGGCTACGAAATGATCCGGGTATTCTTCGGCGGCGGAGATCCCGATCTGGTCAACCTCACAGACAAGCAAATTTTGATCGCAATCCTCTCCGAATTGAAAGACATCCTCAACATCGACGCCCAACCGTTGAATTCAGCAATCTTCACATGGCCAAATGGTTTTCCCCAAGCGTTTGTAGGGCATTTGGATTTGGTCAATGAGATTGAAACAAAATTACCCACAGGCATCTGGGCAGCTGGCAGCTCGTACCGCGGGATTGGCGTTCCGGACTGCATCCGGCAAGGCCAACACGCTGCAAATAAAGTTATCAGTTATTTAAACATTTCGAACAAGGAGTAATTTAATGAAGAAAGCAGTGGTAGTTTTTAACAATGTTCGGCTGGCATTATTCCCGATTGGCTATGGGGTGATTGGCGCCCTCGTCGGCGGCACGCTGAACCGGGTGTTCATCGCCGATATTGGGTTGGCTGCCTCCCTGGTCGGATTTTTATTTGCGATTCAATACCTGGTCTCCCCTCTCCGGGTGTGGTTGGGCTATCGTTCAGACGGATTCCCGATCCTGGGCAAACGACGCGAACCTTACATGATCCTTGGTGCTTTGGTCTTCGCCGTGGGGATCACCGGCGCAGCAATGCTGGTAGTTTCATCCATTGAGAGCCAGTCTGTATTGATCACCGGGATGGTGTTCGCCTTTATCGTTTACGGTATCGGGCGAAATTTAGCGCATAACTCCTACCAGGCGCTGCTCACCGACAAATTCGCCGCAGAGAAAAGACAACGCGCGATTACCTTATATGAAGTCGCCACATTGGTCGGCTCAGTTGCCGGTGCTGGCGGTTTGGGGAAAGCCTTAGAGGTTTATGACCCCACAAAGTTAGTCAGCGTGACGGTTGGGGCAGCCGGTTTGGCATTTGTGTTCGCCTTGCTTGGTTCCCTCCGCCAGGAACCTGAATTGGTTGTAGAAACTTCCCGCAAAGCTCGCGCCCAAAACTTCCGCCAAACCCTGAAAGATGTCGTCCTCCCAGACCCGCAGGTGCGCCTGTTCTTCATTATTGTAATGTTTACCTTTATCGGCACCCTGGCACAGGACGTACTGCTGGAGCCGTATGGCGCTCTGGTACTGGACATGGAAGTGGGTGAAACTACCCGCCTGACCGCTTTCTGGGGAATCGGCGTGCTGGTCTCGTTGCTGCTCTCCGGTCTTTTCTTGATTAAATTTGTCGGCTACATGCGCCTGATGCGCACCGGGATCATAGCCAGCATCGTAGTGTTTGCCGGGGTGATCACCATTGGTTTCGCCGGACAGCCCGGAGCCTTCAAAGGATTGGTCTTTGTGATGGGGTTGGGTACCGGCCTGGCAGGCGCAGGGATGCTCTCCGGCGTAGTGACTTTCACCACCGCGATCCGCGCTGGTCTACTGATGGGTGTCTGGGGAATGGCGAACCTGATCGGTAAGGCTGCCGGGAGTTTGATGGGCGGTATTGTCGTCGATGTGGTGCTCCGTTTTACCTCGGGGAATGCATTTGCGGCATACGCCACCGTCTTCGGGCTTGAAATCGTGATGCTTACAATCGCCCTGGTGCTGACCACCAAGCTCAGAATCGAGGACGCAAAGGTGCAGCAAGAGAGCGCCCAAGCGCTTGCCTAGCTTGAAATCTTGAATCTAAAAGCGGATGCCCCAAACAGGTCATCCGCTTTTTTGTATCGAACGAAGTTCGATTAATAATTTAGCCTGATTGGCTGCTCAGAATCCCCGCAAGCGCTTCAATATGAGCTTCGCTGTCATTCAGACAGGGCAGATATTGAAAACCAGATCCACCTGCTCCTTCATAGTCTTGTTTTCCCTGAGCCGCAATCTCCTCCAGAGTTTCAAGGCAATCTGCCGCGAAACCCGGACAGACCACGCTCAGGCCTGAACATTGCGCTTCCCCCAATTCCGCCAAAACCTGGTCGGTGGCAGGCTCGAGCCATTTGCCGGGGCCAAACCGGGATTGATACCCAACAATGTATTCCCCCGGTGACAGGTCTAATTTTTCGGAGACCAGATCCGCCGTCCTCTGACACTGCTCCGCATATGGCTCTCCTCGCCGTGAGATATAACGTTGTGGAATGCCGTGAAAGGAGAACAGCAGCTTCTCAGTTTTGCCGGCATCTGCCCAGACTCGCTTGATGCTGTCCGCAAGCGCAGCGATGTAGGCTGGATGATCATGATAATCCTCGATTACCGTTACGCGGGAAAACTCAAAACCTGTTTCAATCTGCCTCCTGGCATGCTCGACGGCTGTCTGTGTGGTGGTGGAAGAATACTGGGGAAAGAGCGGGAAAATCACGAGGTGGTCCACCCCATGCTGTTTTAACTCCCGCAAGGCGTTGTTTATATCCGGGCTGCCGTAACGCATCCCGAGAGCCATGGGGATGCCTGGGTGTCTTGCCTGAAGTTTACCGGCAATCGATTGGCTGATGGTTAACAACGGGGAGCCGGCTTCTTCCCAAATTTCAGCGTAAAGCTGTGCAGATTTCGCCGGGCGAACCTTCAGGATGATCCGGTTGAGGATCGGTTTCCATAGCCAGGAGGGGAAATCGACCACCAATGGATCGCTGAGGAATTCTGCCAGAAATTCAGTGAGCGCCTCTTCGGTGGGCGCTTGCGGGGTGCCAAGATTGATCAGCAAGACACCGATCTTTTTTTCCATCAATTCCTGCTCCCAGAATAGACAATCCTTTTTCTAAATCTTGTGATTTGTGGATAACTCACTTCGCCTCCGTATGGAATCTGGATTCTAACAAATTCTCCCCAAATCAGACACTAAAGAATAGGTAGAATTTGGAAGAAACCGAGAAAATATAATCCAACCAAATGGCAATCCGGGGATTGATCCTCGCTGGTAGAGAGAATGACTCTTTCAGCTTTTTTAAGGCAAGTCCAGGTCAGGAGTAGCCTCGGGCGGTGGAGGCAGCGGCTCAGAGGGCGGCGGTGGTTCAGGTAGCGACGGCGGAGGTTCGGGAGGAGGTTCTGGACAGCCGCCATAAATCACTGAACCAGGCTCATCGGGACACTGGTCGAGATCATCAGATACACCATCTCCATCACGGTCTGCCGCAGGTTCCGTCCCCGGGCAGCCGTTGTTATCTAAATCACCAGCCTGGTCAGGACAGAGGTCGAGCTCATCAGGGACACCATCGCCGTCTTGATCTTCAACATCCCCGGGCAGCGGGCAGCCCAACGCGTCCAGACCATCACCGAGATCCCCCTGCTCCGGGCACAGGTCGCCTGCATCAGGGTAGCCATCGCCATCGGTATCCAGTGGCGCGGTCGGGCAGCCATTCGCATCCACACCGCCGCCAAGGTCACCGAGGAAGGGACATAAATCATCCGCGTTGTTGATGCCATCATGATCGTTGTCTCCGTCTGGGGACAGATTGGGGCAGCCAAACTGATCCACCCCGAAACCTTGATCTCCTCTCAGCGGACAAAGATCTTCAGCACCCTGGTAGCCGTCCTCGTCGGGATCACCGGTGATCAGTTCGTCATAAGCCTGGGCAGTTGCCGCCATCGCATCCATCATCCCGACGGTTTCAGGGAAATTCTTCACCCAATCATCCACGTCGGTCTGGGCCATCACCCCCATAATTGGCAGCGCGGTGACATGCTCAACAAAAGCGCTCTGCCCGGCGTAAAGATCGACTCTGCCGCCTGCATTGAACAATGCGCAATCCCCTTCAAGGCAGGTAATGTACAATCTTCCGTCCAGATCTACTGAAACGCTCAAGTAAGACCCACGCACAGATGCTGTACCAGCGATCGTGTCTACCTCTAAAGACCCTCCCTGTAAGATCACCCACAGCTCTCCAAGCTGTAAGCGCACCCTGGTGATCCAATCGTCTGCTTGCGGCTGCGAATCGACGAGGGTAAAACTGGTATTTCCGCCCAAGCGGACGATTGCACCATCTGAGAGATCAAGTTTTGCACTCGCATCTTTACCGGTCGACATCTGTCCCATACTTTGGAGCAGATAACCCGCTTCCACATAAGAAAATTCACTCTGGCCAGGCTGCATCGCAAGGATCTCTCCCTTGCTTTCAGACAGCAAGGCAGTCAGCTCTAGATTGGCAGACTCATTTGGCGGGGTTAAGGTGGGGTCAGCGGCGAAATCATCAAGATCCGGTTGAGTTGGGGGTAAATCCAGATTTGCTCCCGAAGTGGTGTTGGTGCAGCCGCTGAAAGCCGCCAATAACAATAGGATCAATACTATTTTGACCGGTGAACCTTTCATTAATCACTCCTGAAATTCATTTTACACTTCTCTCGGTACAGGTAAATGTATCATACCCGAACTATCGCTTAAGCCAATTAACAATAATGCAAAACTAAGCAGCAGCCACCTCTTTATGCTTTCTGTGAAGACGATAAATCTCAAATAAATTTCTAACCTTGCGCAATCCTCCGATCCAAACCGACATGCTATAATACATCCTTGGAGAAAACATATGCTGAGAAAAGTAATCAATAAAATCGGGGGCGACCCCAATCAAAAAGCAATTGACGGATATGCTCTGCGAATTGAAGAGATCAACGTTTTTGAGTCCCAATTCGAAGCGCTGACCGACGAGCAGCTCAAGGCAAAAACCGGTGAATTCAAGTCTCGGATTGCCGCCGGCGAACCGCTCGATGACCTGCTCTATGAGGCCTATGCCGTGGTCCGGGAGACCAGCAAGCGCACCCTGGGACTGCGCCATTACGATGTACAGCTGATTGCAGGGATCATCCTGCATGAAGGCCGCGTGGCGGAGATGCGCACCGGTGAAGGTAAAACCTTGATGGCGACCCTGCCGATGTATCTCAACGCCCTTGAAGGCAAAGGCGCCCACCTGATCACGGTCAACGATTACCTCGCCCGCCGTGACGCTCGCTGGATGGCCCCGATCTACAACTTCCTCGGACTATCCGTCGGGGTGCTGCAGATGGGTTCACGCACCGAGGGCGGCAAGAAAGCCTTCCTGATTGACCTGGAAAAAGAAGCCTCGCAAGAAGACCAGCACCAGCTGGTTTTGGTGGATCGCAGCGAAGCCTACGCCGCCGACATCACCTACGGCACCAACAACGAATTTGGTTTTGACTACCTGCGGGACAACATGAAAATGTCCCTCGACCAACGCGCCCAGCGCGGGCACCATTACGCGATCATCGATGAGGTCGATAACGTGCTGATCGATGAAGCCCGCACGCCGCTGATCATCTCTGGCCCCTCCTACGACGATGCCGACAACTATGTCAAAATGGCGCAGGCGGTCAAGAAGCTCAAGCCCACCGATTACGAGATCAATGAGAAAGACCGCACCGCCACGCTGACCGAGATCGGGGAGACCAGCGTTGAGCAGATCCTCGATTACCCCCTGCGCAACCCCGACCGCCCCGAGGACATTACCCCGGAGCAGGCCCGCACGATGGGCTTCCTCGAGCAGGCGATGCGCGCCCAATTCTTATTCAAACGCAACAAAGATTACCTCGTCCAGGCCGGGCAGGTAATCATCATTGATGAATTTACCGGGCGCCTGATGCCCGGACGGCGCTGGTCGGACGGCCTGCACCAGGCCGTTGAAGCCAAGGAAGGCGTCAAGGTACAGGCTGAAAATATCACCCACGCCACGATCACCATTCAGAACTACTTCCGGATGTACGCCAAACTTTCCGGGATGACCGGTACCGCGATAACCGAGGCGGAGGAGTTCAGCAAGATCTACGACCTGGAAGTGCTCTCGATTCCGCCCAACGTGGAATTCAATGCCACCAAACCCGACTCACCCCTGGTCCAGCTCTCTGCCAAAGACCCCGAAGAGAACAACTTCGAGTATGTCTATTATGCGGCCCGCGAGGACGATCAGCAGAAGGCGATCTTTTTCAGACGCCGCGACTACCCCGACGTGGTCTTCCGCACCCAGGAAGCCAAGGTCAGGGCTACCGTGCTCGAGATCGTGCAGTACCAGGCGCTGGGACGCCCGATCCTGGTGGGCACCACCTCGGTAGAGAAATCTGACCAGCTCTCCAAGCGTCTCAAAGCTGAGCCGGTGCGTAAGCTGCTCCAGACCCTGCTGCTCCGCTCGACCTGGATGGAGAAAAACGACCGCATCGAAGACGGCCGGATGATCATGGAGCTCAGCTTCATGAACGCCCCGCTGGAAAAGATCGACAACAACCGGATGAGACAGCTCGCCCGCGAGCTTGGGCTCTCCCTCAACCTGGAGAGCGACGAAAATATTGCCGAAATGCTGGAAATTTTCGGGTTCGGACCCGAACTTGGGGAACGCCTGAAAGCCACCGTCAAAGGCGGGGTCAGCCACAACGTGCTCAACGCCCGCCGCCATACCGAGGAAAGCCAGATCATCGCCCAGGCAGGCGCATTTGGCTCGGTGACGATCGCCACCAATATGGCCGGCCGTGGGGTCGACATTAAACTCGGTGGTGAAATTGCCGAGGAGATCCTCACCTCAGTTAACCGTGTGCTCAAGCGTAATGGGGTCAAGGCAACCTACGATATGACCCCCGAGGAACAGCTGGCGGCGATCATTACCATTCCCGAAGACAATTACGGCATCTACGGTGCAGAGATCAAATACTTTGTGCAGTCGATGGCAGATATGAAGCAGGTCAAGCTGCTCGGCGGCCTGCATGTGATCGGCTCTGAACGGCACGAAGCCCGCCGGATCGACAACCAGCTGCGCGGCCGCGCCGCCCGCCAGGGCGACCCCGGCTCCTCGCGCTTCTACCTCTCAATGGAAGACGACCTGATGCGCCTGTTTGGCGGCGCTCAGATGGAAGCGATGATGCAGCGCCTGGGGATGGACGACGCCATGCCGCTGGAGCTTAACCTCGTCAGCCGGATCATCGAAGGCGCACAGACCCGCGTGGAAGGCGCCAATTTCGACTCCCGCAAGCACCTGCTCGAATACGATGACGTGCTCAACTCCCAGCGCAACTCGATCTACGAGCAGCGCGACCGCATCTTTGTCAAAAACGACCTGACCGACGACGTGCTCGAAATGCTCGACGCCGAAGTCAACCGGCGCGTGCCGGTGGCAATGATGGACGAAGATGGTCCCTGGAAGCTGCTCAGCTGGATGGAGCAAATTCAGCCCACCATCGTGCTGGGCGACGAGGTCTACCCCTCATTAACCTACAAATATTTGCTCGAAGAGATCAAATCGAAGCCCCACAGCACCCCCGGGGAAGTGATCGCCACGATTCTCCCGATCATCGAATCCTCGATCACGTCCGAGCAGGAGCACCTCGTACACAGCGCCGGCGAGTCGCTGGGGATGATCGCCGACAGCCTCGAGAGCCAGCTGGATGACCGCCTCGAACTGGTCGGCACATTCTTCGAGAGCCTGCGCTACGCCGACGAGACCGACACCCGCACCAATAAAGAAATGCAGGACGAGCTCACCGTGCTAAGCCGCACGCCGATCCGCCTCTCGAACAACGAGCAGCGCCTCTTACGCGACGACCCTGAGGCTGCCGAAGACTTGATCACCGCGCAGATTGAAAAAGCGGCCACCTCCCAGGCGATCACCCGCATGATCGGGGCAGTCGAACGCCGCCTGCCGGAAGGGTTGAACCTTAAAGCCGCCGATCTCGCCGGGGAAGACTGGGACACGATCGAAGATAAGATCCTCGACGGGGTCAGCGATATTTTTGAGAAGCGCAAGGCGCGCTATTTTGGGGACGGGGGCAGCCTGGAAAAGCAGGCCAAAGAAGCGCTGAGCAGTGCCGCCAGCCCAATCTCAGACCTGGACCTGGTGCGCGCCTTGATGGGGATCAAGCAGGAAGAGATGATCGGGTTCGACAAGCGCACCCGCCGCCAGATCAAGGTGCAGATGGCGCGCTTCTCCTACCTGTTCCACACCGCCCAGCAGCTCGAAAAGATGCCGGAAGCCGAGCTGATCGCCGAAGTGCGCCAGCACCTGGTCGGCGCCCAGCAGACCACGATCAAGATGTGGGGGCAGAACGCCTGGAAGCAGGTCTCCGGCGCAAGGCTGGGCGACCTGACCGAAAAGGTGCGCCCGATGCTCACCGAAAAGGTCGGCGCGGAAAACCTGGATGGAAAACCGCTCAACACCCTGGAGCCCGCCCAGCAGGAACAGGCGATGCTTACCCTGGGGACCTTCGAGGTCAGCGGCGCCTACCGCACACTGCTGCTGCGGGTGATCTCCGAGCTGTGGATCGAGTACCTCACCAAGATGGAGGCGCTGCGCGTCTCGATCGGGCTGGAGGCCTACGGCCAGCGCGACCCGCTGGTGATGTACAAAACCAAGGCATCGCAGATGTTCCAGCAATTGTTTGAGGATATGCGCATGAGCGTGGTCACCCGGATGTTCACCTACCGCCCGCGCCGCCCCGCCCCAGAGCCTGCCCCGGATGCCAGCGGCCAGCCGCAGATGAAGGCGAAAAGCCAGGAAGAGCTGGCCGCGCCGAAGAAGAAACGGCGGCGGAGACGGAAAAAGAAGAAATAACAAGTAAAACAGGACAGACCCGGTTACCGTGCAGGGGGCGCGGGGGCCGGGTCTGTTTTTTGTTTAAGGGTATATAATGATGGAGGGAATATTATTAGTTTCGCTACTCAAGATAATTTGAGTTATCACCACCTGTGAGGTACCATGTTTAATGATTTTAAAGAAGTAGTAATTTGGGTTGATCAATTGAGATCACGACTTCTCAAAATTGGGGAGGATGAACTAGCATCCTCTCTGGAAAATGCCCTACGGATCGGTGGAACATCAAGTGAGTTACTCGGCGAAATAAGAACTGAGTTGGTCAAATTAATGGATACCAAGATAACAAAAGAACTTAGAATACGAAAAGAGATCCGAGAAATAATAAAAATGGTCAATTCAGTACTTGGCCCGATGCCCGAATAGAATTGATTAGATTGCCTATTTGGTTTTTTTATTAGCTAGAGATAAATTGTCTTATCAATACCAAATAATCCAAGATACTTAATATGTACAATTCAAACCACTCAGGAAAAGAGCGATGAACAGAGAGACCGACCAAGATCTTGTTACGATGACCCGAAGAACCATTTTCAGCCTAATAAATCTGATATCAGATAAAAAACAACAGAAAAAATATGAAAAAGAGAACCCTAAAGTTAGTGTAAACCTTGAACTAATGTGCATGTGGTTTCACGACAACTACCCTGTTGGAAAACAATGGTTTAAAGAATGTTTTAGCTTTGAGGAACAAAGATTAATCACTGAATTTTCAAATTATTATGAAGAGCGTTTAAATAAATTACCTGAAAAGGATATATTAAAAATATATCTTAGGAACAAAAGCTGGAAGGAGATCATGAAGAAGGCTCAAGACACAGTGAAGCTTCTAAACATAGAAGATTACAAATCGTTCCAGTAACCCTTTTTTACATCGTTCATCCATCCTTAATTACCTCAAAGGAACATTATCTTCCAATACAAATGACCCCTAATATAGCCCATCAGGAACTGAACCCACATCCGATCGGTAAAAGGTTCGTATCCTTCCGGGCCACTAAACAAATGAGCCTCTTTTGTTTCCCGGTATATAATCTTAATAGGGATAATAAACCGTATCATCGCCAGCAATAACCAAATTCATCACCCCAACATCCCATACACAGCAATCTTAAGAAGAAAAACCTTACTCAAGTAGAGAAAATACTATGGATGTTACAGAATCAAAATTACAGCCAGTCAAAGATCAAAATCAATCGTCAAATAAACTTAGGAACATCGGTATAGGATGTTTAGTATTCTTCTTTGCTACATCATGGATACTCATGGCTCTTTATGTGTTTTTTGACGTCCGAGCCAGATACGTAAATCCTTTTTCCTATGTTAGCCCCTATCAATATTCACGTTGGGCTGTTGCACCTGACAGAAGCCAAAAAGCAATCTTAGTTCAAGATTATTATTTTGATTTGAATTTCCGTTTGTTCATAGTTGAGCCTTATGCAAGAGAAATTCCTTTAGATTTCAAGCAAGCTATTTGGTCATCTCGCGATTATGAACCAACACCATTTCGAGATTGGGATGATGATATTTTATGGGGTTGTGATTCTTCTGTAGTTGCAGTTACAATAGAAAACGAATACGTTTTTGCCTACGACTTCAACACATCAAAAAAGATTGATGATCCAGAAACCATTATTAAGTTATTGGAAGAACTTTGCCAACCACCCCCACTAAATGACTAAAAGCATACAACCAATTCTAACGTTTTCATAGACAAATAAAACTGAAACATCCCCCTGATGGGTTAGAGGTTCGAGTCCTATGTGATGAATCAGTCA
>JBDLJU010000010.1:0-27840 GCA_039714215.1 Chloroflexota bacterium | reverse complement strand
CGGGCTGCCTGCCTATACCCCCACGCTGGAAGAGAATTTATTCGAACCATTATCAGCAGCAACAATCAAGTCGATGCGTGAAGGAGATGGGGGAGAGCTCTCAGGCAGCCCATCCAAAATGCAGGCGGTGCATTCGTCGTCTACTTTGGGAGTAAATATTTTTCAGTACTGGCAGTCGATCAACCAACCAGAAAAAATTGCCGAGGCCTGCCGCTTTTGCAATCAACCAACAGCCATCTCGCAAAGTATCCGTTTTGAGGCCAAGTACCCGATTGATGATCGCTTTAGAATGGGCCCTAATATTGATGTGGTGATTGAGAATGATCCTTCCGCGAAACATAAAGTGTATGCGATCGAGTGTAAATTTACCGAAGCGTATGGGGGTCGCGGGCACGGGGGTATCAAAGAAAAATATTTAGGCCTGGATCTCTGGAAAGATATTCCCCATTTACATAAACTTGCTATTCTCACCAGCCCGAATGATATTGAGTACCAGTATCTTCACGCCGCGCAATTAACCAAGCACATCCTGGGGTTGAAGCGAGCCTACGGCAAAACAGGTTTCAGGCTGCTGTACTTATGGTACGACGCTCTGGGGTATGCTGGCGGGATACACCGAGAAGAAATCGAAAGATTTATAGAAATAGCAAAAGCAGATGGGATCTACATCCACAGTATCAGCTATCAAGAGTTGATTTTCTGGATGTCTGCCAATTTTCGGGAGGATCACCAGGAATACGTGGACTACATTTCAAACAGATACCTGTAAGCCGGTCGCTGGGTCACTACCGGGATGATCACCAGGCGTATGTGGATTACCTTGCAAATAGAATTCCGTAAGCAGGGGGGCGGATCAATTATCATCGGTCAATGCCTGATTCTCCACTTCAGTCCTGCGCGAAATTTGGGAGCCTGACAGAGGAAATTAAGAATTTAATATTTGTGTCGCACAATCTTTCAGGCTGTTGAAAAAGGGGTTTCGTAATAATGATATAATTCATTATTACGTGGGGCTTTCAGTTAGTCTCCAGCATTTCACATCAACACAACTGACATCCTTTTACCATTCTTCTAGTGAGACATTATCCAAATCTTTTACCGATTTTAATTCGAATAAAACGAATATGCTTGATTTAGCGCATCAGGTGTTGGGTTATCAACCTGTTGGGCGGTCTCGCATCCAACAACATTGAATTACTCGTCGTTTCAGGAGGAACAAAGATGAACAAAACTGGTAAAAAGCAGCACATCGTACTCACAGGCGCAACAGGTAACACAGGACAAGTGATCGCAGAAGAACTTAAGCGGCGTGGTGTGCCATTCGTGGCCATGGTGCGCAGCGAGAAGAATCGGATGAAGCTGGCAGCCAGCGACATTGAGGTTGTAGATGGAGACTTCGACGACCCTGCGAGCATGGCACGTGCCCTTGAGGGTGCGGAAAAGGCTTATCTGGTCTGTACGCCTGATCATCTGCTTGTTCCCCGTGAGACCGCATTCATCGCAGCCGCCAGGCAGGCCGGGGTCCGCCATATCGTCAAGTGTTCCGCCTACCTGGCTGGTATCGATGCCGAAACTGGGAACCTTCGCGCCCATGGCATCATCGAGCGGGAACTCGTCAATTCCGGGCTGGGCTACACCATCATCCGTCCGCACGGTTTCATGCAAACCTTCACGCTTATGAGCTGGGATATGTTGCAGAAAGCGGGGGTTATCTCTTTCCCCGGGGGAGAAGGTGGCTTGCCGCTTGTTGATGTGCGCGACGTGGCGGAGGTGGGGGTCAAGGCACTCACGGAACCGGGACACACCGGCAAAATATATGATGTCACTGGCCCCGAGTCGTTGACCTTCTATCAGATGGCCGAGATCCTGGAGCGTGTGCTTGGCCGCCCGATCACCTATCTGCCCGGAAGCGAAGCACCCTTTAGAGTGATATTAAGGCTTATGGGGGTTACTGCCACACCCCGCGAACACACGATCAAAATTGCGCGGATGATCCGCGCCCACCAGGTGGAAAAGGTACACCCCACGCTGCAGGAACTTGGTATTCAGCCAATCACTTACGAGCAGTTTGTGGGCGACCTGGTCGCCGGTCGCACAGGTGGGGGGAACTCCTTTCAGCCGCCGGACACCCTGATCGTCAAGATGCTGGGCGTATTGATGCCGGTTATGATGCGGCTTGCTCTCCGCTTCAGCGGTCGGTCGCACCGCTGATAACCAGCAAAAAACGGGAGCCACCCAGTTGATCAAGCATATCCTGGGCTGTAAGCTGGGGGCTTCCAGTGGGTGAGCTTGTTGTTGAGCAGATTGGTAAAGATTGAGTGTTAATTAATCCTAATCGAACCTACAATGATGGGTTGTAGGTTCGTTTCCCTTATGACCCCTGCACATGAAACGCCCCGGCATCACCGGGGTGGGGTGCGGGGCTGGCTGGGCTGGGCATTTTACCGCACAGTGATCTTCTTTTCAGGACTATAGCCATCTTTGTGATCCGCGTAGAGGGTGGCCCTGTCCTTCTGAGAACAGTTCTTGTCGGCCTGAATCGTTATCGAATTACTCGTGGTGTGAAAGAAAAACTGGCCGAAAATACCATTCTGGCAGGGGCCACGGTTTTTTAATAGCTCAGGATCCTTGCTGCCCTCTCCCGTATTGTTGTTTTCAAAAGAGGACATTACTACGCTGGGCTAACCTATCTCAAAAAAATCATTGACGAAAAAACATTTTTAGATTAAACTTTCTCAAGCCAAAAAAGAAAACAAACAATGAATATAATTTTATCGCCTCGACCTCGTCCTCGATTCACCCACCTGACTTATCAACTGAAGTCTGGTTATTTGAGGTTTAGATAGAATTAGTAAATTTTCTAAGTAAACTAAAAAGCCCCCGATTTCCGGGGGCTTTTTTTGTTTAGGAGAAAAATATGAAGAGTATAAATGTTGGTATCTATGGAGGTACAGGGTATACAGGTTGGGCATTGATCCAATTATTGCTTGGTCACCCTGAAGTCACAATTCAGTTTGTTACTTCAGAACGGTTAGCAGGTAAAAGTCTAAAAAGCACCTGGCCATTGGCCCCAGATATTCTTTTACAAGCTTCCTCGGAGGTTGACCTTCAACAGGTAGACTGTGTTTTCTTATGCCTGCCGCATACTCATTCAGCCAAAATTGCCGCCAAAGCAAAAAAAGCTAAGGTAGCTGTGATTGATCTTTCCGCAGACCTGCGTCTGAATACTGCCGAAGACTTTGAATATTGGTATAAGGTCCCACATACAGCCCCGGAACTATTACCGGTGGTTTTTGGTCTTCCGGAGCACTATCGGGAGCAAATTAAAAAAGCAAAATTGGTAGCAAACCCCGGTTGTTATGCCACTGCGATGCTGCTAGGCTTGCTGCCATTAGCACAGACTGGATCACTTATAGAAAATATGCCGATCATCGTCGATGCAAAATCGGGCACATCAGGCGCGGGGCGCAATCCCAAACAAAACATTATTTTTAGCGAAGTACACGGCAACTTTTCACCCTATAACATTGGCCGAGCCCATCGCCATATTGGCGAAGTAGAACAACAATTAGCAACCGAAGGCCTTAAAAAAGGGCGTTTGATATTTTCTCCGCACTTATTACCTACCGACCGGGGCATCTTAGCGGCCATCTATGCCCCGGTAAAGGATGCGCAACAAGCAATCACAGTTATTCAGAAAGCCTATCAACCCGAGCCTCTGGTAACCGTCCTCCCAGAAGGAGAGCTTGCCACCCTTGCACATGTTGTGCGCACGCCTTCCGCGGCCCTCTCATTAACCCCTGTAACTGAAAACAGCTTAATCATCATGGTGGCAATTGATAATCTGCTCAAAGGAGCCGCGTCACAGGCTGTACAGAATTTCAATCTGGTATTTGGGTTTGATGAAACAACCGCGTTGCTCACTGCAGCCCAGGGGGCAGCAAAATGATAAAGCCGTATAAAACCATCAAAATAGGTGGCAATGAACTCGCTGCACCAGGGTTTATCCAGGGATTAACAGCAGCGATAAAAGAACAACAAAAAGAATTTGCACCCATTCTGGTTCATGGCGGTGGAAGGGCGATAGATCAACTGATGCAGCAGATGCAAATTGAACCACAATACAAAAACGGGCAACGGATTACAGATGAAGCAACCCTTGAGATTGCAGAAATGATCCTTTCTGGGAAAATCAATAAAAAGCTCGTCTTTGAGCTTTCGGCTTTAGCGTTAGAAGCAATTGGGTTAAGCGGCGTTGACCGGAAATTATTACAAGTTGAACCGTGGGGAGCAGATATGCACCTTGTTGGGCGAATCGTAAAAGTGCGCCAAGAGTTGTTGGTGGCGTATTGCGCCCAGAAAGTGATCCCGGTCATCTCCCCGATTTCGATTGGCTCAGATGGCAGATACAATGTTAACGCTGACCATGCCGCCGGAATGATTGCCGGAGCCTTAAAAGCTGAAGAAGCGGTATTCATTACCAACGTGCCTGGCGTTTTGGTAGATGATAACGTTGTTCCACAGCTTACGGATACAGAAGTATATGCACTGATTAATAGCAATACAATTCATGGGGGGATGATTCCCAAAGTAAATGCAGCATTAGATGCCCTGAAATTCGGCGCAAAGAGCGCAAAAATCACCGATTTGGCCGGGTTTATAGGCCATACGGGGACAACCATCATTACCAAAAGGAAAAACAATGGCTCAAAAAATTAACGCCCTGGAAATCATCCAGAAAGAAAGTGATTATGTTTTATCCACTTACCCTCGGCTGCCTTTTGTGCTCACCCAGGGCAAAGGAGTTTTTCTTTTTGATAGCGAGGGGAACCAATACCTGGATTTTGGGTCTGGGATCGCAGTAACCGCGCTAGGCCATTGCGATGAAGAAGTGGTCATGGCTGTCCAACAACAGATCCAGGCACTCAGCCATGTGAGCAATCTTTACCATACTGCCCCACAGGCAGAATTAGCAGAAAAACTTTGCCAGCTAAGTTTTGCAGATAAGGTTTTCTTTTCCAATTCTGGTGCGGAAGCCATAGAGGCCAGCATTAAATTTGCACGAAAATATGGACAAGCAAAATTTGGAGAAGGGAAAACAAAGCTGGTTGCCTTTACGAATGGGTTTCACGGACGGACATTTGGGGCGTTATCTGTAACTGATCGCGAAAAATATCAAGCCCCTTTCAGACCACTTGTACCGGGTGTAGAGATCATTCCCTTCAATGATATTGTGGCAGCAGAGCAGACAATTGATGCTTCCACCTGTGCGGTGGTCGTTGAAGTGGTCCAGGGAGAGGGAGGGATCACCCTGGCCACCCAACAGTTTTTGCAAACACTTAGAACATTATGCACTCAACATCATGCGCTGCTGATTATTGACGAGATCCAATCTGGCTTCGGGCGGACTGGCAAACTATGGGCTTATCAACATTACGACATTCAACCCGACATTATCACCTTAGCAAAAGCGATGGGTGGTGGTTTGCCGATTGGCGCCACCCTTGTGACAGATTCAGTTGCCGAGGTGATCGAAGCTGGAGACCATGCCAGCACCTTTGGCGGTGGCCCAGTAGCGGCAAGTGCTGCGCTGGTGGTGCTGCAGCGCACCCAGGCCCCCAGCATGTTAAACCATGTGGAGGAGCTAGGCACTTATTTATCCGATCAGTTGAAAGCCCTGAATCTCCCACAAGTTGTTGAAATTCGTTCTTTAGGGTTGATGGTGGGGATCGAACTAAATGTAGATGCCAAGCCATTCTATGACAAGGCTCATGAGTATGGGATTTTAATACTCACAGCTGGCCCTAATGTTGTCCGGCTATTGCCGCCCTTAACCATCACCAAAGCTGAAATTGATCAATTTATCCAGGCATTTAATAAACTAATTATGGATAATACCGAATGAAACATTCAAAAATAACTTCAAACTATTGCATTCGTCCCGCGCAACTCGCCGACATCTCTGCGGCCCTGAACCTTTTTGCAGGTGAAGTTGAAGCAGGGCGCATGCTGCCTAGAAATAAAGAAAATATGCGGGCTGGCATTCAAAATTGGCGAGTTGCGTCGATAAATGATGAAATCATTGGCTGTGTTTCGTTAGTTTTCTTTAACCAGACACTATGTGAAATTCGTTCATTGGCTGTGGCTGAAGCCTACCGCAAAAATGGACTGGGAAAAAAGCTGATCGAAGCGGCTCTTGCTCTGGCAAAAGTGCGTGGCGCAGAAAATGTGCTCACTCTTACCCGTGCCCCAAGGCTATTTGAGCATTTTGGTTTTCAGAAAAATGATATTGTCAAGTTCCCAGAAAAAGTACAGCAAGATTGCCAGCCATGCCCATTTATCAGCAATTGTGATGAAGTCGCGTTGCTCTATAAGATCAAAGAAAGTGGACTTGCCTGATGAAGAGTATAAATAATACCCCAAAAGGTTACCAGGTTGCCGCGCTCCACTGTGGGTTAAAAACCGAGAATCAAAAAGACCTGGCTGTTGTCTTTAGCGAAAGTCCTTGTCAGGTAGCGGCGGCTTTTACCACCAACAAAGTTAAAGCAGCTCCTGTGCTCTACGATCAGCAAATTGTACAGGCTGGCAAAGCTGTACGGGCTGTGGCGGTTAATGCTGGCAATGCCAACGCCTGCACCGGGAGCGAAGGCATGCAGCATACTCGGCAGATAGCAGAGGCTACCAGCCAGCTATTTGCAGGGAATGCTGATGAGGTGCTGGTCTTATCAACCGGGGTCATTGGTGTGCCGCTGCCAATTGATATGGTTCTAACTGGTATTGAAGAAATAAAATTGCAGCGATCTCCTCAAGCATGGCAAGATGTTGCCCGGGCAATGATGACCACAGACACACGTCCTAAAATTATCAGTCTTCAAAGCCCGGCTGGTTACACCATCACCGGGGTTGCCAAAGGCTCGGGAATGATCTCGCCGAATATGGCAACCATGCTTTCAGTGATCTGCACTGATGCAGCTCTCACAAAAGAGATGCTGGTAAAAATTCCAGAAATTTGGAACCAGACATTTAATCGGATTGTGGTGGATGGTGATATGAGCACCAATGATACGGTTTTATTACTGGCCAATGGCGCTTCAGGGGTAGAAGTTGATCCAGGCAGCGATTTTTACGAGACCTTTTTTCAGCTCTGCACCCAACTGGCAAAGGCGATTGTGCAAGATGGAGAAGGAGCTACCAAGCTGATTACTGTGAATATTAATGGCGCAAATAGCCAGGATGATGCGGAAAAGATCGCGCGTGCTATTGCCACCTCGCCACTATGTAAAACAGCATTTTATGGAGCAGATCCTAATTGGGGTCGGATAATATGTGCCGCGGGTTATGCGAATGCAGATTTCTCTCCCGAAAAGGCAAGCCTGTATTTAAAAGGGAACGATCAGGTAATCAAGTTATTTGAAAATGGAAAGAGTGCTGCTTACGATGAAGAAGAAGCGATTGCCTTGATGCAAGCGGATACATGGGAAGTCTCTCTCGAGCTTGGGCTGGGCGAGAGCAGTTATTGGCTTTGGACCTGTGATTTGAGCCATGAGTATATAACGATCAACGGACATTACCGTACTTAATTAAGCGAAAAAACAAGGAGAAAAGGGTATGCAAATTCAACCTAAACCAAAGAAAGTTGTTCTCGCCTATTCTGGTGGCCTGGATACATCAATTATCGTACATTGGCTGATCGAAAATTATGGCTGCGAAGTGATTTGTTACACTGCTGACCTGGGCCAGGAGGAAGAATTAGAGGGTCTTGAAGAGAAAGCGCTCAATAGCGGCGCCAGCAAGATCATCATTGAAGACCTCCGCGAAAGATTTCTTACCGAGTATGTCTTCCCAACCATGCGAGCGGGCGCGATCTATGAAGGAAAGTACTTACTTGGAACTTCATTTGCCCGTCCACTGATTGCCCAGCGGCAGGTAGAGATCGCTGAAGAGGAAGGTGCAGATGGCCTGGCGCACGGTTGCACAGGCAAAGGGAACGATCAGGTACGGTTTGAGGTATCAGCAATGGCGCTGAACCCCACCCTGAGCATAATTGCTCCTTGGCGCGAATGGGATATTCTCAGTCGTGAAGATGCAATTGTTTATGCTAAGAAACATAATATCCCGCTGGGTCAATCGAAAAAATCTATTTATAGTCGAGACCGAAATCTTTGGCACATGAGCCATGAGGGCGGCATTCTTGAGGATCCCTGGATGGAACCAGAAGAAGATATGTATACCCTTAGCAGAAGTCCACAGGATGCGCCAGATACCCCGGATGAAATCGTGCTTGAGTTTGAACAGGGTTTGCCAATCGGGCTCAATGGAAAAAAACTCGCTCCCGTGGAACTGGTAGAACAGTTAAACAAGATTGGCGCTAAACATGGGGTTGGCCGCATTGATCTAGTTGAAAATCGTCTGGTCGGAATGAAGTCGCATGGTATTTATGAAACACCAGGAGGTACAATCCTATATAGGGCCCATCAGGAACTTGAAAGTATCTGCTTGGATAAAGATACCTTACACTATAAACATATGATCGCATTGCGTTATGCTGAATTGGTCTATGATGGCAAATGGTTCTCCCCATTGCGTGAAGCACTGGATGGATTTGTATCAGTTACTCAGAAGAATGTCACTGGACACGTGCGGATGAAACTATATAAAGGCAATATCATCACCTGTGGGCGCAAATCTCCTTATAGCTTATACCGCGAAGATTATGCTTCCTTTGGACAAATGGACATTTATGACCAGCAAGATGCAAAAGGTTTCATTAATCTTTGGGGGCTGCCAATGAAGATTGATGCACTCCTCAGCATTGAGGGTACAGGTAAAAGTCGCTTCCGTGCCCCTGATTATTCGATCTTTAAAAGAGACTAGATTAGAAAAGTACAGATTTAAAGGCTGGCGTTTTCCAGTCTTTAAAACACCAGGAGACTCCTATGAAATTATGGGGCGGACGCTACAGCGAAGACCAAAGTGACTTGATGAAGCAATTCAATGATAGCTTCAGGTTTGATAAAAGACTTTATGCTGCAGATATTCAAGGTAGCCTGGCCTATGCTGAGGCTTTACATCTGGCAGGATTGTTATCCGGCGAAGAAAGAACCAGTATTCAGCAGGGTCTTGAACAGATAAAAGATGAATTTGATGCCGGTGAATTTGAAGCGAAGACTGGTGATGAAGATATTCATACAGCCATAGAACGGCGCTTATTTGAGCTGGTCGGCAAACCCGCAGGCAAATTGCATACTGGACGCAGCCGGAATGATCAAGTTGCGATAGATTTGCGCCTTTATGTGATGCAGGAAATTGAACAAATCATTAGCTTGCTTGAATCGCTTCAACACAAGATAATCGCCAAGGCAGAAGCACATGCCAATGTGTTGATGCCAGGTTTCACACATTTACAACCCGCCCAGCCTATATTATTTAGCCATTGGCTAATGAGCTTTTTTTGGATGTTTGAGCGAGATAAAGCCCGCTTGAAGGATGCACGAGCAAGAACAGCAGTTTCTCCACTAGGGTCAGGAGCTTTAGCAGGTAATCCCTTTGGGATAGACCGCGTAAAGATTGCCAAAGAGCTGGGGATGGATGGGATCAGCATGAACAGCCTCGATGCTGTAAGTGACCGAGATTTTGTAGCAGAGTTCTTGTTTGTCAACTCTTTGATCGCTGTGCATATCAGCCATTTCGCAGAGGATATTATCCTGTTCAGTAATCCAGCCTTTAATTATTTGCAAATAGGAGAGGCTTACACAACCGGTTCCAGCCTGATGCCGCAAAAACGCAACCCAGACTCGATGGAATTGGCGCGTGGAAAAACAGGTCGAGTCATTTCTTCTTTGGTGAATTTGTTGATTGTCTTGAAGGGGTTGCCTTCGACATATAATAAAGATTTACAGGAAGACAAAGAAGCCCTATTTGATAGTGTGGATAACTTAGCGCTGACCCTTTCAGTTGTGGTTGGCGTGGTCGAGTCACTGGTCGTTTTTTCCGAAAAGATGCAATCACACTTGAGCGAAGCGATGTTAGCAACTGATATGGCTGATTATTTGGTAGATCAAGGCGTTCCTTTCCGTGAGGCACACCATAAGATTGGGGAAGTAATTCGCTATAGTGAAGAAAATAAAATCCCTCTTTCGAAAATCCCAATCTCAATTCTCAAAACAATCACCCCCAGGTTCGAAGAGAATTTTAAAAGAACCTTCGACTTCAAGCAGGCAATTGACAGAAAAGATAGTATTGGGGGTACAGCACCAGAGGCAGTTTTTAAACAGATTGAAATGGCAAAAGAAAAACTTGACGATTAAATTATAAAAAATCACATGAGGGAAAAAATCTTCAGAAATAGAAATATGAGATTATTCAAATTTATCGGTATTGATGTAGTTGGGAGAGCTTAACCGGTTAGTTTTAATAGCCCTTCATGGTTAGATCCTAAGTATTTTATGATAGCCATGAAATCAATCATAAGTTTACCTCTTCCAAATTAAATGCGATCAACCCAAGTGAATAAGACTGCCAGCCAAATCCGACGATTTTTCCTTTGCATACCCCTGAGAGATATGATTGGTGCCGGAACTCCTCGCGTTGATAAACGTTCGACATATGTACTTCGATGACTGGAACGTTAATCGCCGCTATGGCATCACGCAAAGCGACAGATGTATGGGAGTATCCACCTGGATTGAAGATCACACCCTTTGCCCACAGCCTTGCATCTTGTAGCGCATCAATTAATTCCCCCTCGTGGTTGGACTGCCGGCAGGCCACATCAATGCCAAGCTCAGTGCCTTGTTGAATCAATCGCTCATTGATTTCGTCCAGGGTCATTGAACCATATATCTCAGGTTCTCGAGTACCTGTCAAATTTAGGTTTGGACCGTGTAAGACTAATATTTTCATTTTTCTTCCTTATAAAACAGATTCCAGGTTTTCAATTTCTATACCCACCCTAACAATGCCGATTTTTTCTGGCAGGGCAAACCGAATAATCCCAGCAGATTTTTTCTTGTCGGATCGCATGGTATCGGTTATTTCAGCTTGCGGTAAATTATTCGGGATATCGACAGGTAATCTCAACTTTGAAAGGGTTTCTTGCAGTGTTGCAGCTAAACCTTTCTCTGCAATAGATAATCGTTCAGCCAGGTTCGTCTCGACGACCATCCCGATTGCCACAGCTTCGCCGTGCAGCAGGTTGAATTGACTAACCAGCTCGATTGCATGGCCGACGGTGTGACCAAAGTTTAACGCTGCCCGAATGCCTTGCTCAAAAGGATCTTCCTCAATTATTTTTACCTTTACCGCCATGCCCCGTCTGACTACTTCAGGCAGGTGAGCCTTAATTGTTTCCCAGCCTTGACTGCATAAATTGAACAGATCAGGGTCTGCAATAATTCCATGTTTGACTACTTCCGCTAAGCCCGCGCGAAGCTCACGTTCGGGCAAAGTGTCCAGAACTTCTGGGTCAGCCAAAACAAATCTGGGTGGGTGGAAAACCCCCACCAGGTTCTTGCCCTCGGGCAGATCGAAGCCCGTCTTGCCCCCCATGCTGGCATCAACCATTGCCAACAAGGTTGTTGGGACTGCCACCCAATTGAGGCCGCGCATGAATGTTGCGGCGGCGAATCCTGCCAGGTCGCCAACTACCCCACCGCCGAGTGCAACGAGGGTGCTCTTCCGATCCAGGTCCGCCGCTAAACAGCCGAGCCAGATGGACGAGACTGTATCGATATTCTTATGTGCTTCTCCAGCCGGGATTACTAGTTTGCTGGCAGCAAATCCACACGCTCGCAGAGAGTTAAGCACATCCTCAAGATACAAAGGCGCTACATTTGAATCGCTCACCACCAGTATGGGACCAGACAGCCCTCGCTGCTTGAGTAGGTCACCAATTGACTCCAAACCTCCTTCTTGTACGAGAACATCATAGGCAGGCGGCATACTGCGTAGGTGGTAGCGGCCAATCAAAACCTGGATTTCCCAGGCTGCTTGATCTGGATTTCTTGAGGCATCCACTCGCAGGGGAAACGAATCATAATGTTCCTGTCGGGAATCGAGTAGCGATTGCAGCGATGGTTCAAGTTTGCCTGCCAGCAGAGGGCGTTTATTTTCATCGTTGGCTAACCGTGAGATGAGGGTCGATAAATCCACCTCTAAGAAAACTACCTGGCCAAGTGTATGGACTAATCTGCGGTTCTCATCACGTAGTAATGCGCCACCTCCCAGCGCAATGATAGACTCTGTGTTACTCGTGATAATTTTTAAGACCTTCGTTTCCAAATCTCGAAAAACGTGCTCCCCTTGCATAGATATGGTCTGCTGGATCAGTTGTCCTGAGGTACGCTCGATCTCAGTATCCAGATCCAGAAAAGGTAAGTTGAGGCTTTTGGCTAGTAATTTTCCGACGGTAGATTTTCCACTTCCGGATGGGCCGTAAAGAAAAATATGCATCAATTACTCCCACCAAATGTGCGAGTGGTTGTCCATCGGGAGATCGTCAATGCTTGCCTGGCGGAGTGCCTCAAAACGTGGTCTCATCTCGCTCAGTGAATCCCCTCCCAACTTTTCTATCAGCGCGTCGGAAATTACAATTGCGGCCATCGCTTCAAGAATCGGAACCGCGCGCGGCACCGGGCAAAAATCAGACCGCTCGTATTTTGTAGGAGCTTGTTTCCCCGTCGCCAGGTCCACAGTCATTTGTGGGGTGAGAGTAGTGGCAATTGGTTTCATCGCTGCCCGGATGATGATTGGCTCTCCATTGGAAACACCGCCTTCCGTGCCTCCTGCGCGGTTTGTTGTTCGCGTGAGTTTTTTCCCAGCCACTTGAATCCCGTCATGTGCCATTGTCCCTGACAAATGGGTGTTTTCAAATGCAGTTCCAAATTCTACCCCTTTCATGGCCTGAACGGATAAGATCGCCTGTGCCAAACGAGCTTCAAGGCGGCGGTCCCATTGTGCAAAGGAGCCAAGCCCGATTGGCACATGCAAAACAAAAATTTCAATCACGCCGCCTAATGTATCTTTTCCATGAATCGCTTTTTCAATCTGTATTCTCATTTTCTCGGCGGCAATTGGGTCCGGGCAGCGGATATCATTCTTTTCTGCCTCTTCAAAGCGTACTCGAAGATCGTTTTCTTTCAACTCTGTTTCAATCTGACCAATAGAGCGTACATAGCCGCCAACGATGATCCCGAATTGTGCTAAGAAGTGTTTGCATATCGCGCCTGCTGCCACTCGCATGGCTGTCTCACGCGCTGATGCTCGCTCTAGCGATGGTCGTAAATCGCGGTAACCGTATTTGACTGCTCCGGTCAAATCTGCATGACCAGGCCGCGGTGAAGTCATTGGGTCTATGGCTTTTCCCTGCCATTTTTGGTGATCTGCGTTGTTGAGAAGCAGAGCAATCGGTGAACCGATCGTCTCACCATTCATCACACCGCTCAATATTTGGACTGCATCTTTCTCAATCTTCATCCGCCCACCAGAACCAAAGCCCCTTTGGCGGCGGGCAAGTTCATCGTCGATGATGGATGCATCCAGCGGCAGACCGGCAGGAAATCCATCCAATATTGCAGTGATCACCGGCCCATGTGATTCGCCTGCTGTTAGAAAACGTAAACTCATTTTTCCTCCAATGAAGCAAATAATTTTTCTCTTGGTACGCTGCATTTTATCCAAAGTTCAAACGACAGAGCAGCTTGTTCAACCAGCATCCCGAAACCTGTGACTGCGGGTAGCCCTGCGTCGCGCGCTCCAAGAACAAACCTCGTATCGTGCGGGTTATAGACTAAATCATAAAAGAAAGCCCGTTTCGGGTAGGGTAAACCTTCCAACCAGGGAGAGTTTTTAATGTTGGGCCACATACCAATCGGGGTTGCATTGATAATTAAATGCAGGGTGGGGGAAATTTCGGTGAGATCATCAAATAGGTATTCAAGAGATGATAGCTGGGATACATGTTCTGGGAATTGGGCAATCAGTCCTTCAACCTGTCCCAGCCGTCGTGCAGTGATCGTGACATTCCAGCCCTCCTTGATGAGTGCGGATGTTACAGCCCTGGCTGACCCACCAGCACCAAGTACAAGGGCGTTCTTTGTGCTTTCATTTCGCCACCCGGTAAAATTGTTGTCCAAATCGGCAAGAAATCCTGCTGCATCCGTGTTATCTCCAATCAGTTTGTCCTCCTGCATAAAAATTGTATTGACTGCCCCAATCGCTTCAGCGATAGGCGTTATCGTGTCCAGCAGGGGGATGACGGCTTCCTTATGAGGAATGGTCACGTTCAATCCCTGGATCACACCATCGCGAACCTGGTTGAGTAATTCATGCACTTTGTCCCAATTGCTTGGTGAAATTGAAAAGAGGGTATATCGGCCTTTCAGTCCGCAGGTGGCTAAAGCTGCATGGTGGATTTGAGGAGAGAGGCTGTGCTCTAGTGGGTAACCGATCAATCCAAGTTCTATCATTTAAGTGTTTCCAATACTTCAAAAAAATTCGGAAAGGTTTTAGAAACGCAGCCGGGATTTTCTATCTTGATTCCAGCCTGGCGCAAACCGATCATCGAAAAGGCCATCGCCATGCGGTGGTCATTGTAGGTTTGAATGGTTGCAGGATGGAATTCGCTGCATGGATAGATCGTCAATCCATCCTCATGCTCATCCACACGCACTCCAATTCTTTTCAGCTCTGTGCAGGTAGCTGATACCCGATCCGTTTCTTTGAGGCGAGCGGAGGCAATCCCTCGAATGCGTGTGGGTGTTGTCGCAAAGGGTGCCAGTGCGGCGAGGGTTTGGGCTGTATCGGGAATATCACACATGTCCATATCGATGCCTGTGATTTCGTCTGCACCTGTGACAGCGATTGAATTATTGAATTCTGTTACCGTGCAACCCATTTTGCTCAAGACATCTAAGAAGCTTATGTCGCCTTGCTTCGAATTTCGATTGATGTTTTCAACCCTTATCGTGCCGCCGCAAAGTGCAGGGATCGCAAAAAAATAGGATGCTGCAGAGGCATCGGCTTCGATAGGGTAATCTCTTGTAGGTGTATAGCGAGCAGGGTGAACGATAAATTGTTTGTAAACATCTCGCTCGATTTCCACCCCAAAATCAGACATGGCGGACAGGGTCAAATCAATATAGGGCCTGGAATTAAGCTTGGTAGTGACTTCTATGCTGACAGTTGTTTGGGCGTAAGGGGCAACCATGATCAAAGCGGATAAATATTGGGAAGAAATCATGCCAGAAATTTCTGCTCGCCCACCAGAAAGACCTGATGCGGTGATTTTTAGCGGGGGAGATACCATCGAAGACTGTTGGGGAGTGCTGGCTTCTAGCTTTGCACCGAGCTGTCTCAGGGTATCAACCAGATCTCCAATAGGGCGTTC
Source organism: Chloroflexota bacterium (assembly GCA_039714215.1). GTDB lineage: Bacteria > Chloroflexota > Anaerolineae > Anaerolineales > UBA11579 > UBA11579. The sequence goes on along the minus strand of JBDLJU010000010.1, from coordinate 12,455 downwards.
TCTCATCCGGGAATTGCCATCAATCGTGTACTCTCCATTCCCCAGTGTGAGAAAAGCGGTCAGAAATCGGGCTGCTGTCCCCGCATTACCGATAAACAGATCAGCTTGTTTTTCTGGGATGCAGCCGCCTAAACCTTTGACCGTGATACGGGTATTTTCAGGGTCGAGAGTTACGCTGAAACCCAGGGTTTGGAGGGCATTCGCTAAATATAAAGAATCATCAGAGAACAGCGCATTGGAGAGGGTGGTGGTACCCTTAGCCATTGCGGCGATCAGTAGAACCCGATTGGTCAGCGATTTTGACCCAGGAATACAGATGCTGGCTTGAGGGGGAGCTTGCAGGGGGCTGATTGGTAAAGGTAGGGTTGAAGTTTGTTGTGTCATCGTTTTTCTAAGTTATTGCATCAGGGTATGGTATTGATCTTGAGCCCTATCCAGAATCGCCTGCAATCCGGTTGGATCATTTTCCAAGGCGGATTCAAGCTGCGATAACTGGCCTTGTATTTGGCGCAATGCCGTCAATATGTTGTCATGATTGGACAGGAGTACACCTAACATCATACTGCTTGGTGTGCCCGCCAGCCTCGCAGTTGAACGAAAACCCGACCCGATGAACGGTATTGCTTCCTCAGTTGGGATAAGAGCTAATGCAGATGAGAGCAGGTAAGGCATGTGGCTTGTGTTGGCCAATATGCGGTCATGGTCATTCGCATTACACCAGAGTGGGTTAGCACCTAGTACTTCTAATATCTGTAAGGCGGCGTTACGGGCATTGGAGCTGGTGCGGGCGAGCGGGGTCAAGGCAAAAGGAGCTTGATGAAATAGGGCTGGCTCAGCATTCTTCAAAGAAAGATGCTCGCGACCGCAAATCGCATGTCCGCCAATTGGATCAAAGTTCGCTGGCAAGGTTTCGAGCGCTTTAACAATCCCTCGCTTAGTTGAACCAATGTCCATCACGATGCAAGGATGGTGAATATAGTCTTGCAAGCGGTTTATCCATTCTATGATTGCCGGGATAGGGCAGGCAAGAATTACCAGGTCGGCATCGGCCAGCACTTTATCAGGATCACTGTCAGCAACGTCAACGATTTTCTGGACGCGGGCAAGCTCAAGGGTAGAGAGATTTGTATCCAAGGCGCTTAATCGTTGGCAATTATGTCTCAATGACAAGGCCAAAGAACCTCCCATTAATCCTAATCCAATCATTGCGATCTTCGCATCTTTCAGCGAAAAGCCAGTCTCATCCATGGGAGGCACCCTCCGAGGCAAGCGTAGCCTTTGTTGGAACAAGATGGCGATCGACAGCATGAGCAATTGGCCGGACTTTGGAGACCATCTCACTGAAATCTTCGGGGGTTAGCGATTGACGGCCGTCTGACATGGCGTGGGCGGGGTCTGGATGTACCTCGACAATCACACCATCTGCACCAGCAGCGATAGCTGCTTTGGATACAGCTGTTACATAATTTGCATGACCGGTTGAGTGACTCGGATCGAGAATGACAGGTAAATGGGTGAGTGACTTGAGCACAGGGATAGCATTAATATCTGTGGTGTTTCGGGTGGCCGTCTCAAAAGTTCGGATGCCGCGTTCGCATAAGACTACCCGATTGTTACCACCAGCGAGGATGTATTCGGCAGCCATTAACAGGTCTTCTATGGAGGCACTCATCCCGCGTTTGAGCAGTACAGGGATGCGGGTTTCGCCCACAGCTCGCAGTAAATTATAGTTTTGCATATTGCGAGCGCCAATTTGGAGCATGTCCACATATTCAACAATGAGAGGGACTTGTGAGATGGCCATCACCTCGACCACAAGGGGTAAACCGGTGAGTTCTCTGGCTTCGGCCATGTATTTAAGCCCTTCTTCCCCTAAGCCCTGGAATGAGTAAGGGGATGTGCGTGGCTTGAAGACCCCTCCTCGTAAAGCATTTGCGCCAGCTGCCTTGACAGCTTGTGCTGATTCGATGATTTGCGAGCGCGACTCCACCGAACATGGCCCAGCGATGATCGGAATTTCATCTCCGCCGATCATGAACCCATCGAGTGGAAAAACTGAATCATTGGGGTGGAATTGGCGGGATGCTAACTTGTAAGGCTGAGAAATTCGATTTACGGCCAGTACCCCCGGCAAGGTCTCAAAGGTGCTTTCTGTTATCCGGTGGCTTTCACCGACCGCACCAATAATCGTTTGCTCCACGCCGACAATGGTATGCGCAGCTAGATTGTGTTTTTCTATGCGCTCGATCACTCGTTTGACTTCTTCTTCAGTCGCTCCTGGTTGCATGATAATCATCATCTCTTCTTTTCCTTTGTGTCTCTTTTTGAGTTGGTTGTCAATCAATAAGATCAGGCCGCAATTTAATGGCATCTCTTAAATAAACATGGTTGATCGCTGTTTGCTCTTTTTGAGTGTTCCAGATAATCAGCACCCGAACGCACAATGGCAAGCTGCCTGGGACAGGAATCTCTCGGGCACAAATCATAGGAACATTATTCCAACCGATTTGCCGAGCTGCCTGGGCTGGAAAGGCTGAAGAAACATCTTCTGTTGTTGTGAAGATCGCGCTGGCAATATCTTCGGTCTTCAAATCAGGGTTGGATTCGAGTAACGCTTCCAACATTTCACGTGTTGCTGATAGAAGATTCTCTTTTAAGTCTGTCTTGATAGTTATTGCGCCTCGGATTGCACGTGTGGCCATAAGATCTCCAAAAAACAAAAAAAGAGCGAGCCGGCTGGCTCGCTCTTTAGATATGCAGGAATAATTCTGCTAACTTCTTAAGCACCACCAACGGCAACCTGGGTCGGAAGCCGTAAAATAATAGCTAGAAAAGAAGCGGTTTGATAATTTCATATTGGATACAATTCTATACCAGCGGAATAGATAAGTCAAGCAATAGAGTGAGAAAAAGTGCCAAGTACACGCAGCATAGATGCAAACTCACCTAAATGGTCCAGTGCTCGTTTGGTGGTCTCGCTTCCGGTCGGGCCAACAAAGTCCACATAAAACAAATATTCCCATGGCTTTCCGGCGAGAGGGCGAGACTCGATCTTGGTCAGGTCGATATCTCGCAGGGCGAAAACGCTCAAAGCCTTGAACAATGCGCCGGGTTGGTTTTTAAGTATGAACACAATCGATGTTTTTGCTTCGCCTTTGGGTAATATGGGCTGTGGAGCGATTGCTAGAAAACGAGTGTAATTTTCCGGGTTGTCTTCGATACTCTCCTGCAATATTTCCATCTCATAAATCTCGGCTGCTCTTTTTGAGGCAATTGCCGCGGTTGTTCGATCCTGGCTGGATTTGAGTATCTTGACACTGCCAGCAGTATCGTACACCGGTTCAATTTTTACACCTAATTTCCGAAAGAATCCGGCGCACTGACCCAATGCCTGTGGATGGCTGATGACACGCTTGATTTCAGTCAAGCCAACACCTGGGAAACCAATCAGGCAGTGGCTGACGCGTAAATAATATTCACCAATGATAAATAATTCATGCTGAAGGAGTAAATCGTAATTTTGATGGATGCTGCCGGCCAAAGAATTCTCAATCGGGATCAGCCCGGCGTCACATGTCCCTGTTGTGACTGCTGCAAAAACAGCATCGAACGATTCGTGTGGCACCATCTCGGCTGAATGATTGTATCCATGTCCTGCTTCTTCGCTGTACGCGCCTGGTTCACCTTGAAATGCAATTTTCATTTTAACCTCATCATTGTCGTTGGGTCCAATCCATAATTTTTCTAAAACCTAATGCCACATCTGCATCGGAGGCCGCAACGGTCATTCTTACAAATCCTTCACCTTGTTCCCCGAAGGTAGCCCCAGGCACAAGTCCAACTCCCTCTTCTTCCAGAATCTGTTCACAGATATCCACAGAGGAAATACCCATTGCTCGAAAGTCCAGGAAGAAATAAAAGGCACCCTGAGGGGCGGTCACCTTTACAGGTGATTGGTCAAATTCGCGGGCGATATCTAGCACAATTTCTCGGCGTCTTGCATAGGTATCACGCATTTTTGTAGCGGCTTTTTGTACACCATCATCAGTCAGTGCAAAAGCGGCTGCTTTTTGCACAAAGGGAGCTACACAAGTGATCGAATTTTGCCCTGCTTTGAGTGCGTTATCTAATACCTGCTGTGGTGCGGCTAGATACCCAATCCGCCAGCCGGTCATGGCATAAGTTTTGGACAGGCTGTTAACCAAAATGGTGTGGTCTTTTACTTCAGGGAACGTGCCGGCTGATACAGCTTTCTCATTATAATAAAGGTTTTTATAGACTTCGTCACTGATGATCCAGAGATGATGCCTGGCGGCAAATTCATGCAATTGGTATAGATAATCTCGTGAGGGATAAGCCCCAGTTGGGTTGGATGGGTAGTTAATCACAATCACGCGTGTTTTTGGCGTTAGCGCTTCTTCCCAGGCTTTTAGAGGGGGGATAAAACCATTCTCTGCTGGTGCAGGCACGTAGACCACACGGCCATGCAGCAGCTTGACCATATTGGCATGGGTTGGCCAGCTCGGATCGGGGATCAGTACCTCGTCCCCTGGGTTCAATACCGATTGAATGGCGAGATAATAAGCATGGATACCGCCATGGGTGACCAAGATTTCTGTTTCTGGGTTAAATAACACACCTTGAGTGTCACGGGCTAAAGTGGTTGCTGCCGCTTGCCGCAGGTCGAGATAGCCGCGGCTTGGGCCGTAATGGGTCAGTCCATCCTGCATGGCCTTGAATGCCACATCTAAAACAGCTTGCGGAGTAGCAAAGTCTGGGTCGCCGACTTGGAGCGGAATAATCTCACGGCCACTGGCTTTGAGTTCCAAAACTCGGTCTGCGATGGCAACCGTGGCAGATTGGCGGATCAGATTAAAATTTTGATTAAGATTCATAATGTCAATTAAAATACCATGCTTTGAGAGATTGTGCTAATCAGCATGAAATTAAACAAAATCTGGAAGGCACATTATCTGCTGATTACCCAGCAGTCTGCTGTGAGAGCCTTATAATTTATGAATAAGCTTTTCGCAAATTGTCTAAATTCCTGTCGAGGTGATTGGAACATTGATAAAGGACAACCATTCTTCTGATCTTTTACCGTTTCCATGAATGGTATCCAGGTAGGACCTTTGCACTGTTTTTGTGATCGGACCGATCTCGCCAGTACCAATTGTACGGAAATCTATCTCGTTAACTGGAACGACCTCGGCTGCTGTGCCGCACACAAAAATTTCATCGGCAATATACAGTTGGTCTTTGGTGAGCGGTTCTTCTACGACCTCTACTGCTAAATCCTGTGCCAAGGTAATCAGCGCATCGCGGGTGATTCCTTCTAGGATTGTGGTGCGCGGGGGTGTATAGATTTTTCCATCTCTTATTACAAATATGTTTTCACCTGTGCATTCGGCCACGAAACCCTCAGGGTCCAACATAACAGCGTCATCAAAACCAGCTCTAGCAGCCAGGGTTTTAGCCATCGCTGAATTTACGTAGTTCCCGGAGATTTTCGCTTTAGTAAGGTTGACATTTGGGTGTAGGCGGGTGAAAGATGAGACCATTAGCCTGACGCCGTTGGATAAACTTTCTTCTCCGAGCAATGCGCCCCATTCCCAGGTGGCTATGCTCATAGCTGGGCGAGAGTCATCCATGTTGAGGCTCAGAGGACCGTCTACCAAATAGATCAACGGGCGGATATAGCAAGATGTGAGTTGGTTTGCGCTGATGGTTTGATGGATAGCATCACTGATTTCTTGTGCGCTGTATGGGAAATTTTGAATACCAAAGGCGTGAGCTGAATTCAACAACCGATTAACATGCTCACCTAATCTAAATACAGCTGGGCCTTTGTCTGTATCATAAGCCCGAATGCCCTCAAATATGGCTAATCCGTAATGCAGCGCTTGGCTGAGAAAATGGACATTCGCCTGATCGTAAGGAACCAGTTCGCCGTCCATCCATATGTAGTCTGCTTTCATGTATTCTCCACTTTTCCTAAATGAAATAGATATTATGCTTGGGTGAATTGTGCTGTGATAACTTCTCCCATTTCTTTTGTGTTGACTACCGTCTGATCTGGCTCGGCAATATCCGCGGTGCGGAAACCTTTTGCCAGGGTTTGATTTATTGCTGTTTCAATCGCTTGTGCTTCTTCTTCCAACCCGAAAGAATGGCGCAGCAAAAGCGCCGTAGACAAAATTGTACCGATTGGGTTAGCGATACCTTGACCGGCAATATCTGGCGCTGACCCGTGGATAGGTTCGTACATGCCGCGTGGTTTGTCGAGTGTGTTCATACTTTCACCCAAAGATGCTGAAGGAAGGTTACCGAGAGAACCGGTCAGGATCGATGCTTCATCGGTCAATATATCCCCAAATAGATTGGCAGTCAGGATGACATCGAAACTGGCAGGCCGGGTCAGCAAATGCATGGCTGCAGAGTCTACCAGCAGGTTCTCGAAGGTTACTTCTGGGTATTGTGCTGCAATATTTGTTACCGTCTCTCGCCATAAACGCGAGCTTTCGAGGACATTCGCTTTGTCTACTGAAGTCAATTTTTTTTCGCGCTGCTGAGCGAGGTGAAATGCCAGGTGAGCAACTCTTTCGATTTCGTCTTGGTTGTAGATCATGGTGTCAAGGGCTTGAGATTGCCCGTTAACCTGATGGCGGACGCGCGGCTCTCCAAAATAAATCCCGCCGGTGAGTTCGCGTACCACGATAAAATCAACGTCTTTCAAATTTTCCTCTTTGAGCGGTGAGGCCGAGATCAAATCGGGGTGGGGCTGAATCGGGCGCAGGTTGGCAAACAGGCCTAAACTTTTTCTAAGACCTAGCAGTCCCGCTTCTGGCCTGGTTTTCGCCTGGGGGTTATCCCATTTCGAGCCGCCAACAGCACCTAATAAAACTGCATCAGCCTGCTTACAGGCATTCAATGTTTCATCAGGTAGAGGATTTCCGGTTGCATCAATAGCGCAACCGCCAATGAGGTGTTCTTCCATCTCAAATTCGTGTCCGAATATTTTTGCAACCCGCTCTAATAAATCTTGGGCGAGGGTGGTTATTTCTGGCCCGATACCGTCTCCGGGCAGTACTGCGATTTTTGATTTCATGACATCACCAATCCATATTCTACGCTGTCTGCCAGGGCTAACCAGCTGGCTTCGATAATGTTGGGGCTGGCACCAACGGTGCTCCAGCGGCTGTGTCCGTTTTGGGTATCAATTAACACTCTGGTTGTTGATGCTGTTCCATTGTTTCCATCAATGATCCTAACTTTATAATCGGCCAATTTGAAATATTTTAGTTTGGGGTAAATCGGGATCAGACCTTTTCGTAAAGCGGCGTCTAATGCGTTTACAGGACCATTGCCATCTGCTACCGTATGCACAATTTCACCGTCAACTTTGATTTTCACCATCGCTTCAGCGAAAGTACCCCGGCCTCTGCGGTGTTCAACCGTTGCCGAAAAATCGATCAGCTCAAAGGGTGGCGTATAACCTTTTTGCTGCCGTTGCAGCATCAGGGCAATTGAGGCTTCAGCAGATTCAAAGGAAAACCCACGGGCTTCAAGGTCTTTGATGTGCTGCAGCATTTCTCCGAGAAATTCTTGATTCTCAATATCGATGTTGAATTCTGCAGCTTTGTTCAGCAGGTTGCCGCGCCCGGAAAGTTCCGAAACGACCGTGCGCATCTGGTTCCCGACCAATTCGGGATCAATATGCTGGTAGCTGTCAATATTCCGCCGGATAGCAGCGACATGGATGCCTCCTTTATGCGCAAAGGAACTGGTGCCGATATAGGGTAGATGATCGTTTGGGGCCAGATTGACAATTTCAGCGACAAAATGAGATAGGTCAAATATATTTTTTAGCTTGCCTTCTGGCAAGCAGGTGTAACCGAGCTTCAATTCTAGATCGGGGATGACACTGCAAAGGTTGGCGTTTCCGCAGCGTTCTCCGTACCCATTCACCGTACCTTGAACCTGGACTGCCCCGGCTTGCACGCCAACCAATGTGTTCGCTACAGCACATTCGCTATCATTGTGCATGTGTACGCCAATCGTGGCAGGTGTAAACTGGTCGGTGATTTGTTTGACCATTTCGGATATTTCATGGGGAAGAGTGCCGCCATTTGTGTCGCATAATACGAGAGAGTCTGCACCGCCAGCGACAGCCGCTTGTAAAGTTTTGATTGCGTAATCTGGATCTGCTTTGAAACCATCAAAGAAATGTTCTGCATCATAGATGATTTCTTTTCCTTGAGATTTTAGATAATAAACACTTTCTTCAATAATCCGAAGATTTTCTTCCAAAGTGGTTTGAAGTACCTCTGTAACATGCAGTGTTGAGGTTTTGCCAACGATGGTGCATACAGAAGTGTTGGCCTCTATCAATGCCTGGAGATTGGCGTCTTCTGCCGCCTGAGACCCAGCCCGGCAAGTCGAGCCAAAGGCTGTGATCTTGGCATGTTGGAGGTCAAGCTCGTCCAGGCGTTGGAAAAACTCGACATCTTTCGGGTTTGAACCCGGCCAACCGCCTTCAATATAATCGATACCAATATCGTCTAATCTTTGAGAAATACGTAATTTATCATTGCATGATAAAGAAATACCTTCACTTTGAGCGCCATCTCTAAGCGTTGTGTCGTAAACGAGTATCTTCATAAAATTCTCCAAAATTAAATATCTACCGAATCTGGGTTTTGCGGGTAAAGCAAATCCTGAATTTCGAGTATTTCTAGTTAATAATGATGGCCTGGCAACCTTTTTCAAATTTGTCGATCTGTTCTTCGAACGATAAAATATATTCGAGTTGATCTTTTCCGGTCAGCAGGCACTTCTTAGCAAAGGGATCAATCTCAAAGGTGAAGCTAATATCCCCTGGCAGTTTAACCGATTGAGATTCAAGGTCAATTTCAATTTCTGCTGTTGGTGATTCTTCGACTAAATCAAATAAGCATTGATGCGTTTCCTCATCTACTGTGATTGGCAGCAAATTATTCTTGAGTGCATTGTTTTTGAAAATGTCAGCAAAAGAGGTGGAGATTACCGCTTTGATTCCCCAACCAGTGATTGCCCATGGGGCGTGTTCTCGTGAGGAACCACAGCCGAAATTATCACCGGCTAATAAGATTTTTGAGTCAGCGTATTCTGTCTGGTTGAAGACGAAACCTTCTTTTATGCTTCCGTCTGAGTGGAAGCGCCAATCGGCAAATAGACCTTCTGCTACGCTAGCTTTATCAGTTACCTTCAAGTACCTGGCTGGAATAATCTGGTCTGTGTCGATATTATTTTGCGGCAGCGGGATGCCGTTAGATTGTATTTTTGTAAATGTATTCATGATTTTTCCTAGAGCAAGGTGCGAACATCGGTGACCTTGCCAGTAACAGCAGCGGCTGCTGCCGTGAGGGGCGAGGCTAATAAAGTGCGGCCTCCTTTCCCTTGCCTGCCTTCAAAGTTGCGGTTACTGGTGCTGACAGCATATTGCCCAGGCTCAAGTTGATCACCATTCATCGCTAGGCACATAGAACAGCCCGCTTCTCGCCATTCTGCTCCGGCATCTTTGAAGATGTTGTCAAGGCCCTCGGCTTCTGCCTGACGTTTGATTTCTTGTGAACCGGGGACAACCAGCATCCGAATGTTTTTGGCTACTTTTCGGCCTTTGAGTACTTTGGCAGCCTGTCGTAAGTCAGAGATGCGGGAGTTAGTGCAACTGCCCAAGAAAACAACATCTACCGGATGATCGAGTATCTTTGTGCCGGGTCTGAGACCCATATAATCCAGGGATTTTTCAAGGGTTTTGCGTTCTTCAGGTTCCGAGATCTGAGCAGGATCGGGGACTTGACCGTTGATCTTAAGCCCCATACCAGGGTTGGTGCCAAATGTAATCATTGGTGCTAAATCGTCCACATCTAACTTGAATTGAGAATCATAGCTCGCGTCTGGATCGGTGGGTAAGGTTTTCCAATGTTCCAGGGCTGCATCCCATGAGGTGCCTTTTGGTGTGTGCTCTCTACCTGCCAGGTATTGATAAGTTGTTTCATCAGGGGCGATCATCCCAGCCCGCGCGCCGCCTTCAATGGACATATTACAAATTGTCATGCGTTCTTCCATTGAAAGACTCTCGATGAGCGAACCGGTGTATTCGATCACATGACCGGTACCCCCGCCGGTGCCGATCTTGGAGATTAAAGCCAGGATGATGTCTTTGGCGGTCAGTCCGTTACTGAGTTCTCCGTCAATCCTGACTTCCATGGTTTTCGGTTTTTTCTGTAAGAGGCATTGGCTAGCCAAAACATGTTCGACTTCGCTGGTGCCAATCCCGAATGCCAGCGCGCCAAACGCGCCGTGGGTGGAGGTATGGCTGTCTCCACAGACAATCGTCATCCCGGGTTGGGTAAACCCTCTTTCTGGGGCGACAACATGAACAATACCATTATGGGGCGAGCCTAATTGATAGAGATTGATGCCATAATCTTTACAGTTTTTGACCAATTGGATCAACTGTGCCTGGCCTTGTGCATCCTTCATTTCCATGATGGTTGCACCTGGGGTTGTGGGGGTAGAGTGATCCATGGTTGCCATGACCTGCTTTGGCCTGCGAACTTTTATTCCACGCCTGCGCAGCCCGTCAAATGCCTGCGGAGAGGTAACTTCATGGATCAGATGCAGGTCGATATAAAGGATCGATGGGGCATTTGCTTCTTCTGCAACAATATGTTGATCCCAAACTTTTTCAAATAGGGTGCTGGGTGAGTTGTTTGCTGGGTTCATGAGACTTGCTCGCTTGGTTGAGGTGTCTTCTTTGTATATTCGAGATACCCACCGCTGGCGATCAGCAGTTTGTTTAATGCAGAGAGGTATGCTTTGGCACTGGCAACGATAATGTCAGTATCTACACCGTGTCCGCCAAAGGTGCGGGTTTGATAAAAATTGTTCTGCGGGGATTTTCGTTTTGGGATGGATCCGTTCTCAGCCTCCAGGCGAACGGAAACTTCGCCAATCGCATCAATCCCTTCTGTAATTGCATTGACGCTGTATTCCAGTAATACATTTGGCGCCTGAATCACGGAGTGAATTGCGCTGAATGTAGCATCTACCGGGCCAGTGCCGACAGCGGCCTCGATATACAATTCGCCATCTGGGCCAATCATCCGCACCGTAGCTGTGGGTAAGCCCATCGTGCCGCAGCTAACTTGCAAGCCATCCAGCCTGAAAATTTCAATTGGTTGCGAGATTTGGTTTGCAACCAAAGCCTCTAAATCCACATCGGTTATGTTCTTTTTTCGGTCAGCCAATTCCTTAAAGCGCCTGAACGCAATTTCGAGTTCTTCTGGTTCGAGGTCATACCCCATCTCGCTCAAATGGTTTTTGAAAGCATGCCGGCCTGAGTGTTTGCCTAAAACCAGTTTTGAGTGGCTCAATCCGACCATATCCGGGCGCATGATTTCATAGGTGCTTTTGTTTTTGAGCATCCCATCTTGGTGGATTCCCGCTTCATGAGCAAAGGCATTCGCCCCGACGATGGCTTTGTTAGGCTGCACGGGAATTCCGGTGTAGTTGGAGACCATCCGGCTGGCGCGGGCGATTAGTGTGGTGTCGATATTTGTTTCGAGTTCATAGTGCTGCCGGCGGGTTCGGATTCCCATGGCAATCTCTTCCAGGGATGTGTTGCCTGCCCGCTCTCCAATCCCGTTGATGGTCACCTCGACTTGCCGTGCCCCAGCCTGAATACCTGCCAGGGCATTAGCAGTTGCCAGACCTAGATCATCGTGGCAGTGAACCGAGACAATCGCATTTTCAATCCCATGAGTGTTTTCGATAATGCCTGAAATCAATGCCCCAAATTCTTCGGGGGTGGTGTAACCAACCGTATCGGGGATGTTGATTGTTGTCGCGCCGGCTTTGATGGCTTCCCCTAAAACAAGATGGAGAAACTCAGGGTTGCTGCGGCCAGCGTCTTCTGGTGAAAACTCAATATCTTCGCAGTAGGTTTTTGCATATGCCACCATTTCTCGGACTTTTTCAACCACTTCTTCAGGATCCATTTTGAGTTTGTACTGCATGTGGATCGGCGAAGTGGCTAGAAAAGTATGGATCCGCGGACGGTCTGCATGCTGCACAGCCTCCCATGCAGCATCGATATCTGATTTATTCGCTCGGGCCAAACCGCAAATCACAGGCGAGGTGCTCCCGCCTACCTGGGATGTGCCGACTTCCCGGGCGATTTGGCGCACACCTTCAAGATCGTCCGGAGAAGCGGCCGGAAATCCGGCTTCAATGATATCTACTCCAAGTTTGGCGAGTGTTTTAGCGATTTCTAACTTTTCATTAGAGGTGAGGGTTGCACCGGGGGATTGCTCACCGTCTCGGAGGGTAGTGTCAAAGATTTTGACAAGATTATCTTGCATATTTTATTCTCCAGGCCTGATTGTGACAGGATCAATAAAAGGCATCAT
>JBDLJU010000009.1:0-27890 GCA_039714215.1 Chloroflexota bacterium | reverse complement strand
GGCGATGACTTCACCGCAAGAGGGACATTTGCCGTTCGTTAGCTTGACCTCGCCAATCTGGTACCCGGTGCGGGGGATCAGCAGTTCACCGCAGGCGGGGCAGTTGGTGTTGGATTCCCCGTGGATATTGCCCATGTAGACATATTTCAGCCCGGCAGCTTTGCCGATCTGATAGGCAGACTGCAGGGTTTTTTCTGGCGTGGGGGGCACGTTTTTCAATTTGTACTGCGGGAAGAAGCGGCTGATATGCCAGGGCACGTCCGTGCCAAGCTCCTCCGCGATGAAGCCCGCCATGTCTTTGATTTCAGCGGGTTCGTCGTTGATCCCTGGAATCAGCAGGCTGGTGACTTCGAGCCAGACCCCCAACTGCTTAAGCTGCTTCATGCTGTCGAGCACCTCATTCAACCCCGCGCCGACGTAGGTACTGTAAGTCCGCTGGCGGAAGGCTTTCAGGTCGACGTTGGCGGCGTCCAGATAGGGGTGGAAGAAGTCGAGCATTTCGGGGGTCATGTAGCCGTTGGTGACGTAGACGTTGGCGATCCCTACCTGGCGGGCGAGCACGGCGGTGTCGTAGGCGTACTCAAAGAAGATGGTCGGTTCGGTGTAGGTGTAGGCGATGGAGCGGCTGCCGCTGTCTCGGGTCTGAGCGACGATCTGCTCCGGGGGCGTGTCAGCTACTTCGCTCAGCCCGCTGGTGTGCGGCGCCTGCGCGATCTGCCAGTTCTGGCACCACTGGCACTGGAAGTTGCATCCCAGCGTGGCGATCGAGAAGGCACTTGAGCCGGGGTAGAAGTGGTAGAGCGGTTTCTTCTCGATCGGATCGATGCTGCGGCTGATCGCGCTGCCGTAGACCAGGGTATGCAGCACGCCGCCGCGGTTCTGGCGCACCTGGCAGACGCCGTACTTGCCGTCGGCGATCACACAGCGGTGTCCGCAGAGCACGCAGCGCACCTGGTTGTCTTCAAGTTTTTGGTAGAGAAAAGCTTCTTTTTCCATGGTGGTAGTTCCATTATAAGGGAAAATGGAGAGTCACCGGCTAAAGCCTCGACTCCGATATTGAAGCAACAATCTTGTTCCCGGGCGACGGATGCACCGCCCCTATAAATTGATTATAGAGCAGACGTTAACCGTCTGCTGTCTCATCCCTGCTGACAGCCTGCCGTTTCTATCATATAATCCTAATAATATGCCGATTTTGCAAGCGAACGCCTTCGAATTCTTCAGCCGCAGCGCAGACCAGACCCGCCGGGTGGGAATGCGCCTCGGGGCGCTGCTCCAGCGCGGCGATGTGATCTGTTTAGACGGCGATCTGGGTGCAGGGAAGACTACCCTGGTGCAGGGGATGGCTGCAGGTTGGGGCTCCTCCGATGCAGTCTCCAGCCCGTCTTATGTGCTGGTTAACATTTACCGGAGGCCGAATGGCGAGCGGTTTGCCCATTTAGACGCCTATCGGCTGGCAGATGATGCTGAAGCAGTCGACCTCGACCTGGATAACTTACTGGACGGTGGGCCGCTGGTGGTCGAGTGGGCGGCGAAGATCAGCGCCTCGCTGCCAGAAGAGCGATTAAACCTCCAGCTGAGCTGGGTAGAAACAGAACAGCGCAGCATGCAGATTACGGCAGAAGGCGATCGTCACATGGAACTGCTCGATAAACTACGAGAAAATATCTATAAAGGAAGCTGATGCTTTTAGCGCTTGATACTGCTACCCGAAAGATTGGAATTGCCCTGTATGACGGGGTCGAAATCCTCCACGAAGCCGTGTGGCAAAGCCCGTTCCACCACACCGTTGAGCTTTCCCCGGCGATCGTGGAGTCTTTAACACGGGCAAAGCACTCGATCGATGATGTCGAAGCGATTGGTCTGACTCTCGGGCCTGGTTCATACACCGGGTTACGGATCGGTGCTGCGGTGGCTAAAGGGCTGGCCTTTGCCCGAAAGCTGCCGCTGGTGGCGGTTTCCACTTTTGAGGTGATCGCTGCCGGTCAGCCGCTTGAGCAGGATACCCAGTTGGCGGCAGTCATCGAAGCCGGCCGCAGCCGTCTTGGTGTGGGCTGGTTCCGGGCAGGTGAGCAAAATTGGGAGGCTTCCAAAGATCCCGAACTGCTTACACCGGAACAGCTGTCAAAAAAAATACGTACACCAACAGTGATCTGCGGTGAACTGAATGCTGACCTGCGTAAGTTGTTGGGGCGCAAGCGCAAGAATGCGGTGCTGGCCTCCCCGGCAAGCAGCCTGCGGCGGCCAGCCTACCTGGCAGAACTGGCCTGGGCGCGCTGGCAGGCGGGTGAGACCGATGACCCGGCGACCCTGGCGCCAATCTATTTGCAAACAGGAGCAAACATCCCCGCATGAGTGACTCCACGATTACTATTCGAAGAATGACCGAAGAGGACCTGGAAGCGGTGCATGCCCTGGAGGTAATGTGCTTCCCGACGCCCTGGCCTTTAAAGAGCTTCCGCTATGAGCTGGAAGAGAATGCAGCCTCGCGGCAGTGGGTCGCTGTGCAGCCCGCTGCGGACGGACAGCCCGAAGAAATCATTGGGATGCTGGTGGCCTGGCTGTTGGTTGACCTGACCCATATCGCCACCCTGGCGGTGCATCCCGATCGCCGCCGGCAGCGGCTAGCTTACCAGCTGGTCTGTACGGCACTGAATGAAACTTTAGATGAAGGGGCGGTCTCTGCGACCCTGGAGGTGAGGGAGAGCAACAGCGCTGCCCAGATCCTTTATCGCAGGTTTGGCTTCCAATTGGCGGGGAAGCGGCCGAATTACTATCAAGACAACGGTGAAGCCGCGATTATTATGACCCTGCACACGCTTGATAAAGATCACCTGATGACAATCCGCTGTATCCCGTTCGAGTGAGATCGAAATTTTCCTGGACTGAATCAGGTACCCATAGAATAGAAAGAGCTTAAGGAATATGGCTGAAGCGCAAGAAGTATTGGCTCAAATTGCTGAACAAACCAAAAATTGTACACAGTGCGGCTTGCAGCACTCCCGCAAGCGTGCTGTGCCCGGGTATGGACCCGCCAACGCAGAGGTGGTTTTGATTGGGGAAGGACCTGGTTTCCATGAGAACGAGCAAGGCTTGCCGTTTGTGGGCGCGGCCGGTCGATTCCTGGACGAGCTGCTGCAAATTGCAGGGATCAGCCGCGGAGAAGTGTTTATCACAAATGTGGTAAAATGCCGCCCGCCGAGCAACCGCGACCCGCAGCCGGAAGAGCTGGCTGCCTGCGATGCTTATTTGGAGCGCCAGATCCAGGCGATCAACCCCAAGGTGATCGTCACCCTCGGGCGTTTCTCGATGCATAAGTTCCTGCCGCATGCCAAGATCAGCCAGGCGCATGGGCAGGCGGTGCGGATCAAAGGCCGCCTGGTGGTGCCGTTTTATCACCCTGCGGCAGCGCTGCACCAACCCTCGCTGCGAGCGACGGTTGAAGCAGATTTTGCCAAGCTGCCGGAATGGATTGCGCAAGCCGGGGATGTGGTCGAATTGGTGCAGCCAGTCAATGATGAGCCGGACGATCCTGAACCAGAACAACTCAGCTTATTTTAAGGGAAAGCTTTATGTCAACTTTGCAGAAGAACCTGGAGAAAAAATTTGAAGACCGCTCTGCGATGATCGCGATTTTGGGTATGGGCTATGTCGGCCTGCCTTTAGCGGTGATCTTTGCAGACGCCGGTTTTAACGTGGTGGGGATTGACCCCGACGAGCGTAAAATCAAGATACTTAACAAAGGCAAAAGCTACATCAGCGATGTGCCCAGCGAGCACGTTGAGCGCCTGGTGAAGTCAGGAAAATTGAAAGGGACCACAGATTTTTCGGTCCTGCAGCAAGCCGATGGGGTCAGCGTGTGTGTCCCCACCCCGCTGCGCACGACCAAAGACCCAGACCTGTCCTATATCCTCTCAGCTACTGAAGATATCCGCAAGTACCTGCATCCCGGGATGGCGATCGTACTCGAGTCGACCACCTACCCGGGGACGACCCGCGAGTTGATGCTCGCCGAACTGACCAAAGACAGCGATCTCAAAGCCGGTGAAGATTTCTTCCTGGCGTTCTCCCCGGAACGGGTTGACCCCGGTCGTGAGGATTGGACCACGCAGAATACCCCAAAGGTGCTGGGCGGGATCACCGAAACATGCAGCGACGTGTGCACCGTATGGTACCGTCAGGCATTGGAGACCGTGGTGCGGGTCACTTCTGCAGAGGTTGCGGAAATGACCAAGCTGCTCGAGAATACCTTCCGGATGGTGAATATCAGCTTTGTCAACGAGATGACGATGATCTGCGAGCGCCTGGGAGTCGATATCTGGGAAGTGATTGATGCGGCAGCGACAAAGCCGTTCGGCTTCATGAAATTCACCCCGGGTCCCGGGATCGGCGGACACTGTATTGCGATAGACCCGCTGTACCTCTCCTGGAAGATGAAATCGTTGAACTACAATGCTCGCTTTATCGAGCTGTCGACCGAGATCAATGCACAGATGCCTGAATATGCCGCCACCCGGGTGCAGGATGCCCTGAACAGCTACCGGGCAAAAGCGATGAAAGGCAGTAAAGTATTGGTGCTCGGGGCGGCTTACAAACCAGATATCGATGACCTGCGCGAGTCGCCCTCGCTGGAACTGATCACCAATTTGTTTGCAAAATATGCCGAGGTCAGCTACCACGATCCGCATGTGCCCCAGATTAACCACGACGGCTGGTCGTTGGACAGCGTGCCAGATTTGATGGCTGCGGTTGCCGAAGCAGATGCGGTGGTGATTTCCACCAACCATTCAGCCTATGATTACCAGGCGATCCATGACGCCGCTGACCTGATCATTGATACCCGCAACGCCCTGGCAAAGATAAGCATTGATCCCAATAAGGTAGAGAAACTATAATGACCCGCTATTTGGTCACCGGGGCGGCGGGGTTCATTGCCAGCCGGGTTACCAGCTTGCTGCTTGAGGCCGGGCATACCGTCCTTGGGGTAGATAACCTCGATGATGCTTATGACGTGCGCATGAAGGAGCAGCGCCTGGCTCAGCTCCAGCAGCATCCAAAATTTGATTTCCAAAAGCTTGATATCTCCCAGCGGTCGATAATCGATACCCTGGCGGACAGTGGTCCGTATGCGGCAGTTTATAACCTGGCTGCCCGGGCGGGCGTGCGTGCCAGCGTGGTTGACCCGTGGGTATATATCGGAACCAATCTCACCGGTACGGTCAACCTGCTGGAGCTGTGTAAAATCACCCAAACGCCGAAATATATCATGGCTTCCACTTCCAGCATCTATGGCGAGAACGCCCCGGTTCCGACATCGGAAAGCGCTGACAGCAGCGTACCGCTGCAGCCGTATGCCGCCAGTAAAAAGGGCGCTGAGGCGATGGCGCATGCCTACCACTACCTCAACGGCATAGATGTGAGCATTTTGCGTTATTTTACGGTGTATGGACCCACAAACCGGCCGAACATGGCGATTTTCCGGTTCATCAAATGGATTGTTGAAGGCCAACCGCTGCAGCTTAACGGCGATGGCAGCCAGACCCGCGGCTTCACTTACCTGGACGATATTGCTGAGGGTACGATCCTGGCTGAGAAGATGTTGGGCTATGAGATCCTCAACCTCGGCGGGCATGAAGTGATCAGCATCAACGGCTTGATTGAGATGATTGAGGAGATATCTGGGAAAAATGCAATCATTGAACGCAGGCCATTCCCCAAAGCAGATATGCGCAGCAACCATGCCGATACCCGTAAAGCTGCGGACATGCTGGGTTGGAAACCAAAAGTATCTTTGCGAGAAGGACTTGAACGCACTGTGGACTGGTACATGGATAACCGGGAATGGACCAGCCAGATAACCACCGATTAGCAGCCACCACACGATGAAAAATAAACTTATCGACCGCCTCAAAGCGCTTTTTAACCGGGTATTCAAGACCGACTCGATCCGCCGGATCGTGGGAAATGCGGGGTATCTGGTCAGCGCGCAGGGTTTGGCGATGGTGGTCTCTTCAGTACAGCAAATATTTGTGCTGCTGATCATCGGGCCGGCTGAATATGCCTTGATCAAAGCCATACAAACCTTTGCCAACAACGCCAACAGGCTGACTTCCTTCCGGATCAATGAGATGGTGGTGTCTTATTTTCGTTCGTATGAAGAGCAGGGAGCGCGCGACAAGGCGATTGCGGTTTATAAGCTGGCCGGGCTGTTGGAGATGCTTGGAGCGGGAGTGGCGTTTATCTTGATCTGGCTGCTGTCGCCCTGGGGCTCGGAATTCTTTGGCGGGGCACCAGCGACCCAGCCGTTGTGGTTGTTGTTCGGCACGGTGGTGCTGCTCAACTTTATGCTGGATAGCTCGAGGGGACTGCTGCAGGCGCTCAACCTCTTCCCGGTGAATGCAATGATCAATGCCTCTCAAAGTGTGATCACTTTCGTGCTGGTTTTGCTGGTTTACTTCACCAAAGACGGCGGATTGCTTGATATTTTGATGGTTTATTATCTTGGCAAAGCATTTGGCGCATTGGCTTATACTGCGATTGGTTTAAAGGTGGCCTTCAGGGATTGGGGCCCTGGCTGGTGGCGAGTGCGGCTGGGTGTGCTGCGTGGTGATTTGCGCGGGATTCTCAACTTCTCGTTCAATACCAACCTGACCAATACGATCTCGATGATCACCCGTGATTCAGAAGCGCTGTGGATTTCAGCGATCCTCGGGTTGGAAGCCGCCGGGTATTACATCTTTGCGTTGAGTATCGCCAAGCAGCTGCAAACCCCAATCTTGTCCCTGGCCAATACAGCTTACCCTGAACTCTCGCGGGAGATCGCACATCAGCGATGGGCGGAGACCAAAGATATTCTCAGGCGGATATCACGCCTGGGTGTGTTTTACTCCCTTCCGATTATTGGCCTGCTGTTGTTATTTGGTAAGCCGTTCCTCTCTTTGGTACTCCCAGATTGGTTATCTTCCTACCCCTTAATGGTGGTGCTGGTACTTGGTTTCTCGTTTGAAAGCGGGCTGATCTGGAACCGGGTGGCGTTACTGGCATTGAAGCGCGCCACCTTCCCAACGGTGATCAACCTGGTTGGTTTGGGATTGAAGATCGGGGTGATCGTCTTACTGGTCAGGCAGTACGGAGAAGCGGCCTTTGCCTGGGCGATGGTGGCTTACATGGTATTCACCGTCAGCGGCACCGCACTGCGGGCCGTGGTAGACATCGACCAGCGAGAGAAACGAGACGAGCGGTTAGGAACAGCGGGATGAAGATTGCCTGCATCGCTTCCTCCCGAATCCCATCGGAGACGGCCAACAGCATCCAGGCGATGAAGGTCTGCCAGGCGCTGGCGCAGACCGGTCACGAGGTGACTTTGATCGCCCCGGGAGACGGACCGCAGGGTGAGACCAATAATGATAAATGGCAGGTTTTAGCAGACCAATATGGGCTGCACACCCCCTTTGATTTTGTGCACATCCCCCCCTTTGAAGGCCGTTTTGCCCGCCGAATTTTCCCCTGGAGAGCAGTATTACGCGCAAAACAGCTCGGTGTGGACGCAGTTTATACCTGGCTGTACCAGAGCGCTGCGGCAGGATTAATCCTCGGCAGGCTGACGATCATCGAAATGCACGATTTGCCGCCCGGCAGGTTTGGACCACTGTGGTACCGCCTGTTTTTACGGATTTCTGGCCAAAAACGACAGTTAGCGATTACTTCCGCTTTACAAATGGCACTCTCTGAGCAGTTTTCGCCCCAATTGGCCCCAGGTGAGAGCCTGATTGCGCCGAATGGGGTCGATTTGGCGCAGTATGCGGATTTACCTGCCCCCGCCGAGGCTCGAGCTGAACTCGGACTGCCCCAAATGCCCACCGTGGCGACCACCGGGCACTTGTATGCCGGGCGCGGGGCGGAGCTGTTTTTGGAGCTGGCCCCCCAAATGCCGGATGTGCACTTCCTCTGGGTTGGTGGCAGGCCGAATGATGTGGATCGCTGGCGGGAGAAGACTGCAGAATTGGGTATCAAAAACGTGACCTTCGCCGGCTTTATCCCGAACTCAAGGTTACCGCGCTACCAGGCGGCAGCCGATATCCTGCTGATGCCCTACGGCTTGCGGATGGGCGCCAGCAGCGGCGAGAACCCGGTGGCGTTCTTCAACCCGATGAAGATGTTCGATTACATGGCCAGCAGCCGGCCGATCATCACCACCGACCTGCCGGTGATCCATGAGGTACTCGGTGATGGCAGCGCGGTATTCATCCCAGCCGGTAACCTGGTTGAATGGCAGGCTGCGATCCGTGACCTGCTGGCTGATCCATCACGTAGTGCTAAGTTAGCCGCGGCTGCCCGGCAGGATGTGGAAGCCTATACCTGGGTGGCGCGTGCTGAGAAATCGATGGAAGGTTTGGGTAGTTAAGCTGATGGCAGACTCTACTTCTTCGCGCAGATTGGTTTTCCAGATTTTCCGTTGGGCAGTAACTTTGCTGGCGCTTGGGCTGGTGGTCTACCTGCTGGTGAATAACTGGCCTTCAATCTGGGACGGGGTGCTGCAGATCGGCGGGGGACGTTTTGCCTTGCTGGTGCTGCTGATCTTGATCTCGCGCCTGATGATGTCCTTACGCTGGTACCTGATCTTGCGATCGACAGATGAGCAGGTCAGCTATCCATCCGTGCTGCGGGTAACCTTTGCGGGTTTCTTCGCCAACAACTTCATGCCTTCCACGATTGGCGGGGATGTTTTCCGCCTGACCGGTGCGGTGCTTGAAGGTATCAGTACCGCAGTTGCAGCCGCATCGCTGCTGATGGACCGGATCGTTGGGATGTTGGGCATGGCTTTGATCCTCCCAGCTGGGCTGGCTCGCTTGCTGGCGTATGATGGCGAGGTTGAGATCAAGTTTGGCGGGGGAGCTGCTGCCCTGGCTGGTGGGTTGCTGACGCGCTTGAAGGCAGGCGGGGGAAAGGCGGTTACCTGGTTCAAAAAAGTCTGGCGAAAATTGTGGGAGACGCTGGGGTTATGGGCTCGCCGCCCGTTGGATTTACTCCCCTCGCTGTTGGCGACCCTGATTCACCAGTTATGTCTGTATGGGTTCATCTGGCTGATCCTGGACGCCTTTGGCTTCCAGCTGTCCTGGTGGCTGATCGGCGGGTTGTGGAGCCTGGTTTATTTTGTGACGCTGGTGCCGGTCTCGATTAATGGGTTGGGGGTGCAGGAAGTGATCATTATTTTTGCTTACCATAATATGGGAGGGGCGTCTGAGGCTTCGGCGCTGACCCTCGCTTTGCTGTTCCGCATGGTGATGATGCTGGTCAGCCTGCCGGGGGCTTTGGCTGTGCCGGCGCTGCTGCCGGAGGCGCGCAAGAGCAAAGATTTGTGAGTTGTGAATTATGAATTGCGAGGGGAGATTGCCGGTGCCTCCTCCGACAACTGATAACTGACAGCTGGCTGCTGCTCCCCCCAAAATGGTATAATGATTAATATCCGATTTTGATTGGATCGCAATTGTTTTTTATAGGAGCTGAATATGTCTGGACACAGTAAATGGTCGACGATTAAACACAAGAAGGGTGCGGCGGATGCCAAGCGCGGCAAGCTGTTCACCACCCTGGCGCGGGCAATCACGATGACTGCGCGTGAAGCCGGCGGTGACCCGGAAGTGAACTTTAACCTGCGCCTGGCGATTGATAAAGCCCGGGCAGCCAATATGCCCAAAGACAATATCGAGCGGGCGATCAAGCGCGGCACCGGTGAAGCAAAAGACGGCGCAGTGTTGGAAAAATTGGTCTATGAGGGCTATGCCCCGCATGGGGTGGCGTTGATCATTGAAACGGTGACCGACAACCGCAACCGCACAGTCGCCGAGCTGCGCCATGTGCTCACCCGCTCGAGCGGCAGCCTGGGAGAAACCGGCTCGGTGATGTGGCAGTTTACCCAGCGGGCGTATTTCACTTTCCCGGCTGAAGGAAAAGATGAAGACGAGGCCTTTGAGCTGGCGATCGAAGCTGGGGCAGATGATGTGCTCTTTGATGGCGAGATCGTTGAATTATTCGGTGCGTCAGAGGACTTCAAGGCGATCAGCGACCGTTTACGTGCCGCAGGGATCAAGACCCAGGATGCAGACCTGCGGATGTTCCCCAACCAGGAAAGCGAATTGGATGTAGAGAAAACCCTGCAGGTGATGCGAGTGATCGAAGACCTGGAAGAACTCGACGATGTCCAGAAAGTCGATTCTAACCTGGCGATCACTGATGAGGCGCTGGCATCCTTAGAAACAGCCTAGCGCTCCAGAAAGCGGCAGATTGATGCTGGTACTTGGGATTGATCCCGGAACGGCGACCACCGGGTACGGCCTGGTGCGCCAGACCGAAGACGGCAGCTTGCTGCATGTGGATCACGGGGTGATCCTCACGCCCGCAAAAATGCCGATGCCGGAACGCCTGGTATCGCTCTTCGATAAATTACAAGAAATCGTTCTCCTTCACCGCCCGGACAGCAGCGCGGTGGAGGAGCTGTTTTTTTCACGCAATGTGAAAACGGCGATCAGCGTCGGTCAGGGCCGCGGGGTGGTGCTGCTCACCCTGGCTCAGGCGGGATTGCCGGTAGCGGAGTACGCCCCCAACGAGATTAAGATCGCGGTCAGCGGCTACGGCGGGGCAGATAAACGCCAGGTGCAGGAAATGGTCAAGATGCTGCTGGGGCTGGCTGAAGCTCCCAGGCCAGATGATGCGGCTGACGCGCTGGCGGTGGCGATCTGCCATATTCACAGCGAGCGGATGAATTCATTATATGATCAAGGTTAGCGAGGTGGAGGCATGCCGGTAGAGTTTGGGTTATTTGTCCGTTTTGGGGCTGCTCTGGCGATCGGGTTTTTGATCGGCCTGCAGCGTGAATTCGCCCATGGGATTGAGGGGCGCGAGATCGCCGCGGGTGAACGTACGTTTTCATTGTTGAGTTTGGGCGGCTGCGTGGCGGCGATGCTCACCGACCAGCTCGGGTCTCCGCTGATCCTGGTGACGTTTGTCGCCGTTGTTGGAGTTTTCACTGCAATTGGGTATTTTACCGAAGCCTGGCGCAGTGAGCGGGTGGGGCTGACCACCGAGGTGGCGATCATGATCTCGCTGCTGATCGGGGCATTGTGCTACTACGAGCACCTCGCTCTGGCGGCAGCCTTAGGGATTGCGACCACTGTGATCCTTTCGATCAAATTGGAGACCGACCGGTTTGTGCGCGCCCTTACACGGCAGGAAGTTTTTGCGGCTTTGCAGCTGGCGGTGATCAGCGTGATTATCCTGCCGATGCTGCCTAACCAGGGAATTGCAGAAGCGCCTTTTGATGTGCTCAACCCCTTCACCGCCTGGTTGATGGTGGTGTTTATTTCAGCGATCAATTTTCTCAGCTATATCTTTGTGCGGGTGGTGGGCACCCGGCAGGGAATTGGGATCAGCGGCCTGTTGGGCGGGTTGGTCTCGAGCACGGCGGTGACCTTGAGTTTCTCGGAGCGCAGCACGCGCGAGCCGGGGTTGGCCCGCCCGTTTGCCGAGGCGATCATCGCCGCCTGGACGGTGATGTTTGTGCGCGTGCTGATCGCCGTGGCAGTGATCAACCCTAACTTGATGAAAGAAGTTTGGTTGCCAATCACCCTGGCCGGGGCAGCAGGGCTGGCGTATGCGGCATTTTTGTATTTCAAACAGCACGGAGGGGAGACTGGCGAGATCGAGTTGAGCAAGCCAATTGATTTGGGTTCGGCGATCAGGTTTGGAGTGTTGTTTGTCGTAATCTTGCTGGTTTCACGTACCGCGCAGATTTATTGGGGAGATGCAGGCATCTACCTCTCGAGCCTGATCTCCGGGTTGGCGGACGTGGACGCGATCACACTGTCGATGTCGGGGATGAGCCGCAGCGGGGCCTTGGAGCTGAAGATTGCCGGTCAGGCGATTGTGCTGGCGGCAATGGCGAATACGATTGCCAAGGGCAGCATTGTGCTGGTGGGAGGCTCGAAGGAGCTGCGTAAAGCGATTTTGCCCGGGCTGATTTTGATTTTGGTGGTCGGCGTGGCGGCGGCATTTTTGTAAATCGAACTTCGTTCGATTGGAGGCAGGATGATTTCAAGCGTTAGCGGCCGGGTGGCTGATGCAGGTGAAGATGGATTGGTGGTAGAAGTCGGCGGGGTGGGTTTTCAGGTTTACGTACCCACCGCGCTGAGTATTGAATCCCAGATCGGGCAGCCGATCTCGCTGCACACCTATTTAGTTGTGCGAGAGACGGATTTGTCTTTGTACGGCTTTCAGACCAAAGAAGAGCGTGATTTCTTCATCCTGCTGTTGGGGGTCAATGGGGTGGGGCCGCGGCTGGCGTTGGCGGTGATGTCGATGCTGACGCCCAATGCGATCCGGCGGGGGGTGTTCAGCGAGCAGGTGGAGGTCTTCAGCCAGGTGCCGGGGGTGGGCAAGACCACCGCCCAGAAGATCATGCTGCATCTGAAGAACAAGATCAAGGATGTCGATGGGCTGGAAGCGGTGGCGGCAATGGATGACCTCGACACCGAGGTGGTCGCCGCACTGACTACACTGGGATACAGCATTGTCGAGGCGCAGGCAGCGATTCAGAATATTCCCAAGGACGCTCCGCAGGAGGTGGAGGAGCGGTTAAGGATCGCGTTGGGGTATTTCAGTAAATCGTGAATAATGAATTGTGAATTATGATTTAAGGATGTGTAAATATTTTTACAATCGCGTCAGCTTGATCAACTTGCCAGTCAAAAAAAGTGAAGAGGCATGCGCGCAGTTAAGTATTCAACCAGCGAGGGAAAATACTTCTTAGGGCGTAACGGTTTCCTCGGGGATTTTAATCCCCTCACCACCTGCAATCAGATCAGCAAGCCACAAAGCCTTCAGTTCTTCGTATGATTTTCCGTCCAGCACGCCCTCTTCAGCATGATTGAAATAGACATCCAACACCAGGTCAAGAGAATAGGTGTCGCAAAGCCAGGCAAAGAATGAAGCCGCCTGGGTTATGCTCAGTTCCAATCCATCCTGCCCGTCCAAATTAAAACGTGGATAGCGGTTTTCGTAAACCTCACCGAGAGGAAGTCCCCTCAAGTCGCCAGAAGCCTCGCGATAGATGGTTGCAAAGGCAACCGCATCTGTGTAGAGCTGGATATCGATGGATTCCTCGTTATCCAGCAGGCCGCCTTGCGCCAGGTACCATTCTTTTGCTGCCAGGACCTGCTCAACATCGAGGTAATAACAATAAGATGTCCCGGGTGAAATGCTTGACTCAGCTTCATGCAAGCGACCGCTCAAATCATCAAAGATGCAGCCTCTCTCTATTTGCCGATATAAAGGCAATTGTTTCAGCAGATAATCGCCAAAACCCTCGGTCACCCAGACGGCGTCACCAGTCATGAGAGATAGAAAATTGATCGAGTGAAAGATTTCATGAATAACCAGATAATACTCAGCGTCATATTTTTCTGTACTCTTATTTTCATGAGTATGGCCAATTGGGATTTGAATCCCCGTCGCTTCTTCAAGATTCATCAAGTGCTTTATAGATGGCGCGTCAGAAATAAGAAATTCTGCCAGCAATTTTCGACCAGCATAAACATGGTCAATAAAGGATTCAACTTTAGAGATTTCATCCAGGTACTCCTGGTCTGGCAGCTTATTCAGGCAGAATCGAATGGGATCTGCCTGAACGATCAAGGCACAGTCGCTGCTCTGGGAATACACGAACCCGGAAAAACGCCCTGCATAGGGATAGGTGACCGTTCTGTCCACGCCAAGCGACGCCAGCCAACGGGTGCGCACCTCATTGTTGACCTGTTCTTTAAGCAGCTCTGGCTGGATATGTTCTTCTTCAAGCGCATACTGCACTAAAGAAGCTGCTGACATATGGGCAATTTGCCGCTCTTCTTCAGTCGTCCAATCCTCATTGAAACGGGCGATAAACAAGCCGGCGATATCGAGATCAGCGGTATTTTGATACCAGGTTTTCAGCGCCGCTTGATCTGGCTGCTCGCCCAGGGCGATGGAGGCCAGGCCGGATTTGACCCAATATTCGCTGATCCCTGTTCCGGCGCCCAGCAAATCCGCAAAAAAAGATTTGGAGCCGAGGTCTTCTGGCGCCGCAAATACCAGATGGTCCCTGGAATAACACCCCCCAACCTTGGGGTTTGAAAGGATCATTACGGTTAGCGGTCGGCTGATTGGAGCAGGGGAATTTGCCTCCAGATCGTTGTAGCGCGCAATGACGATTTCGATCAGTTCTTTCGAATCCTGCGGTGGGACTAGACTGTCGGCGATGGCGATGGTGAGGGTTCCGTAGGCGGTCTTGAGGTAATCAAATTTCCTGGAACAATACTCATCCTGGATATAGCGCTCTTTCTCGAAGAGAAGCACGGTCCCATCGGAGGTCAGCGCGGTAGGGATGGGGGTTGGGATTGGGGTCTGTGTGGGTGCCGGGAGACTCTGGGGGGTGGGAGACGGGGCCACCGATTCAGGTTGGACCTGAGGCGAGCAGGCGGTAAGTGCGGTCACGATCAAGAAAGTGAGCAGTGACGCGCAAATCAGACGAACAGAATTTTGCAAACTGTTTTTCGAGATATTCATAGTTTTTCCCTCGTGCTGAGCGCAATGGATACAATATTTGGATCCCTGCCGCTCAAAAAATTAACACTTAATGCGCTAGTAAGCTATCAAATGCTCTCCGCCGCTGTCCTAATCTGGGTGGACTGAAGTCCCCAAAAGAGTAAGCAATCTGATTATATTGGAAATACTTCCGGAAAACAATCATGGTTTCCTGTATACAACCTCAAAAACGCGCGGCTTTCTCTCCAGGAGGTGGAAATACATTTACCTCAAACCAAGATCGAATCTTTGCTGCGATTCAGGAAAATAAGTGGCGGATATCTTTAGTATAATATTTATGATAAAAAGCATCTAAATTATAGTAAATAGAAATTAAAACCAAGGAGCTTTTTAATGAGTGAAAGCAATTTCAGGCTGACATACGCCACAATGTACAATCCCCCGGAAGAATTACACACTAACTACAAAATCGAGGTAGACAAGATTCGGAATAATTTGGGGCGAGAGTTCGGGATGTTGATCGACGGAAAAGAAGTTTTTGCCGATGAGAAATTTGAAGACCGTTCCCCGATCAACACGGAGAACGTTTTGGGGATTTTCCAGAAAGGGAATACAGCCCACGCCGAAATGGCGTTGAAAGCCGCCCGGCGGATGGCGAAGCCATGGGGTCAAACCCCCTGGCAGGACCGTGTCGCGCTGGTGCGCAAAGCCGCAGATCGAATCGACGAGCGAATCTACGAGTTTGGCGCGGTGCTCTCACTGGAGGTTGGCAAGAACCGCATGGAAGCATTGGCGGACGCCGCTGAAACCGCTGACCTGATGCGCTATTCTGCCGACCAGATGGAGGCGAACAACGGCTTTGTGGTCAAGATGGACGAAGACCCCCTGGAGGGCTACAAGGCAGTTAATTATTCAATCCTTAAACCGTACGGCGTGTGGGTGGTGATCAGCCCGTTCAATTTCCCTGCGGCCCTGACAGGCGGACCAGTCGGGGCGGCATTGGTCGCGGGTAACACTGTGGTGATTAAACCTGCCACAGATACCCCGTGGACCTCTCGCCTGATCGCCGAGTGCTTCCTCGAGGCGGGCTTCCCGGATGGGGTGGTGAACTACGTGACTGGCCCCGGCTCGACGGTCGGTCAGAGATTGGTCGACAGCCCGGAAGTGGACGGGATGACTTTCACCGGCTCGTACTTGGTGGGGATGAGCATCTACCGCTCGTTTGCCAACGGCAAGTATCCTCGCCCGATCATTTTAGAGATGGGCGGCAAGAATCCGGCGGTGGTCACGAAGAATGCCGACCTGGAACGAGCCGCGCAGGGCATCTACCGCTCGGCATTTGGTTTGCAGGGACAAAAATGCTCGGCGACCTCGCGGGTGCTGGTCGAGGAACCCGTGTATGATCAGCTGGTCAGCAAGCTGAAAGGATTGACAGAACAGGCGGTGATTGGCGATCCGACAGAAAAAGACACCTTTTTAGGTCCGGTTGCCAACCAAAGTGCGTATAATGATTATAAATCTTTCACCGAAGAGCTCTCGCAGGCTGGCGAGTTCCTCGTCGGCGGGAAGGTGCGTACCGAAGGTGCGTTGGGCAAAGGCTATTTTGTTGAGCCAACCATCGCCCTGGATGTGCCGATCAACCACCGCCTGTGGAAAGAAGAAATGTTCCTGCCGATCACGATGATCCACAAGGTTAAGGGACTGGATGAGGCAATGGAAATTGCCAACGATGTCGATTATGGTCTCACCGCCGGGATCTTCGGCTCGAAGCAGGAAATTCAGCAGTACTTTGATAATGTAGAAGCAGGTGTGGTGTATGCCAACCGCCCGCAGGGATCGACCACCGGCGCATGGCCGGGATTCCAACCGTTTGGCGGCTGGAAGGGTTCCGGCTCCAGCGGGAAGAATGCCGGGGGACACTACTACCTACAGCTGTATATGCACGAGCAGGTCAATACGGTCATCGAATAAATTCTAGATGATGGTTATCGTAAAATAACGATAACTTGGGAGGAATGAGCCTGTGCAGTTTTGCGCAGGCTCGTTTTATAAAAAGATATGAAAAGTCGATTTGGAACTCTCTTGTTTTTTATAGGATTTTTCCTGCTGTTTTTGTTTGTCGCCGGAGATATGGCCAATGTGGATGAACTCAGCGCAGGATATCTGCTGTTCGGGGTGCTGTTCTCCGTATCGGGGTGGTTATTACTAAAGAGCGGGCGCAAGCCTCCGGAGGAAAGCGGACGCTTCCGGACGGTGCGCAAGCTGAGCAGACGCGGCAGGAAAAACCAGGGCAATGACGAGGACGATCAGGAGAAAGAGGGATAATCAGCTGATGGACCTACTCAAACAAATTTTCCTTTCACCGGATGAACCACGGCTGAGGGCCGGGTGGCGTGTTGGCGTGCAGTTGGCGCTGTGGTTTGCGTTCAGCCTTGTGCTGGCGATCCCGGCGTTCTTTGTTTTGGCGCTGGTGCCAAATTCTTTTGCGGCGGTTAACGTAGTGTTGAATGGTGTGCCGTTGGTGCTTTCGGTGTGGCTCGCCCGGCGGTTCATCGACCGACGCCCCTTCCGCAGCCTGGGGTTAGCGCTCAACCGGCTGGCCTGGCAGGATACCCTGGTGGGGGTGGCGATTGCCGGCGTGCAAATGCTGGCAATCTACCTGCTTGAGTTGCAGGCCGGCTGGCTGCGCTTTGAAGGCTTTGGCTGGGAGCAGATCGGCTGGCCCAGTTTAATTATGGGGCTGGCTGGTTGGGGAGTGCTGTTCCTCGCTGTGGGATTTTATGAAGAGCTGTTCAGCAGGGGCTACCAGCTGCAGAATTTGGAGGAGGGGAGCAGCCTGTTCTGGGCGGTGGTGATCTCATCTGGTTTCTTTGGGGTAATCCATTTGATGAATCCGAATGCCACCTGGGTGTCTGCCCTTGGGGTGGGTCTGGCCGGCGTGTTTTTTGCCTTCAGCTATTTACGCACCCGCCAGCTGTGGCTGCCGATTGGGATCCATATCGGGTGGAATTTTTTCGAGGGCCCTGTATTCGGATTCCCGGTGTCCGGGATGGAGACCGTCAATTTGTTGGAGCATAAGGTCAGCGGACCAGAGCTGTGGACCGGTGGCGGGTTTGGTCCGGAGGCCGGGTTGGTGGTGATCCCCGGACTGCTGGTCGGTTTGGTTTTGGTGTATGGGTACACCCGGAAGCGGCTATCAACGAAAGAAGTGGTGATTAATGATGAATAATGACCTGATAAAAAAGTATGCCGCCTTGCCGCGTAATCAGGTGCGGCGGGAGGATTATGCGGTCACCGATGAGAAATGGATCAAGGCTGTGTTGACCCAGGGCGCCTACGGTGTGCTGGCGACCAGCCACGATGGGCAGCCATTTGCCACCCCGGTTAATTATGTGTATGTGGAGGAAGCGAACGCGCTGTATTTTCATGGGGCACGCGTGGGACGCACACGGGCAAATATGGCGCTTAACCCGCGGGTGTGCTTTAATGTCAGTGAGATGGGGCGGCTGACCCCCGCTGAGAAATCCTCCGAGTTTGGGGTGGAATATAAAAGTGTGACTGTGTTTGGCGACGCAGAATTGGTTGCGGACGAAAAAGAGATGGTCGACGCGCTGCTGGGCTTGATGGTTAAATATTTCCCAGAGCATATCCCCGGCGAAGATTACCCGCTGCCCCTTGCAGAAGAATTAAAAAGAAGTGCGGTGTATAAAATTAACATAGAAGAGTGGTCTGCAAAACAACAAGAAGAGGACGGAGATTACCCGGGTGCGTTCATTTTTCCGGCGATCCGTGTAAATGATTGATTAAAGGAGCTCACCATGTTTAAAGACAAAAAGATTGCATTCATTGGGCCAGGGATGATGGCGCAGGCGATGATCGCTGGTCTGGTCCGGGAGAAAGTGATTGCTGCCGGGCGGGTGCTGGTCTCGGGTCCGCGGCAGGAGCGCGTCGATGAGTTGAAAGAGCGCTATGGGATTAAACCCTTCACCGATAATGCTGAAGCGGTCAAAGAGGCCGATGTGGTGGTGCTGTCGATCAAGCCGCAGCGGTTGGAGAAGGTGCTGATTGGGATTGCGGGTTTTGTAAAACCAGAAGCGCTGGTTCTCTCGATTGTCGCCGGTGCGCCGATCAGCCTGATTGAGGGAATCATGCGGCATCAGAATATTGTGCGCTCAATGCCGAACACTCCGGCAAGGATCTCGCAGGGGATCACGGTGTGGACGGCGGCTCCAAAAGTATCTGATGAGCAGCGTGAGCTGGCCGGCGCGATCTTGCGGGCATTTGGGAAGGAAATCTATGTAGAGGAAGAAGATTACCTTGATAAGGCCACAGCGCTGTCTGGGACCGGACCGGCATATGTGTATTTATTCATGGAAGCGATGGTGGACGCCGGGGTGCACTTGGGGTTCTCGCGGCGGGTTTCGGAGGAGTTGGTGGTCGAGACGGTGCGCGGGGCGGTGAATTACTACGATCTGCATGACGAGCACCGCCACCTGGCGCGGCTGCGCAACCAGGTTACCTCGCCGGGAGGGACCTCGGCAGAAGCGATTTATTATCTGGAGAAGGCAGGTTTCCGGACGGCATTATCCAGAGCGATCTGGGCGGCCTATGAGCGCTCTGCGGCGTTGGGGGCCGCTCACAATATAAAAGATAAAGCGCCTAAAGAATAGGGGCAGCATGAAAATGAGTCCACTTAAATTCTATTTGACCTGACAGATTTTTTGGATTTAATTTATTACTAAATTAAGCTGGAACACAAAACCAGGATTTATTTAGATTTGATAGAACCCTGTCAGGTCTCAGGGAAAAAATTCAAGGAAAAATATCGATGAAATATGATTTTGACACCTTACCGGAGCGGCGTGGATCAGACTGCGCCAAGTGGGATATTCCAGAAGCGGACGTGCTGCCGATGTGGGTAGCAGATATGGATTTCACTTCCCCCCCAGAGGTGATCGCTGCCCTGGAAGAGCATCTGAAGCTCGGGGTCTTCGGCTACCCGAATTTTGGGGAGAAGCCAAACCAGGCGGTTGTTGAGTGGCTCGAAAAGCGGCATCAATGGCAGATTACACCGGAGGCGGTGAAATTTGTTTCGGGAGTGGTCACCGGGTTTAATCAGGCTGCGCATGCGGTTGCCAGGCCTGGTGAGGGTTACCTGGTGCAGACCCCGACCTACGGTCCGTTCTTTGGGGTGAAAGACAATGTCGGTCTGACGCAGCAGGAAATGGAGCTGACCCGAGATGCGGACGGCAGCTATCTGGTTGACCTGGATGCTTTTGAAGCGGCGATCACGCCGGAGACGCGCATTTTTATGCTGTGCAACCCGCAGAACCCCACCGGCAGGGTGTTTACCAAGGTCGAGCTTGAGGGCATGGCGGAGATCTGCCTGCGGCACGAGGTGATCATCTGCTCGGATGAGATCCACAGCGATCTGGTCTACGGCGGGTACAAACACATCCCAGTCGCTTCCTTGAGCAAGGAGATTGCCGACATTACGATCACGCTGATTGCGCCAAGTAAAACGTTTAATGTGGCCGGTTTGAAAGCCTCGGCGGCGATCATCACGAATGAGGAGCTGCGCACTCGCTTTGAAGGAGCGGCGCAAGGTCTCGCAGACCGCTGGGTGAACATGATGGGGATGGTCGCCCTGCAGGCGGCGTACCGGGAAGGCGCCCCATGGTTGGATGCATTGCTGAAGTATCTGGTAGCGAACCGCGATTATGCAGTTGAGTTCATTAACCAGCAGATGCCGGGGGTGAGCGTGGCTGTCCCAGAAGGCACTTTCCTGGCCTGGCTGGACTGCCGTGAGCTGTTTACGAAAGTTGAGCCCGGGGAGTCGGTAAAATTTAATAGTTTTTTTGAGCAGCAGGCGCGAGTGGCGTTGAACAACGGTGACTGGTTCGGCAAAGGCGGGGAGGGTTTTGTGCGGCTCAACTTCGGCTGCCCGCGGCATATTCTTAAAGAGGGCTTGACTCGTCTGCAGGGGGCGTTGGAGAGGCTGTGATGGAAGAGATCATCATTCGGGTGGCAGTTCTGGAGGACGCTGGAGGCATTGCCTGGGTACATGGGCGAGCCAGACAGACGGCGTATATTGGGCTGCTTCCTGAAGAACGGTTGAAAAATCTTGACGAGAGTTACGATCAGCGGATCGAGGATTGGCGAGAGAGGCTCAGTGACCCGGCGAGTGGCCTGGCAATGTTTGTCGCTGAAGATGGCGGGGAAGTGGTTGGGATCGCCGGCGGCAATAAAGAAAGCAGCGGGGATTGGCGGTTCGATGGGGAGCTGCAAATGATCTATATTTTAGAAGAATATCAGCAGCAGGGAATTGGCCGCTGGCTTGTGCGGGAGGTGGCGTTGGCCTTGATGGAGCGCGCGATGCGCTCGATGATCGTCTGGGTGTTCAAGGACAGCCCGTACCGTACTTTTTATGAAGCTCTGGGGGGCGTGTATGTGGGTGAAAAAGAGCACGAGATCTGGGGCGTGAAATACAAGCTGGCCGGTTATGGCTGGGAGAATTTAGCGGATTTAACTGGAGAATAATTGTCTAAGAGGGGTGACGTAAATTGATAATTTAAACCCGGGCTGGGAAATTTCCACAGTTAGATGATATTAATGAACTTGGTGTCTGAAGCAAGCGCATAATCTTCACCAAATCCACATAAATTTCATAAAACATCTCCACATATATCGTTTAAGATAAGTTAGTGCAATCAAATAATTTAAAACTGATACCATGGAGGTGTAAAAATGAAAAATATAATAATTACAATTCTGATTTTGTCTGTGGCTGTGAGCGCATGTTCTTCAGGCGCAGATGCAGCGTATACTTTGAATGAAGAGGTAGACCAATCGGCTGCTGCAGCCCTTGAAATTGCAGACGAAGAGGTCGTTGCAGCAATTAGCGATAACGAGAACAATCAAGTTGTTGAAGTACATGGGTTTGAAGAAATTGACTGCCCGATCTGCGAATTTGACTACAGCCAATACACAGGTTCCTTAAATGAGGATGAAGTTCAGGGTCTCTTGATTGCGCTGAATGATGAATACCGGGCCTGGGCAATCTACAACCAGGTGATGCTCGACTTCGGAATGGATACCAGACCTTTTTCAAATATCCGCAGCGCAGAATCCCATCACTTTGACCAGTTGACCGCTCTTTTCGCTGAATATGGAATTGACATTCCAGACAATCCCTGGATCGGGAATGTGCCTAGTTTTGAATCCGTATCGGCTGCCTGTGCCGCCGGGGTTGATGCTGAAATTGAAAATGCGGCTCTCTACGATCTGATATTTTCAAGCACTGACCGGGAAGATATCACGATTGTATATGAAGCCTTGCAAAGAGCTTCACTTGACAAGCACCTTCCCGCGTTTGAAAATTGCGGCGGCGGCAACCGGTAACTAATGCCTGATATATTTACCAAGATCACTTACCCTCGATCAGCTTAAATAGAAACGGTAAAAAGGGTAAGTGAATAAAAAAGTCTCCTCCATTTCTCCTCCCCCTCAAGAACTATTTTTTGGGGGGGAGATTTTGATAAGCGCTTTGACTCACCCGATTAACCTGGGAGGTTATAATGCTTCTCAGCGATATGTTTGCCAACTATAAAATAAGGATTTGAGAATGAGTTTTTCTAAACGCGTAGACGAAGCCAGAAAGGCGTTTAAGGCCAAGGATAAAGAACATTCAGCTGCAGCACACACCCCTGAAAGCATTGCGCATGCCGTTCATGAAGACCACGGGGGTACAGGTTCAATGTATCTCGGTGATTTGGTCTATGGCGGGCTTGACGGGATCATTACGACCTTCGCGGTAGTGAGCGGGGTGGCCGGGGCAGAGCTTGGGTCGGGGATCATTTTGATCATGGGGCTGGCAAACTTGCTGGCGGACGGCTTCTCAATGGCGACTGGCGCGTATATCTCGGTCAAAAGTGAGCAGGAATATTACGAGAAAGAATATCAGCGCGAGCTGTGGGAAATTGAGGAATTACCCGAAGGAGAACGGTTGGAACTTTATGAAATTTACCGTCAGCAGGGCTATACAGAAGAGGAAGCTGAACAGCTGACAGAGATTAAGACCCGTACCAAAGAGCGTTGGGTGGATGCGATGATGATCGACGAGCTTGGGATGCTGAAAGATGAAAAAAATCCAGTGCACAGCGGCCTGGCTACGCTGGTTGCTTTCCTGGTTGCGGGAGTGATGCCGCTGCTGGTTTACCTGATTGGCTTGATCTTCCCCGCTGTTCTTCCCTCAGCGTTCAAAATTTCTATTGCGCTTTCGGGCTTGAGTTTATTTGGGATTGGGGCAGCTAAAGTGCTGGTTACCCAGGAAAACCCGTATAAAAGCGGGTTCGAGATGCTGCTGGTGGGCGGCCTGGCGGCTGGGGTCGCGTACAGTGTTGGCATGCTGCTGAAGGGAATGGGGATTGGTTAAATATCTGAATGACGGCGTACTGGTCGTTAATCATTATTTGGGTTGGTTCTATTGCCGAGCTGTTGGGCGAGTTCGAGATACTCTTGAGACTCCACCCGGGCGATCATCTGATCGCGCAGATGGCGGATGACCGCCGCTTTTCCTTCAGCCAGCTTGGCGGAGTATGCCTTGAGGTCATCACCGACAACCATCCCCGGGCTTTTTTTGACTGTGGGATTAACTTCGGAAGGGGCTGGTGGTTCTTCGATGATCTCTCCGGTTTGGAGCAGGCGGAGAATCTGGGCTTCGGACTCAGAGCGCACCGCGATGAGCTGTCGGTTGAAGTATAAGCGTCCGGGGAGCTTGTTCGGGTCAATTTGATGGAGGAGCAGGGATTGGTAAAGCGTGATCTCATGGCGGGTCATGTTTGGCTCTTCACCAATCAAGACGATCGTGCCCCCATCGGTTAAATAAAAACTTTGAATAAAGGTAAGCTGCGTTGGGATTTTCATAGGATTACTCCCTAATGGCAGTAGGTGGATGTTAAAATTATACTGGATTTCATTGACCAGGGCATTGCGATGCAAGAAATGGCTGGCGAAATGTGAAGTCCTTTACAAATGCCAGTCAATCAGTTATCATTCGGGCGCAAATGCTTGGCTGCGAGCGGTACATTTAATGAAGAAAAATTTGAGAGCAGGAAGACCGCAAAGAAAATTAATGCTTTATTTTCCCCCCCAGCTATTGGGAGGCAGCTCCTGATGGTGGTCGGGGAAAGCTCCAGGTCAGCTTCTCTTCTTTTTTCCAAACTCGCGCCAGAACGCGGTAAAATAAAACGATCAACACGGTCACGATTTTGGGTGTCACCCAATCGCGCACGTGTATGTGTTTAACGAAAAATTCCTTATCGGAGAAACCAAATGTCAGATCTGATTAAAGATATTTCTGAAAGCCTGCAGCAACAGATTGATGCTTTCGAACCAACCCTAGAATTACGCGATATCGGGACAGTCTTCCAGGCTGGTGATGGTATCGCCCTGGCCAGCGGTCTGGCGGATGTGCAGTCGCAAGAGCTGGTGCAGTTTGATAACGGCGTGATGGGGATCGCCTTCAACCTGGAAGCCGACACCGTCGGGATCACCATCATGGGTGAGTTCTCCGAGATTAATGAGGGCATGTCGGTACGCTCTACCGGACGGATTGCTTCGGTACCAGTCGGTGACGGCTTGATCGGCCGGGTGGTTAATGCTCTTGGGATGCCGATCGATGGAAAAGGGATGATCCCCTTCGACGGATACCGCCCGATTGAACGGATTGCCCCTGGTGTGATCCAGCGTAAAGATGTGGATACCCCGGTGCAGACCGGGATCAAAGCGGTGGACGCGCTGACCCCGGTTGGCCGTGGACAGCGTGAGCTGATCATCGGTGACCGCCAGACCGGCAAGACTGCCCTGGCAATCGACGCGATCATTAACCAGAAAGACAAAGACCTGATCTGCATTTATGTGGCAGTCGGACAGAAAAAAGCGGCAGTCGCCCGCACAGTTGCGACGCTCGAAGAGCACGGCGCGATGGACAACACCGTGGTGGTGATTGCGGCGGCAGACGAATCAGCAGCCCTGCAGTACATTGCCCCTTACGCTGGATGCGCAATTGGCGAGGAGTTCATGGAGCAGGGCAGGGACGCCTTGATCATTTATGATGACCTTTCCAAGCATGCCTGGGCTTACCGCCAGCTATCGCTGCTGCTCCGCCGCCCGCCGGGACGTGAAGCTTATCCCGGTGACGTGTTTTATCTGCACTCCCGATTGCTGGAGCGTGCAGCCCGCCTGTCTGATGACTATGTGATCACCAAGAAAGATTTCAAAGGCGATACCGCCACGATCAAAGATGCCGTCGATAAAGAAGCCTATCGCGGACCGGTGGCTGAGCACCTCGCAAATGAAGCAATCAAAGAGATGGATAACGCCAAAGACCTCAAGATTGTCAAGTTGGAAGGCAGCGGAGGATCGCTGACTGCCCTGCCTATCATTGAGACCTTATTGGGCGATGTTTCCGCTTATATTCCTACCAACGTAATTTCGATTACTGATGGTCAGATTTACCTGGAGGGTGAGCTGTTCAACGCAGGCATCCGCCCGGCGCTGAACGCCGGCCTCTCGGTTTCGCGTGTGGGCGGTGATGCCCAGACCAAATCGATGAAGCAGGTTGCCGGAGGTTTGCGCCTGGATATGGCTTCCTTCCGCGAGCTGGCCGCCTTTGCGCAGTTCGGCTCCAGCCTGGATGAAACCACCCAGGCACAGCTTAACCGTGGTCAGCGCCTGCAGGAAGTGCTCAAGCAACCGCAGTACCAACCGGTTTCACTGGCCGACCAGGTGCTGGCGATTTACGGCGCAACCAATGGTCACCTTGACAAGGTTGACATTGAGCGAGTAACCGAGTGGGAAGCTGGCGCCCTGCGCTTCATGGCGACCTCGCATCCCGACCTGGTCAAAGAAGCCGCTACTGGAAATAAAATTTCTGACGAACTGGCCGAGAAGTTGAACGCTGCATTCGATGCTTTCAACTCCACCTGGGCCTAATTTAGAGAATTGCTGAGAGCTTATGGCTAACGCAAGAGACGTAAAACAACGTATTCGGAGTGTCAAGAACATTGCCCAGGTGACGCGGGCCCTGCAGGCGGTATCCGCCAGTCGGGTGCGCAAAGCGATGGATACAATGTACGGCACCCGTCCGTATGCTACCAAAGCCTGGCAGGTACTCACCCATATTGCCAAACAACCCGGGCGAGAAGTGCTCCACCCGCTGCTGACCAAACGCGATGAGGTTAAGAACATCATTGTGGTGATGATCTCCAGTGACCGGGGACTGGCAGGCCCGTATAACACCAACATCCTGCGCTACACCCTGGATAAGTTTGGTGATACGAAAATCCCTGTAAAATATATCACCGCCGGCCGGAAAGGCACTGAACTGCTCTACCGCCGGGGCAAAGAGATTATGGCTGATTTCTCCGGGATGCCCGCAGAACCGAGCTACAACGATGTCACCCCGATTGGGCAGATGGTTGTTGATGAGTTCTTGTCCGGCAGAGCGGATGAAATTTACCTGATGTACACCGATTTTGTGAACATGGTGCGCCAGGACCCGGTAATGAAGAAATTGCTCCCCTTAGAGTTTGAAACCGCTGAGGGTTTGGTGCAGGCTGAGTTCACTGCTCAGCACAAAGCGAATGCGGCGTATATATACGAGCCTGGGCAGACCGAGATCCTTGATGAGATCATTCCCAGCTTTACCGGCCTGCAGGTATTCCAGGCAGTTTTGGAATCGTTTGCCAGCGAGCACGCTGCCCGGATGGTGGCGATGCAGAATGCGACCGATAACGCCACCGAACTGGCGGGACTGCTGCAGCTGGAATACAACAAGGCTCGCCAGCTGAGTATTACCAGTGATATTTTAGACATTGTCGGCGGCGCAGAAGCGCTCGCTAAATCGAAATAATGATGGAGGCTACAAAGATGACAGAAGCTACTGGCCGAATAGCGCAAGTTACAGGTGGTGTTGTTGATGTGGATTTTGGCAGCAACCCCCTGCCGAATGTGTATGATGCGATTGAAATTATCCAGGAGGGCAAAGACCCCCTGGTATTAGAGGTACAGAACCACTTAAGTGAGGGCTGGGTCCGCACCGTGGCAATGGATGCCACCGACGGTTTACGCCGCGGCACCCCAGTAGTCAATACTGGCTCACCGATTAAGGTGCCGGTTGGGGAAGCCTCCCTGGGCCGGGTGTTCAATGTGCTGGGCACGCCGATCGACGGCGGCCCGGCAACAGTTTCCGATACGATGTACCCGATCCACCGCCCCGCTCCCCCATTTGAGGAGCAGGCAACCTCAGTAGAGGTGTTTGAAACCGGGATCAAAGTGATTGACTTGATTGCGCCCTTTACCAAAGGCGGCAAGACCGGGATCTTCGGGGGCGCTGGCGTAGGCAAAACGATCATTATTCAAGAGCTGATCAACTCGATTGCCTCGGTGCACCAGGGCAACTCGGTGTTTGCTGGGGTTGGCGAGCGCACCCGTGAAGGGACCGCGATGTACCGTGAAATGATGGAATCGGGGGTGTTGAAAGACACCGCTTTGGTTTACGGTCAGATGAACGAACCTGCCGGCGTGCGCCTGCGGGTGGCGCTGTCTGCACTGACCATGGCGGAATACTTCCGAGACCAGGGCCGTGATGTGCTCCTGTTCATTGATAACATTTTCCGCTTCTCAATGAGTGGTTCTGAGGTTTCTGCGCTGCTTGGGCGGATGCCTTCAGCAGTGGGTTACCAGCCGACTTTGGGTACTGAGATGGGCCAACTGCAAGAGCGGATCACCTCAACCCGCTCCGGTTCGATCACCTCGATGCAGGCTGTTTATGTGCCGGCTGATGACTACTCTGACCCTGCGCCGGTGGCGACATTTACTCACCTGGATGCCACGATTGCGCTGGAACGCTCGATCTCTGACAAGGGTATCTACCCTGCAGTCGATCCACTCAACTCCAACTCCCGTATTCTTGACCCGAACATTGTTGGTGAAGAGCATTACCAGACTGCCCGGGAAGTGCAGCAGGTGCTGCAGCGCTACAAAGACTTGCAGGACATCATCGCGATCCTGGGGATTGACGAACTCGGCGAGGATGACAAGCTGATCGTTTCCCGTGCCCGCAAGGTGGAGCGCTTTTTCTCGCAGCCGTTTATGGTGGCTGAACAGTTCACCGGAATGGCAGGCGCGTATGTGCCCCTGAAAGAGACAGTGCAAGGCTTCCGTGAGATTTTGGACGGCAAGCACGATGATGTTGCTGAGCCGCTGTTCATGTTTGCCGGGTCGATCGATCAAGTTATCGAACGGGCGAATAG
>JBDLJU010000008.1:0-28110 GCA_039714215.1 Chloroflexota bacterium | reverse complement strand
GATGAGATCTACAAAGATGAGTGATTTAAAAACCGCCACCTGGCGCCTGATCAAATCTGCTCCAGCCAAGGGAGCATGGAATATGGCAGTTGATGAAGCAATCCTCGAGTCTGCCGGGGCTGGTTTGGCGCTGCCCACACTGCGGTTATATGCCTGGGAGCCAGCCTGTATTTCACTTGGCTATGCGCAAGATTTTTCCGAGATTGATCTGGAGATCCTTCGCGCCAAGGGCTGGGATATCGTGAGGCGCACCACCGGTGGACGGGCGATCCTGCATACTGACGAACTGACCTACTCGGTGACTGCCCCGGAAACCGAGCCGCGCCTCGCAGGCGGGATCCTCGCCAGCTACCAGCGGCTGTCCTCGGCAATTTTGACCGCCCTGGAAACAATGGAACTCGCCGTCCAGGCAATGCCCAGGGAACTGGTAGAAAAAGGACCGCAAACCCAACCCGTGTGTTTTGAAATTCCTTCGAATTATGAAATCACGATCAACGGCAAAAAACTGGTCGGCAGCGCCCAGGCGCGCAAGAAAGGCGGTGTGCTGCAGCACGGCACCCTGCCCCTCAGCGGCGACCTGCGCCGGATCACCGAAGTATTGAAATTTGAAAATCAGGCCGCCCGCACCCGTGCCGGGGAAAGGCTGCTGGGGCGTGCCTCAACCGTAGAAACTGCCCTCGGGCGTGCGGTCAGCTGGGCACAGGCGGCAGAGGCATTTGAGACGGGCTTTGCTGCAACCCTCAATTTAAAATTGGAACCGGGTAAACTTACCGACCGCGAACTATCTCGCGCCGAGGAATTGGCAGAGATCAAATACGGGAAGCTCGATTGGACAGAAAACCGCTGAAAGACCAACGCTATTGGATAATATATTTCCTGATCTTTGGATTAATTGGGTTCTTGCCTGATTTGCTGATCCATTTAAATACCCCGGCAGATCTGGTTTACACCGGGGGGCTGATCAATACCGACGACATCAGTGTCTATCTCTCCGCCATCCGCCAGGGAGCGCAGGGCAGCTGGCTGTTCACCTCACAGTTCAGTCCAGAACCGATTCCTGCTCAGGTGGCTTATCTTGGTTTCATCCTGGTTGGAAAGCTGCAAAGCCTGCTTGGCGGTTCAACCATGCTCTGGTTCCAGGCGTTGAGGATCGGGTCGCTGGCTGCGGTTGGATTGGCACTCAAATCGCTGCTTGAGACCGTTTTCCCATCTAGGGACCGCATCCAACAGACCGCATGGTTACTGCTGCTCTTCGGCAGCGGACTTGGATGGTTGGCCGGAACGATTTTCAGAGACTACTCAGCTCTGACCCCTGATCTATTCACCCCGGAATGGAATTTGCTGACCTCCCTGTATTCCTCCCCCCATTTCCTGTTGGGGATCGCTGGTCAGGCCTGGTTCTTTTCGTACATACTCCGATGTTTCAATCACCCCGCCAGAAAGAACGTACTATTCGGGATGCTCTCCGCACTGCTGATCGCGGCAGCTTATCCGTTCATCGCGCCAGTTAACGGATTGATCCTCAGCGTATTTTTCCTGGTGACCACGATCAAAACAAAGAAAATCGCCTGGATGAAGATCGGCCTGGCGCTGTTGCAGAGCATCCCGCTGCTGCTCAGCCTGGCGTATTACGGATTGGTCCTCCCGCGAGATCCGCTCTGGGAGCAGACCCTGCTGCAAAACAATCAAATCCCGCCGCCTCCACTGATCGGGGTGCTGGTTGGGTTTGGGCTTTTGATCCCCCTGCTGATCCTCAGTGTCACGCACCGCTCCAAAGCCTGGGGTGATCCTAAGTTCCTGATCGTCTGCTGGCTGTTCGGCAACCTGGCCGCCCTCTACCTGCCGTTGAGTTTTGCGGGGCGCCTGGTATTGGGAGTATTTATCCCGGTCACCCTGCTGGCCTCAGAAGGGCTGGAGCAGGTTTTCCTGCGGTGGTATCAGGAAAAAACAACACAGGCCAATCAAGATGCTTTCCGGCGCGCTGTTATCTGGTTAACGGTTCCCTCGACGATTCTGCTGGTTTTATGGGGCGCCCAGGTCGGATTAAGCAGGAAAACCTACCCCCATTATTACTCCAAAGCGGACGTTAAAGCAGTGGAATTTCTCGCCGAGCGGACAACTTCCAACGACCTGGTGCTGGCAGATTACCTGATTGGAAATTACCTCCCGCGGGAATCTGAAGCAAGGGTGTTTGCCGGTCACCTGAACCTGACTATGGAACTGGAAGAAAAACTAGAGCTGTATACAATTTTTTGGCTGCCGGAAACATCAATCTCCTGGCGGCAGGCGATGGCTGAGGAATGGGGGATCGGCTATATCTATCGAAATGCCTCGATCTCAGGGGTTATGCACGATCAGATCCCAGGCACTGTCATCTACCAGGATGGCGATTTAACCATTTACCGGGTCGATTGATCGGCGGACAGGTTAAACCCACTCTAATTTAATTCATCAAAAAATAGTATAGAATAGAGATAACTAGGAAAGGGATCTAGTTATGGATATTATCGGTTTTGTTACACTTGCAGTCTCACCTTATTGGGTTAGCCAGACGCTGCTGCTCGCCGAAAGTTTGCGGGCGCATGGGGGCGAACTCGCCCAGGCAGATTTGTTCGTGCTGACACCCCAGGGTACCAACCCGCTGCCCCCAGATACGGTTGAACAACTAAAATCGCTGAACGCTGAACTATTAACTTTTGAGCTTGAGGAGCAAGCCCTGCATTTCCCATTGGGATTGCTGCCCTTCGCCGCGGCTGAAGCAGAACTGATCGCCCTCGGGAACTATGAGCAGCTCGCCTGGGTGCTTCCAGATACGCTGGTGATTTCACCGCCGGACAGCTTCATCTTACCCCCCGAAAAACAGTTAGGCTACCGCCCGGTACACCACGCTAATATCGGCTCGGATTACGAAAGCCCGCCGGACGCATTTTGGGCGGCGGTGCTGAAGCACTGCAAGGTCCCTGAAGAACGCATATTCCCGATGAAAACCTGCACACGCGATAAAACCCTGAGACCCTATATCAACGCCGGGTTCCTGGTCACCCGGCCGGAAACGCGGCTGATGCATGCCTGGATGAATGCCTTCCAGAGCGCTTACCAGCATCCAAATTTCCTCCCGCTGCTGACCAACCAGCGCAATGCGATCTTCCTGCACCAGGCAATCTTATCCGGGGTGATGATGCAGTTATTTCCTACACAAGATTTACTTCAACTCCCCGAAGCGATCAACTACCCGCTGCACCTGCACGATGAATACCCCGAGGAATGCAGGCCTGCGTCCCTGGGGGAACTGACCACCGCCCGCTACGAAACGGTCGTTGCGCTGCTCAGCGCGCTGGGGTATCTGCCGGTGGACCCCAGCCTGAGCTCCTGGCTGGAAGAAAAAATTTCCCAGGTCACTGCCGCTTAAGGGATCAGCTGACTGCAGGCTCACATCACTAGCGAGGAGGAGAGGTGGTCGGTGGCCTCCTTCTTTTTCATGTTTCGATAATACTCCCTCCATACGGACTGAATTAGTATCAGGGTTTAATTGCCTCCGCCGCGGAGTGGTGGAGGTCTGTGTAGTCTCAAATTATGGCAAGCTAGCATGCACTCCGATCACTCGCGGCACTGATTCAATTTAGTTAAACCTAGTTTCTTCCAAGCTTTGATCCGGCTCTCACAATTCAGGGGAGGCCGAGGAACCCAGATCAGCATTACACGCAGTGGACGGGGTGTTTGAAAAATCCGGAATGCTTCATGCAAAAAAATAACCCTACCTCTGATTCTATTACCATTTCCCACTCTTCAAACACTTAATGACGGGGTCCGGGACAATCGTTGTCCCGGCGGGGGGTGTGGGGTCGACGTCGACCCCACAGAGGAAAGGTAATAAGATAAGCATGATCCAAGGAAATATTGCTTGAATCAAAAACTGGTTTAATCCTGAAAAAAGAGCAATGCCTTACATTCCCAACCCACATTGGTACCTCGTGCCGATGAATCATCCATAGAAAAATAGCCACAGGAAAAATCTTCTGTTAAACACACTCCTCCCCATGCGTATGCAGGTGGGGAGGAGCAAGTGAAGCGTAAGGATCAAACTTCAGCTGCCAGTGGAGGAACCGGCGCTGATTTTGAAACGTTTATTTCCGAAGAATAATCCGAAGCATTATTTACTGACCCGCTTGCGCAGGAAAGTGGGGATATCCAAATCTTCAGGATTGAAGGCTGCAGATTCAAGTTCCGCATTGACGGACTGGGGCGTTCGGTTTGACGCTTTACCGTCAGCATTAGCCCTGGCAGGTTTAGATGCAGAGCTGGTATGTTTCTGCGGGCGAGAAGGCCGGCGGGGCATTCCGGTGCGGTCAAAGCCAGTGGCAATCACCGTCACGCGAATGTCCTCACCCATCTCTGGAGCAATCACTGCGCCAAA
Source organism: Chloroflexota bacterium (assembly GCA_039714215.1). Lineage (GTDB taxonomy): Bacteria > Chloroflexota > Anaerolineae > Anaerolineales > UBA11579 > UBA11579. The sequence goes on along the minus strand of JBDLJU010000008.1, from coordinate 23,696 downwards.
GATCAAATTGACGTCAGGATGTGCGGTTTCCTTAATAATCGCGGCTGCGGTATTGACCTCAAACAGCGAGAGGTCGCTGCCGCCGGTCACGTTGAACAAAATGCCGCGAGCGCCGTCGATGGTGATGTCCAACAGGCTGCTGGTGATCGCCTGTTCGGCAGCCACGCGAGCGCGGTCCTCACCGGTAGCGCGGCCGACAGCCATCAGCGCGGCGCCGCCTTCAGACATGATCGTGCGCACGTCGGCGAAGTCGAGGTTGATCAAACCAGGGATGGTGATCAATTCAGAGATACCCTGAATACCCTGGCGAAGCACATCGTCAGCCACAGAGAAGGCATCATTCAGGCTGGCGCGTTTATCTACGATCTGGAGCAGGCGGTCATTGGGGATCACGATCAAAGTGTCGACCTGTTCTTTGAGTTTGGAGATGCCTGCCTCAGCGGTCTGCATCCGGCGAGCGCCTTCAAATGTGAACGGGCGGGTAACCACGCCAATCGTCAGGGCACCAATCTCCCGGGCAATTTGCGCCACAATCGGCGCTGCCCCAGTACCGGTACCACCGCCAATCCCTGCGGTAACAAAGACCATATCGGCCCCTTTGAGCACGGCGTACAGGTCTTCTGCAGATTCTTCAGCGGCTTTGCGTCCATTGTCCGGATCGCTGCCGGCGCCAAGCCCGCGGGTGAGCTTATCACCAATGCGGACACGCACCGATGCATTCGACTGCATCAATGCCTGCGCGTCGGTATTAACCGCGATAAATTCTACGCCGTTAAGCCCTTCTTGAATCATGCGTTCCACTGCGTTGCATCCGCCGCCGCCGACACCGACAACCTTTATTCTGGCAAAAGCTTCTGCGTTGTTCATCGTTTTCATTTGAACCTCCAAATCCTTACTTCTCACAATTTGTGAACCATTAATGGCAAGCAACAAATTATCTTACCATTCTACGGGAAAAGCCGTTTTAAGACCTCGATAATGCGCTCCCAATTCAGACCGCGTCCTTGCTCAGGAGCATAGTTATTTTGTACCAGCTGGGGATTAAATTCCCTCATCTGGGCAGCCCATTTCACCAGACCAACGCTGGTTGAATAGGCGGGGGACTGCAGGCGGTCAACCATCCCAATCAATTTCTCTGGCTTGGCGACCCGCACCGGCAAATCCAATACTTCGCTGGCTAAATGTTTGATCCCGGGCAGCAAGCTGGAACCACCGGTGAGCACCAGTCCAGCAGGGAGGAGACCATCGTATCCAGAGCGTTTGATCTCCTGCAGCATCAGGGAGAAAATCTCTTCAACCCGGGCTTCAATAATGTGCGCCAAATCATAGCGGCTGACATCAATCGGCTGCTCTTCCCCAAAAGCACGTACTGGGAAAGTTTCACCGGAATTGATCGCGCTGGTCTGGGCATGTCCGTGGCTGATCTTGACTTCTTCAGCCTGGGAGAACGGCAGCCGTAAGCCGTGGGCAATATCGGAGGTGACATGGTTGCCGCCAACCGCCAGCACCATGGTATGCCAGACATCGCCTTCGATGTAGATTGCCATATCGGTGGTCCCTCCGCCGATATCACAGACCACGACACCCATCTCACGTTCTGTATCGGTGAGCACGACCTCACCAGAGGCAAGGGGATTGAGCACAAAGTTGCTCACATCAACCCCAGAGTTGCCGACCACGAGCCGTAAATTTTCTACAGTTGAAGCAGAAGCAGTAATAATATGCGCCTCAACTTCCATGCGGTAACCATGCATCCCGATCGGCATACTGATCCCATCCTGCCCATCTACGGTGAAACCGCGCTGGATAATATGGATCACCTCACGGTTGTGTGGAATGGCGACTGCACGGGCAGCTTCCATCGCGCGGATCACATCATTTTCATCAATCACCTGGCGTTGAATTCCGGCCACGCCGCGGCTGTTGATCGAAGAGACATGCGAGCCTGCCATGCTGACCAGGGCTGAGGAGATTTCCAGGCCCGAGGTGCGTTCGGCGCGGTCTATCGAGAGGCCAATTGCCTCTGAAGCAGCCGCCAGATCAACCACGGTACCTTTGCGGATCCCCTGCGAAGGCTCAATGCCGACCCCCAAAATGCGGATGCGGTCATTTTCCTCTACCCGGGCTACCAGGGTACAGATTTTAGTGGTACCAATGTCAATTCCTACGATAATGCTCATCTCTACGCCTAATTCCTCATCCGATAATAGGGTGCTCTGACCTGTTCAATACTGATTAAGACCGGGTGGATGTTACGTGCTTCAAAATCTTCCACAACCGCCTGGTATAAGGCAATCCGCACCGGCATCTGGTCTAATTTCTTTCCAAAAAACACGCGCCAGCCATTTTCTGAGTCTTCCCAACCAATCCCGTGCTTCTCATTGAACATCAGGTTGGCGCCTTCGGGCAAATAATCCGAGAGAAAGAGGATTGCGGAAACCATTTCTGGGGGCAGCAGCTGCTGGTTGTCGCCAGGGCGGCTGCTTGGGCCGGCTTGCTCTTCCTGGACTGCCTGCGGTACCGGGATTGGGGGCGGCGGGGCTTTGGCTTCAACATAGATCAACCCGTCTGATGAACCCAATGGGGCAAACCTGACCCCGTTGATATCGACCCACCAGGAGGTCACTCCTGCCTGTTCCCAGACGATCACCGGTTGGCGTTCCTCGGCTTCAAAGGAGACTGCAGCCGGGAAACTTACCGTCACTGTCAAATTTTCCAGAGCACGGATGCTGGTTTGTAAATCCTGCTCCAAACTTACGGTGTCAATCACGAAAACCGGCTTCCCAATCACATTCGCCTTGGCGAGCAGTTCGCCCTGGTCCACGCGGCCGAGACCGTTGAGGGTAACATTTTCCACAGTGAACAAGGGCGTAGTCCACAGCCAATATAGACCAAACAACATTCCGGCGACAATCAAACCAGAGAGCACCCGCCATCCAATACTGAGCGCCGGCATCGCGGGGAGTTTTACCTCTGCCCCGGTGGCATCAATCGCCACGTTGTACTGCCGGCGATTTTTCTTGCGGGCTTTAGGAGGAAGCGCTGCAGTGTAAACCATTCCGCTGCGTGAAACCATCGGCGGCATCGACTTAGAGCGAGATTTCTTGCTCTTGTCATCTTTGCGCGGCGACCTTGCCTTAGGGCTGGTGCTGCGCTGGTTTCGTCTGGCTCGGACCTGGTCCGAACGGCGGTTGGCTTCCATCGATTATCCGTTCCTCTCAAAAGTTCGCTTGGTGGCATCGCGCTGTGCTTTTCTTTCCAGCGCGTAAGCCACTAATTGATCGACCAGCTCCTGGTTGGAGAGATTGCTTGCTTCCCAGAGGATGGGATACATGCTGATCTCGGTAAATCCAGGAATGGTGTTTAACTCGTTCAAATAAATTTCTCCGCTGTCTTTGTCCAGGAAAAAGTCCACCCGGGCAAGCCCAGCGAGATCACAGGCCTTGTAGGCTTTCACGGCCAAATTCCGGATCTGCTCTGCGGTTGCTTCAGGAAGATCCGCAGGGATCACGGTTGTTGAGCTGACATCGTGGTATTTGGCTTCATAGCTGTAAAACTCTTCTCCGGGGAGCACTTCACCGCAGACTGAAGCCCTGGGATCGTCATTGCCAATTACACTGACCTCGATCTCACGCACATTCAGGCCGCGCTGGACAACCACCCGGCGGTCATAAGCTGCCGCTTCCATCAGGCCCTCAATCAAATCGGAGCGGTTCTCGACCTTACTGATCCCCACCGAGGAGCCTAAATTTGCCGGCTTGACAAACATGGGGTACGTTTCCAGTCCTGCTTCCACTCGATCAAGCGCTACGGCGGAATTCTTTTCCAGCTCTGAACGCAGCACCAAAATGGTCTCAACCACGGGAATATTGTTGGCCCGCATCACATCGAAGAAGAGCATTTTGTCCATCCCCACGGCAGAGCCAGCCACACCGGGTCCGACATATGCCAGGTCAGACATTTCGAGCAAGCCCTGAAGGGTACCATCTTCTCCAAAGGTGCCGTGCAGCACAGGGAAAACCACATCGAGATCGGAGAGCAGCTCCAAATGATCTGCTCCCTGCAAGCTGAACACTCCCTGGCGGGAAGGCACCGGCAGGATCAAGGCGGGGGTGAGTTTGGAGGTATCCTCAGCCAGTAATGCGGCGAGCACATCCGGTTGGTCTTCGGAAGCGACAAACCAATCTCCCTGGCGGGAAATCCCAATCTGGGTGATCTCGTACCTGTCAGGTGAGAGCTGACTGAGCACAAAACGCGCAGACTGGAGCGAAACGGCATGTTCGCCAGAACGTCCACCGAAGATCACTGCAATTTTTAGTTTTTTGTCACTCATAATTCATCTCACTCCGACGCATCCGCTGAAAGCGGCCAATCGCCAACCAATTCAATTTCGAGTTCTAAAGCTACACCAGACTGCTGGAAAACTGCCTGGCGAACCTGTTTGATTAGTGCATAAACGTCCGCAGCGCGGGCCTCTCCATAATTGATGAAGAAGTTCGCATGCAGATCGCTGATCCCTGCCCCACCGACCCGGGAGCCTTTCATTCCGGCGGCTTCGATCAATCTCCCGGCGTAATCTCCGGGCGGGTTCTTGAACATTGAACCCATACTTGCGCCAGGTGGCTGGGTGCGGCGGCGGAACTCAAGGTTCTCGTCAAGTTCTGCCTGGATTGCTTCCCGGTCACCGTGGCTGAGCTTAAAACTTGCTCCCAGCACCACTGCCTGAGGTTGAGGCCTGGGCTGGTCCGGCAGTGCGTTGGCTTTTAATCCGCTGCTGCGGTAGCCATAATCAAATTTTTCAACCGGCCAGATGGTCCTGCCATCTTGAAGGTGCAAGACTTCTGCCAACTCCAGGGTTTTGGCGGTCTCGCCGCCGTGAGCGCCGGCATTGCCAACCACTGCCCCGCCGACCGTCCCGGGAATCCCGGCCGCCCATTCCAGGCCTGAAAATCCTTTTCGGGCTGCCTGCCGGGCCAGCGAACCGAAATTCTTGCCCGATTCAGCCCATACGCTTGGTTTTTCCTCGTCAAAGCTAACCGCATTGGCTTTGTTAAGCACAACCACACCGCGCAGTCCCAGGTCGCTGACCAACAGATTCGAGCCACCGCCAAGCAGGATAAAATCTACATCCAGCTGCCACAAGGCGGAGACAGTCTCAGCCAATTCGTCCGCAGATTCAGCAGTCAGCAGTGCATCCGCAGGTCCACCGAGCCGGGCTGATGTATATTTTGCCAGCGGCTGGTCTTCCAGTAGGCGCTTATCAAATCTGCTGCGCAGGTCGGCTAATACCGAAGGGGCAATCACGCGGAAGCCTCCTTCTTTTGTAAAGCTGTGACCAAATCAGCGCTGACCTGGGTCGCATCTCCTGCAGAAAATACAATCACGAGGTCACCTGCAGAAATGTTCTCCAGCAAATAGGCGGTGACCTGCTTTAATTCCTGCCCAGCATGCACCGAGGCATGCTCGATCGCTCCAGCGACATCCGCCAACACAAAATCCTGAGGGGCAGTCTCGCGGGCGGCATACACACCAGTGAGCACGACCTGGTCCGCATCGGAGAAAGCCGCTCCGAAGCGCTCCAGCCAACCCAGCGTGCGCGAGTAGGTGTGCGGCTGCCATACAGCCCAAATCCTGCGTTCCGGATGGCGTGATCGAGCAGCCTGGAGCGTGGCGTTGATCTCGGTAGGATGGTGACCGTAATCATCGACCACCAGCACGCCACCAACTTCAGGGTACTCCTCATAGCGCCGCCCTGCCCCAATGAATTCTCCCAAGGCGGCAGCAGCTTTTTTAAGATCCAAATTTAACAAGTCTGCTGCTGCGATGGCGGCCAGGGCATTGAGCACATTGTGTTTGCCGGGCACAAGCAGCCCTACTGGAACTGAAAACTGTCCGTTGATCACCGCATCGAAGCGATACCCAGCTCCTGTTTGAGGCTCTAAATTGTCGGCGAAATAGTCTGCAGCGTTATTTTCCAGGCTATAAGACAGCCAATGCTGTCCGCGAGCTGCGGCATATTTGATAAGTTGAGCCGCCCCTGGATCGTCGAGACATGCCACCAGCGAGCCATCCTGGGGAATCCGCTCGACATAGCCATGAAATGCCGTGGTGAAATCTTCAGCAGTCGGGAAGCAATCGGGATGGTCGTGTTCTACGTTGGTGACCACCGCCACGGTCGGCGCTAAACCCCAAAACATATAATCGTACTCATCAGCTTCAATTACAAATAACTCGCCGCCGCCAGCGGCAGCATTGACGCCTAAATTCTGCACCTCGCCGCCCACAATAAACCCCGGCTCAAGCTGCAGGGCGTGCAGCATCCAGGTAATCATTGAGGTGGTGGTGGTCTTGCCATGCGAGCCGGCCACACCGATGGTGAGCAGCCCATCCAACAGCTGGCCGAGATAATCAATCCGCTTCACTACTGGAATTCCTGCCTGCTGGGCGGCAAGCACTTCTACATTGTCATCGGGGACTGCGGAGGAACGCAAGACCAGCTCAGCGCCGAGCACATTTTCGGGGGCATGGCCAATCATCACCTGAGCCCCGGCGGCTTTCACCGCATCCCCCAATGGGGACGCGGCGCGGTCTGAGCCGCTGACCTGCTGGCCGCGCTCAAGCAGCACTCTGGCGATTGCCGAGAGGCCGGTTCCACCGATCCCGATAAAATGCGTGTGCGTCATTACTTCTTTTCCTTAGACATAAACAATCACGACAATCGTGAAGGCGACCGCGATGGTGATATAGATCGCCGGAGCCTGCATTAAATAGTTAGGGGGCATCGCCGCGACCAAATTGATCGCCGCTTCTCCCATCGGCATAGAGGCATCCGGAGGCAGGAACACATTAGGGAAATTGTGGTACCCGACCTTATCGAGGAATGCCCAAATTGAGCCGATGATCAAATAACCGTTGACTGCCCCGAAGACTGCTCCGAGGAGCATATCGCGGGCCTGCTCTCGCCGGGCGGCAGCCCGCAGGCGGCTGATATTCGGGGTCTGGTAGCCAAAGAATGCCATTAACAAAATAATCGAGGTGCGTACCCAGAACTCAGTGGTGGGAGAGCCAGTCGCAATAATCGAGTTGTAGACTCCGACATAGGTTTGTAGGATCATGATGATAAACAAACCGAGGATAGCGCTGAAGATTACCAGCAGCTCCTTCGCCCATCCACGCAGCGCGCCGACGACCATCGCCAGACCAACAAAAACATAAAAGATGAAAGCTAAAGACATCATTGGGCACCACCTTGAGGTGAAGCGATCTTGACCAGCAGCTCCGCGATCTGGGCGGCTGCCTGCGGGGTTGCCAGTGAACCCATCGCCGATTGCATCTCTTTCAGTTTTGGAGTATCCGAGATTAAGCTGTTGATCATCGGAAGCAATTGATCAGCCAAATCCTCGTCTCTCACAATCACGGCCGCATTTTTACTGGAAAGGTATTCGGCATTGATCTTTTGGTAGCGCCAGGCGTAAGGATAAGGCACCAGGATTGCTGGCAGCTGATACTGCGGCAGCTCACCAATCACCGATGCCCCGGCCCGGGAAACCACCAAATCTGCCGCTGAAAAGGCTGCGCCCATCGCTTCATAGAGAAAGGGGTAAGCCCGGTAATTGTCAGCCAGCACATCAGGCAGCTGCTCCCTGGCGGCTTCGACCTCCGGCCAGGTGCGGTTGCCGGTCAGGTGGATCACCTGGATCTCGCCAAGCAGTTCAGGCAAGATCGAAATCATTGCCCGGTTGATCGACAAAGCACCGAGGCTGCCGCCGGTAACCAGCAGCGTTGGTTTATCCGGGGATAGTTCAAACTGCGCAAAAGCTTCAGCCTGGTCCCAGACTTTCAACTCAGGACGAGTGGGATAACCGGCCACCGTGACAGCCTGTCCCTTGGGGAAATACGCCAACGAATCCGGCGTAGGCACAGCAATCTGGTCCGCGAAACGCGACAATGTTTTCAACGCCAAAGCAGGTTCGATATCCGGGACACACAGCACAGTAGGCACCTTTCGTCCAGCCAGGCCGATTGGAATCGCCACAAATCCGCCAGTGAAGAAGAGCACATCCGGGTTAAATTCCCGGATCAATTTCCGGGCAGCAAAATATCCGCGCAGCAGCTGCCAGAAATTCTTAAAGACCTTGAGCCCGACCCCGTGCAGTCCTGCAGCCGGGATGGCGGTAAACGGCACCCCGGCGCGGCTGACCAGGTCGTTCTCAATCCCTCCGATGCTCCCCACCCAGAGCACTTCTTCAGGCTTATTGGCTAAGGCCTGAAGCACGGCCAGCGCGGGATTGATCCCGCCTCCGGTTGCTCCGGCTGATACGATCAAACGCATGCTGCTTCCTTTCATTTGCGGATTTTGTTTTTTTGGTAATCCGAGAAATGCTCATTAAGATACCAATTGAAAATAGAGTAACCACCAGATTTGACCCGCCGAGGCTGATGAACGGTAAAGCATTCCCTGCGAAGGGGAGCAAGCCGACCATCATCGCCATATTGACCAGGGCTTCCAGCAAGATCCAGAAGGTTAAACCTGCTGCCAATAAACCACCGAGCAAGTCCGGCGCTTCTCGCGAAATCTTCAGCCCGCGGAGTGCTAGGATGACGTAAAGACCAATCAAGCCGGTGGTGCCAACCAGGCCTACTTCTTCGGCGACAACAGCAAAAACGCTGTCTGTTGGGGGCACTGGCAGACCGGTCAGCTTGGTGTTTGCATTCCCAATCCCAACGCCGATGAAACCGCCGCGGGAAAAGGCTTCAATGGAACGCTGCACGTGATACGAAGCCGACTTGGGATCTTTCAAACCATTGTAATAGTCAAATACACGCTGCTTGGCGGTTGGCTGCACCTGCACAATCACCCAGCCGATTAAGATCACGACCATCAGCAAGATGAAAATTTGTCTTAAATCTCCACCAGCGAGGAAGAATAAGATCCCGCCGAGGATCACCAGGGTGATCACGGCGCTGATGTCTGGCTGGGCGAGGATCAAGCCACCCATAATTCCAAGGATGACACCCAGGGGGAAGAGACCGAACCCGATTTTTTGAATCTGGTTGCGTTTGGAGTACAACCACACCGAGAGGTAGATGATCGTGACCAGCTTGGCAGCCTCGGAGGGCATCACTGATCCTTCGTTCAGCGTGCGGGCAGCGCCGTAACGCACCTCATTGACCAGGAAAACTGCAATCAGTGAAATCACGGTGATTGCCATTAAGGGTAAAGCCATTCTGCGCCAGTGGTGATAATCCAATAAGTAAGCCCCAATCCCGGCAGCAATACCAAAGACAGCCCAGAGTACCTGACGTCCAAACATGAAGGTATGTGAACCATTGATCAGGTAGGAAAAATCCCAACTGGCAGAAAAGACCATCACCAGGCCGAAGATTGTCAGGGTGATGGTGGCCAGCAGCAGGGGAACATCAACGCCAAGCTGAACCTGGCGAGATTTCTTCCGCTTTCTGGGTGCGGTGCGGTTGTAGGTTGTCTCCATCCTGCTGTAATCTCCTAAAAATTTATAAGCTGGCAACCAAACTTTTGAACTTGGCGCCGCGAGCCTCGTAATCTGAAAATTCATCAAAACTGGTTCCGCCGGGAGCGAGAAGGACTACATCTCCCGCCTGCGCCCGTTGATGGGCAGCAGTAACAGCGTCTTCCAGGTTTTTACAGATGTCCAAGGTGAAGGACTTCTCGCCCGATTTCAGGGCAGACTTAATCATTTCCGCAACTTCGCCGAACAATACCAGATGGTCTGCCCGTTGAGCGACAGTTTCAGCAAAGTCGTTCCAGGGCAGCGCTTTATCACGTCCGCCTGCCAGCACAACCAGAGACTCGCTAAAGGCATTAATTGAGGTGATCGCCATCCCCGGGCTGGTTGCTTTTGAATCGTTGTAATAAACAATCCCATCCAGCTCACGGACGAATTCAAGGCGGTGCTCCACACCAGTGAAACCAACAATCCCGGCACGGATCACTTCCGGGGGCAACCCGGCAGCAGCGGCGATCGCGCAGGCCGCCAGCACATTGAGCTGGTTGTGCTCGCCGCGCAGCTCGATATCCTCTAATGGGATCACCTGCGATTCGCCTGCGCTGGTACGCATCCAGACTGCCTGTTCGCGGACAAAAGCGCCAAACTGGTCAGCGAGCAGGTCGAAACCAAAGGCGAACAACTGGCTTTTCACCGAGTCAGCCAAATGCCAGGCATCTTGATTCTCAGGGCTGAGCACTGCGAAATCTTTTGTGTGCTGATGTTTGAAGATATTGAGCTTCGCCTCGATATAAGCCTGCATGCTGCCGTGCCGGTCGAGGTGGTTCGGTGAAATATTCAAAATTGCTGCCACCTGAGGTGAGCTCGCCATTAAGTCAAGCTGGAAGCTGGAAAGTTCAAGCACAACCAGGTCCTCAGCTGTGATCTGGTCAACCTGGTTGATCAAAGGCACACCGATATTGCCGCCGATATAGGCAGTCTTGAGTAAGCCCGCTTCAGCGCCAGCCTGTGCCATCCGCCCGACCAGGGTTGTGGTGGTGGTTTTACCAGCCGAGCCAGTGATCCCAATCACCGGGCAGGCGCATTCTTCGAGAAATAGCTGGGAATCATTCGAGAGCGGAATCCCACGACGCTGGGCTTCAACGACCAGCGGGATGGTCAGCGGGACGCCGCCCGAGGGGCAGACAAGATCAGCGCCATCGAGGATTGTAAGCGGATGCTCGCCCAGGATCCATTCAATACCAAGGTCTGACATCTGTTCAACCACAGTCTCTAAGACCTCTGGGGAACGCGCGTCGGTTAATACTACCTGGGCGCCGTGTTCTGCCAGGTAGCGCGAAAGAGCGGTGCCCTGCCGGGCAGCGCCAATCACAACCACGCGTTTTCCATCAAATTTCATACGACCGCCAATGCCACGCCGATCAGACTTGTCATCAAAGTAATCAGCCAAAAGCGCTGCATCACCTGAGTTTCAGACCAACCGGATAGTTCAAAATGCAGGTGCAGCGGAGCCATCTTAAAGACCCGCTTCCCGCCAGTAAGTTTAAAATAAACAACCTGGATAATGACACTGACTACTTCGCTGACCGGAATGATCGCGATAATCAGCAGGAGGAGCCACTGCCCGGTCATCAAGGCAATCACCCCCAGGGTGGATCCAAGAGCCATCGATCCGGTATCACCCATGATCAATTGGGCGGGGTGCACGTTGTACCACAGATAGCCAAACAGAGCGCCGACCAAGGTGAAACAAAACTGCACGATAAATGTTTGATCCTGCAGGGCCGCGATCGCGCCAAATGCCGCAAATGCAGTCGCAGAGATCAAACCTGCCATGCCGTCCAACCCATCGGTGAAATTAACCGCGTTGGCGGTGGCAACAATAATGAACATCGCAATCGGGATGTAGGCCCAGCCGAGTTCAATTTCATACTTGATCCCTGGCACATACATCTGGGGCACATCCAGCACAGCATAGAGGCCATAAGCCACAATCCCGGCTACCAAAACCTGGATGGCAAACTTAACCCGCACGCTGATCCCCTCACCAACACCCTTTCGGCGCAATTTGGTCCAATCGTCATATGCACCTAAGAGACCGAATAAAACCAGGGTGCCGAGCGGCAGCAAGATCGAACGCCCGACAGGTTTGTTTCCCAGCAGGACAACCGCGTTGATCATCACGGTTAGGAGAATTGTGGGCAGGATGAACATCACCCCCCCCATCGTGGGGGTGCCCATCTTTGCCAGATAGCGGTCTGGCAGTTCCAGGCGAATGCTGTCTCCAGCTTTCAAACTGCGCAAGATGCGAATCAAAGGACCGCCCCAAATCACAGTCACGAAAAATGTGATCCCCGCCAAAACCAGACCAATTGCTGAGCCTTCCATCATTGAACTTTCTCCAATGCAGGACTGATTGCGTCCATCCGCATCCCGCGGGATCCTTTGATTAAGACCACATCCTCTGCGTTAAGCTGCTCTCGGAGCACTTCAATCGCCTGGGTGGTCTCCTCAACTTCGATGATCAATTCCTCCGGCATCCCGCTTGCCTTTGCAGAACTGGCGATTAGATGAGCACGCTGACCAACGGTGATCAAAAAATCCGCCACTTCTGCGGCGCGGATGCCAACCTTCTGATGTCCTTGTTCTTCGTACTGACCGAGTTCGAGCATATCTCCCAACACGGCGACCTTGCGGCCATCAAGCTCAGCGAGCAGATTCAGCGCTGCCAGGGTCGACTGCGGGGAAGCGTTGTAGGTATCATCCAGGAGCAAGGCTCCTTCGTCACTGCGGACCGCCATCAGGCGCAGCTGCATATGTCCGAAACGCAGGCCGGAGACAATTTCCTGCCAGCCCAGGCCCTCAACCAGCCCCACGGCTGCAGCCCGCAGTGCAGTTTGCACGGAGTGCTGGCCGAGCATAGGAACACGTAAATGAATCACTTCGTTTTTATAATGCAGCCGGAAGCGGATACCCTCCAGACCAAGCCCTTCGACCTGGTCTGCCCAAAGGTCTGCCTCAGGGGACATCCCGTAAAACAACACTGCGGCTTGTGTTTCTTCCGCCATCTGGCGCACCAGCGGGTCATCATAATTCAAGATGGCGAAGCCATCTTTGGGTAAAGCGCGGACCAATTCCGCTTTCCCAGCTGCGATTTCTTTTTGAGACCCAGCCCGTTCTGCGTGCACGGTGCCAATATTGGTCACCACGCCTATCCGCGGTCTGGCGATCTCACACAAAAATTTAATTTCTCCTGGAACGTAAAAGCCCATCTCCAGGACTGCCCGGCGGTGACCTTTGGTCAAGCCAAGCACGGTCAGCGGTAAGCCAATCTCATTATTGAAATTGCCTTCGTTCTTTAAGGTCGGGTACTTGCGGCTGATTACCTCAGCGATCATTTCTTTGGTGGTTGATTTACCAACGCTGCCGGTAATCCCAATCACCTCAAGGTCTAGCTGTGCCCGCCAAAAGCCGGCGATGCGCTGCAGCGCTTCCAGAGAGTTTTCAACCAGCAGACAAACAGGTTGGGAAATTTCACCCAGCTGGTCTGGAGTCAACTTACCGCGCAAGTCAATCTGATTGAAAGAATCTGAGAGGTCTTTGTCAACCAATGCAAAACTGGCGCCGAGGTTGAATGCATTCCCAACAAAATCGTGGCCATCAACCCGCTCGCCAGGCAGCGCAATGAAGATCGAGCCGGGAATTGCACAGCGCGAATCAATTACCGCTTCGGTAATCAACTGGTCTTCATATGGGAAACGCTGATCAGTCAGCGCTTCGAGCACGTCAGCAAATGTCAGCATTCAATCCTCAATTTTCTTCCAAAGCCCGCCGGACATTATCAGGAGGGATTTTCATCAAAACCACAAGGCGCTCCACAATATCTGAAAACAAGGGGGCAGCAGTTTGAGAACCCCAGATCGAGGCAGGTTCCTGCATTTCCTCAAGCCAGACGTAGACCACAAATTTAGGGTCATCCGCGGGTCCCCAGCCAAGAAAGGAGGCGTTGGTTATCTCCCGGGTGTAGCCGTTGTCACCTGGGATTTCAGCAGTACCGGTCTTCCCGGCAATGCGATAACCTGGCACGCGGGCCCGGGAGCCTGCTTCCTCCAGGGTTTGCGCCAACATCTCGGTGATCGATTCAGCGGTCTCCGCTGAAATTGGCTGTCCATAGACCTGGGTGTGCACGTTGTACTGGGAGCGCTCATCGACAATCGAGCGGGTGACATGCGGAACCAGCATGGTGCCTTCGTTGGCCAATGCGCCGGCAGCGACAACCAGCTGAAGCGGGGTGACCGAAATGCCCTGGCCAAATGTATTCGTCGCCAGGTCGGCATGATACCAATCTCCATCGCCGGGTTCTTTCAACCTGCCGGTGACCTCGCCGGCCAGATCAACCCCGGTGTAATGCCCGAAGCCAAAATCATCCATATACTCGTAGAACAGATCTGCACCCATCTCCGTACCAATCCAGGCGAGACAAACATTCAGCGAGTGGCGCATACATCCTGCCATGTCCTGCTCTCCCCAGGCATCCCGGTTCCAGTTACGGATGATAATTCCACCAAACTCGAAAGCGCCGGTATCTAAGAAGGTGGTTTTGTATTCTACGGTTTCGGCGTCAATCGCTGCGGCCATCGTGAAAACCTTGAAAACTGAACCGGGTTCAAAGGTCTGGCTGATCGCCCGGTTGAAGGGCGTGGTGCCGGGATACACTTCCGGGAAACGCCAATATTCATTAATGTCCAATCGGGGAGAGGTTGCCATCGCGAGGATCTCACCTGTCTCTGGATGCATGATGATCACCGTGCCTGACTTGGCATCATACTCATCTACCGCGGCGTCCAATTGCAGCTCCACCATCGCCTGAATTTCCCGGTCGACAGTCAATACGATCGAATCGCCTGAAGGGATCTCTGGCATTTCGGAAGCGTAGTTAGGATTGTTGGGCACCCAAACCTTTTGAGAGATACCAGTCAGCTCGTTGTCGAATCGCTGTTCAAGCCCATAATAACCAATCCCATCACGGGCAACAAAACCAATGATATTTGAGGCGAGATCACCTTCAGGGTAAGTACGAGCCAGGTATGGGAACATCACTAAACCCTCGAGGCTTTCCCCATTTGCGCTCTGCGAGGAATCATCCCACAGCTCGATCACCTTCTGGAGAGCTTCTGCCTGTTCGGTGGTCACGCCGCGCTTGACGACTGCGTAAACCGAGTCCAATGCATACGGCAGGCTGGCAATCGCCAGGGCGTCTTCCGGATCAACACCTAAAATTGCGTCCAGCACCTTGGCAATTGCTTCGGGAGTCTCAACATAAGCAAGCTCAATCCCAACTTCGTAAACCAGGTGATTGCCAGCGAATAAGTGTCCGGAGCTGTCTAAAACAGCGCCGCGGGGTGGGTCAACGTCCAACCATACTCCCTGATAGAGGTCATCTCCCATCTGACGCAGATCTGCAGCTTCCCTGCTGAATTGAATCCGGATCGTCCAAATTAACAGCACTGCGGAAGCGAGGCACAGGAAAACTGTCAGAACCTGGATTCGCCAGGGCTGCGGGAAGGAGGTTTTAGTTTTCATCGATCCCCTCCCCCAGCGCTGGATGCGCCGGTATCAACACTTACATTGAAGATCACCTGCCTGACCCAATCAATCAATGATTGGGTAAATTCTGGGGGGAGGTTCTGGCTGGCTTCAGCGGAAACCGCCAAGCCCTGGGAAGGAATTACCAGTGGCTGCTCTTCAGGGAACCCGGCAACGGGCAAATATTCCAACTGCCGAGTGGTCAGCGGCTGGTAGCCTTTCTCTTCGGCAAGCTGCTGCATGATCTCAGTGGTGGTGAGCTCACCGTATTCTACAGTGAGGTCTTCAATATTTTCTTCAACAACCTGTGCAGTGGCCTGAATTTCCTGCACCTGCCGGCCGTAAGTGGCGGCGAGCGAGGTCACCCATAAATAAGCACTGGCAGCCAAAGCCACCACGATCACAAACGCCGAAAACAGCCCAATTACTTGGACCTGTCGACGCCAGGGAGTGGTTGCATAAGCCTGGATAAACCTTTGTGCTCTGTTTAGTCTTTTCATTTAAGTATTTCCTGCAAGTCTTATGC
Organism: Chloroflexota bacterium; assembly: GCA_039714215.1. Taxonomy (GTDB): domain Bacteria; phylum Chloroflexota; class Anaerolineae; order Anaerolineales; family UBA11579; genus UBA11579. The sequence continues at coordinate 8,099 of JBDLJU010000008.1, read as the reverse complement.
CAAAGCAAGCTGCCAATAGTACTACAACTTCTCAATCACGCGCAGTTTCGCACTGCGGGCTCGTGGGTTTTCTGCTACTTCCTCTTCCTCCGGAATTATTGGTTTCCGGGTGACCAATTTAACCAATGCCGGACGGATTTCCGGAGCCATTGGATGAACCTCATCACGCAGCACCTTGCTGGCATCCCGGAAAACATTTTTAACAATCCGGTCTTCCAGCGAGTGGAACGAAATCACTGCCAGCCGCCCGCCAGGTACCAATAGATCTATCGCAATGGGCAGAACCTGCCCAATCCGGTCGAGCTCATGGTTAACCATGATGCGCAGTGCCTGAAATGTGCGAGTGGCGGGATGCAGTCTGATCTTCTTGGATTGTTTCGCTATTTTTTTTATCAGGCTGGCCAGCTGCCTGGTTGACTCGATTGGTCGGTGTTCAACGATCGCCCTGGCAATCTGGCGGGAGCGCTTCTCCTCGCCATATTTGTAAAGCCCATCGGCAATCTCTACCGCGTTCCAGTGGTTAACAATATCTGCAGCGGTGATTGGCAGTGTTGGATCAAACCGCATATCTAAAGGACCGTCATGCAAAAATGAAAATCCACGCTCAGCTGTATCGAACTGCATCGAGGAAGCGCCGAGGTCGAGCACGATCCCATTTACCTGTAACCAGCCTATGGCGGAGGCCTGTTCCTGCATCTCCGTGTAGGAAGCCTGCGCCAAAATTGCCCGATCCTCAAAGCCTGCGAGGCTTTGAGCGGCGATCTCAAGGGCAACCGGATCAACATCTAAGCCTAACAGCCGTCCATCTGGCTGGCTGTGGGTTAAAATGCCGGCGGCATGACCACCTGCGCCTAAAGTACCATCGATGTAGATGCCGCCGCTGGCCGGCTGAATTGCCGTTATAATTTGTTGGTAAAGAACCGGATGATGCGGGAGGTTGCTCTCCCCTGATGAATAATCCATCAGTCTTGATGAGCCGAAAGGTTGACTCCAGCAAATCGTTGGGCGTTGGCATCGGTGTCCTGGAGTTTTGTGATCTGCTGCGCCCACTCCTGCGGCGCCCAGATTTCAAAGTAATCCCCTACTCCGACGAGGACAGCTTCGCCATCCAACTGGATCAGCTCACGGAGAAACTGGGGAATGAGGATTCTGCCATTCTTATCCGGTTCTACCCGGTCAGCGGTTGAGAAGAGCAAACGCTTTAGATCCCGGGCGGTGGGGTCGGTCAAACTGGTTTGATTGACCCGCAGTGAGATTGCTTCAAAGGCTGGAGCGGTCAGCACCATCAAGTTGTCTTCAAATCCCTGGGTGATGTAGGCCTGTTCCATGATTAACTCACGGAAGCGCGCCGGAATAGTGAGGCGGCCTTTGTCATCCAGATTATGGCGGTACTGACCCAAGAACATCAGTTCTAATACTCCTTTAACGCATCTGGGACGCCTATTGAAAGGCGCCCCACTTTAATCCACTTTAACCCACAGACATCCACATTGTACCGAATTTTTACCCTTAAAGCAACCCTCACGCCCCACTTTTGCTATCCATTTTGTCGCATTTCCTCAGCCTTTTAGGGAAAACTGTGCCTGTTACCGAAGTTTTTTTCCAGATTTGCTTATGGGTTTTATCCCCTTTCAATTTTGCAAGCAAATTTCCCACCCGTATTTTTTAGATGACTTTAATCGGAATTTGCTATATGATAAACTCAATAGAACTTATAATTATCACTGGTCTCAACCATTCAGGAAACGCACAAAAACACTATGATCACAACTGTTTTATTCCAAGAAGAATTACAGCCAGGTTTTACTTTAGGGGATTATTTGCTGTATGAGCGAATCGGTTTTGGGGGCGAGGGTCTGATCTTCTCTGCCTGGGACAAATTAAGAGAGCAAGTCGTTGCGGTCAAATTCTATTCCAAGCGAGACGAGCAAGGCTCTGCGGTTGATGTATCGACTGAGATTGCGATGTTTTCGAAGTTGGAGCACCCTAATATCCGGGAAATCTATCATGTGGGAGAAAGCGAAGAATTTTTCTATTCGGTGATGCGCTATTTTCCGTTTGGCTCGCTGAGCGAGAAAATTTTTAAAAAAGATCTCAATATCAGCGAGGCACTCTTCATCGGTGTTCAGCTCGCCTCTACCCTGGACTTTTTACAAGATAACCTGATCGTCCACCGGGATATGAAACCAACCAATATCCTCCTGGATATTGAACGCAGGGCTTACCTCACGGATTTCGGATTGGCAAAGCCGATTTCGCAAACCACCCAGGCGATGCACACCGGTCACGGCACGCCGCTGTATGCTGCCCCCGAGCAGCACACGCTGCAAAAAATCACCTATAAATCCGACATCTATAGTTTTGGGATCATGCTGTACGAAATGCTTTGCGGGGTGCTCCCCTGGAACGGGAGCGTTTCCCTGGCAATCATGCAGCTGGACAACCAGGAAAAAATCCCGGATCCGAAAGAAGTCAATCCGCTGCTCCCCACCAACCTGGTCAAAGTTCTTCGAGGGATGACCAGCCTTGAACCAGAACACAGACCGCCTTCAGCCGATGCGGCTTTTGAGCAGATTTTAAAATCCTTCGAGGATGATGGAAAGCGCCTGCCCCCAAAAATGCGTGCCCCGCGGGTTTTTTCTGACCCGAAAGTTGTCGACCAGAAGGAAGCTGTCCATCTACTCAAGACCAAAATCTCGGCCTGGAACACCCAGACAGAAGAGATCAACATCTCCTTTTCTCATTTTGCGTTTCTTCATGCAGTCTTCGCGAAGGAGGTCCATGGTTTCGAACTTGATCTCCCCGAAATTAAGTACCTCCTCCAGGCCGCAATGGTTAACAACACGGAAATCGATCACTGGTGGAATCTGCTCGATGACACAAGCGACAAAATAGAAGTTTGCCAGCGGGTGATCGCCAATCAATCCGAGGAAGCGGTCAAGTACGCGATCAATAAAATGCTGAGCAGCTTTTCAGAAGAAGAGCTGGGCGCTTTGGACAGCAGCATGATCACTCCCCGGCTGATCAACGTGGCGGACGATTCTCCGAGCATCAGCTTTAAAAAGGTGGTTTTTGATTTACTTTTGGCGGCGACACCGCAAGCCCCACGCTGGCACAAAGAAAGCTTTCCAGCCGAAGAAGAAATAAAATTGGCCAACATGGTGCTGTTCGACAGCGCGGTATCCCATGAAGCCGCACGGTTGATTGGTCACATCAAGAGTGAAACCGCTCTGACTACCCTGTTGAGAGGAAACGAGATCCATGCCACGCCCCCGATGAGCGCTTTAACAAAAATTTGGGAAGCAGCGGGCGGCTTACCTCGGGGAATCTCCCTGGTTAAAAAACTTCAAATCGGGCTTGAACTCGGCAGCAGGCAGCTGCTGCATCACCGCGGAGAGCTTGTTAAGACCTATTTGTGGGCTGCATTGGCAGGTGTCCTGGGAATCGGTTTGCAGGTTTTCATCAGCCTGCGGCTGCCGACCTTCCTTTCCTCCACCAGAATTCTTAATTCGTTAGCCAACGGCTTATTATTTGGCCCGGTGCTTGGATTAGGAATTTTCTTCGCCCGGTGGATTCCCCAACGCTTGAAAATGCTTTCTCTGCCCATCCGAGTCGCTGTGGGTACATTAATAGGCGGCGGAGTGACCAGCCTGGCACTTATGCTGCTGCATATTTTCTTTCTCAATGCAGTGCCAACCGGACCACTGATCACACTTGGAGCGCTTCTGCTGGCTTTCGGGTTTTCCTTGACCAGCAGCAAACCATTCCCAACATGGCTGCGAGCAATAGGGAGCGGCTTAAGCACAGCAGCAGCACTGACCACCACCTGGATAATCTCTCTGAACACTTTTGATACTCCTATGCTATACTACCAGGAAGGTCAAACCGTACAAACTTCTATACTAATCTCGGTCTTTTCTTTAGTCCTCGGAGCAATCTCCAACAGTGACATTTCGAGAGAAAAGCAAAACGAGGTGAGCGACGATGAAAAAATCTCCAGTTAATCCATCATCCTTTGAGCAGTACAAGACGATTATTATCGCCCTTGGTGTTTTCATGGGGCTGCTGATTGTGCTATGCCTGGTTTTATATATCCCGTATTTGGGTGAAATGCTCAATCTGGGAAGCGGGGGTGGCAATCCCAATGCAGACGCTGCCTGGCAGCCTTCTTCTTGCGAAGAACTGCTCGGGAAAGCAATGGAAGCCTCGTACTCCGGATGCCAAATGATCGGCAGCAACGAGATTTGCTACGGGAACAATGATGTCAGCGCCCAGCTCAACGAGGACGCCATCAGCCAGTTCACCAACCTGGGAGATACCATCCCGGTCAAAGATTTGTTAACCCTCTCCACCGCCCCAATGGACCTCAACCATGATGTCTGGGGCATCGCCGTGTTTAAGCTGCAGGCAAATTTAGAGGGGACTGTCCCCGGGCAGAACGTGTCCTTCCTGGTATTTGGAGACACCGGCTTGTACAACTATTCCGGTGACATGTACAGTATTTATTTCTCCACCGGGATTGGCAGCGTGACCTGCAACCAGGTGCCGGATGGGCTTAAAGTTGAAGTTCCAGAAGGCAGCGGGGTGGTTTTTAATGCCAACGGCGCTGAAATCGCTCTGGAAGGCGATTCGGTATTAACCGCCAACCCTGGCGAGAGCATGACGGTGACGTTGTTGAATGGCACGGGCACGGTGACCGCGGATGGTCATTCCCAAAGCTTAAAAGGCGGGGAATACCTCTCTGTGCCCCTCGATGAACAGCTTGAATCCAATGGTCCGCCCTCGGCACCGCTGCCTCTGCCGGCTGACCTGGCATATGAGCTGTGCTTATTGACCGAAGATTACTGCGACCCGAACGACCCCTTAAGTTGGATCACAACACCGACCACCGATGTGCTTGCTGCAATGAATCAGCCTACGAATACCTCCGTCCCTGCTGCGCCAGGAGAGCCAACCAACACTTCAGTGCCCAACCAGCCAGTCATCACAACCCCAGTACCAGTCATCACAACCCCAGTACCAGTCATCACAACCCCAGTGCCAGTCATCACAACCCCAGCACCAGTCATCACAACTCCAGCCCCTTCAAGCTGTGGAAATGTGGTCTTTGGAAATTACCAAACTACAGGAAATATCATCTCAGTTACTGTCAAAAACAATAATGCTGGAGCCGTTATTCTAACCGGGGTTAATCTTTCGTGGGATCAAGGCACAAACGGGCAGTTGGATGAAATCTTCTTTGAGACCAAACGCATGTGGGGACAGAAGGATAATGCAGATTCATCAGCAAGCTTAAGTTTCAGTCCTGCTGCTCCCCAGCGCACCTTAGACAGCGGCGCAACTGGAACCCTCAAGTTCTATTTCATCAACAGCCCAGCCAGCGCCCTATTCAGTCTCACCGTCCATCTCGATATTGGATGTGGAGCGAGCAAATAACCTGAACCGATGTGCTGACCGACACGTCAGCTTGGATAACAATATACGAACCCATCAACGCAAACCATCCAAACTGAGGATTCCAAAAATTATCGATTTCAAACGCAGAATCCCCAGGAAGTAAAAGGAACAATCTTATGCCAATCGACCTTCTCAACAACCCAGAACTGATGGAAAAAACCGTCTTAAACCGCGAGTGGCTGTCGAAGCGCACCAAAGTTGAACTTCAAAGGATCATCTTCCAGCTGACCAAGGAAATTTCCAACAAAATTACGACAAAGATGGCGGGCGTACCAGAACAGCTCAAACGACTTGAGTTCGTGCCTGTCAAAATTAAAAACGTTGAATCATTTACCCGCTTACCGATTAAAGCCGATACCGCCCTGACTGAGGACACCAAAAAAGTAATCCTGGTGATCCCCGATTCACATTATGAGCCGATTGGCATCGAAATTGTGCGCAGTGTTGTGCTTGGACGCGGCAAAGATGCCGAGAACGTCGACCTCGATCTCACCGAGTACGATGCTGGCGGGCTGGGCGTTTCCCGCCGTCACGCCATCCTGCAAACCATCTCCGGTGTGCTTTATGTGGTCGATTCTGGAAGCACCAACGGCACTTACCTTAACGGCAAGAAACTCTCCGTGCTCGAACCAACCCGGGTGGCCGACGACGACATCATCTCCCTGGGCGGCTTCCATTTCAAGGTGATGGTATACGAAGAAGATTAATCTCGGTTTAACCTGTTGATTTTCCAGGCGTTGTAACAAACTGATTTCCATTCATTGAGCATTATCTAGAGATTTTTCCAGCCTCTCTGGAGCATGATTCAGGAGAATGGATTTGTTTAACCAGGAGGGCATAAGCGAGCCCTTGATTCCGCCATGATCATTCTCGGGGAGTCCTGGTCTTGCACACCAATTAGGGCTCGACTGCAAGGAGAAAACTGTATTGTTCCAGGCTGTTAACCATCTCTCACTGAAGAAAACCCTGCTGATTGCCGCAATCGTCCTGGTTTGCACCATCCAGCCGGCAGCTGCCATGCAGATCCCCACCTTCGATTGCAGCGCGCAGACAGATCTTGAGCCCAACGAGTGTCTGGCGCTGATCGCCTTATATACCAGCACCAACGACCTGAGCACCCCTAATGCCTGGATCAACGAAAGCGGCTGGCTGCTGGATGCCAATCCGTGCACCTGGTTTGGGGTGACCTGTGACAGCGGGCATCTGACCGGTCTCTCCCTCGTTTCCAACAACCTCAGCGGACCACTCCCCCCGGAAATCGGTGACTTTCCCTATTTGGCGACGCTTGAGCTGGATGACAACGCCCTCAATGGCTCAGTGCCCCCAGCCTTAAAAAAGCTGGCAAATTTAACCCATCTGGATCTCTCCGGGAATGCCTTCACAGGCTCGCTGCCGCAGCGACTGGGAAATTTGAGCTTATTGGATTCACTTAATCTCGGCAGCAACTCGATTACCGGAAAAATCCCCACCTCTTTTGCCAATCTGGTCAAGCTCACATTTATTGATACCACGGGGAATGATCTCTGTATCCCAAATGACATCGGGACGCAAGCGTGGTACTACAATCCAGCGCTGGTCAAGGCTGACTCGCTGCCAAACTGCGTGATTCCACCGACTCCCACAGCGACCGAACTGCCAATTACCAATACGCCGACCCGGATCCCCCTCCCCACGCTGACTTACACACCTACCAACACAGCGACTGCGACTGCCTCTCCGACGATGCTGGGGCCTTTCCAAACCCTGACCGCACTCGCGGAGAAAGAAACCCTGACGGCGACCGCTAACTGGACTGCCTCCGCTACTGAACCGCTCCCCACAGAAACATTACCTCCTGAGGATCTGAAGACCGAAACAGCACCTGCAATCGTCTCGCAAAAGAATAATGGACCGCCGGGACCGATTTCACCCTTCTGGTGGGGGGTGTTTGCTCTCGCGATAGTCCTGATTTCTACCGGAATCTTCATGGAATTGAAACGGCAAAAGAAACCGTCTAAAAGTTAAGATTATAATAGCGTGAACAGGTAAAAAACCTGTTTACGTGCCTCTCGATGGAAAAAGATGAAATCTAGTATAATTTTTATGGTAAAAGTGTAAAATTTTTTAATCAGTGCGATAGATGAGGAGAATCTTATGACTCTGGGGAAACAATCTCGCAAGCTGAGGCTAATATCAAGGCTGTTGATCTTTTCGGCCTTAATCCTGATCATTTCATTCCTGCCGGTTCAGGCGGCCCCTCACCAGCAGGCCTTTGACTGCAGCGTCAGGGGAACAGTGGAAGCAGAGGCAGAATGTAATGCCCTGCTGGCTATTTACACCGATACCGGTGGAGCATTTTGGACCGTGCCAACGGATCAAACTACAGACCCCTGCACCTGGGCTGGTGTCACCTGCGGGGGAGAATCTGTCACTGATCTCGACCTCTCCACCAACAACCTGGACGGGAGCTTACCCAATGGAATTGGCGACCTGATCAATCTTGTAACCCTTGATCTCTCGGCAAATCCCTTACTGACCGGGGCGCTACCCGCCAGTATGACCAACTTGACCGCTCTGACCACCTTTGATTTCAGCGGCACCGACCTGTGCGAACCGCAGGATGGCGCATTCCAAACCTGGATTACCGGGGGAGGTCTAACCGT
>JBDLJU010000007.1:0-28237 GCA_039714215.1 Chloroflexota bacterium | reverse complement strand
ATTTGGTGAGGTTAAGTCTCCTTGCCCTAGATCTTGAATACATAGGTACTTTTTCAACACCCTGCTTTCTTTTGCGTCGCGGGTTCCAGGTAGGATCAGCATCTACCCCAAAAACACAGGCCGACAGGGGTGCAGTCCACGTCTTTCTGAGGCTGGTGAGCACTCCGAAAAACTGAGGTCAGGCCTGATCGAACAGCCGGTAGGCGAGCCGAATTGCTTTTACCTTTCGCAATGCACTCGCAGTTTAATCCAACCGTCGAGCGCGGGATGATCAGCAACGAAGTCGAGGGTGTCCCAATAATCGGTATAGCCAAATCGTTCACAACCGGATTGGTTCAACGAATTTCATACGCCTCAAACTTGCAAACATATTCGCCTATTCGCGAAATATGTCTACCAAAAACACAGTAACATTTTTTGGAAACCAATACAAGGACTGATTTCACGGCCTTTTTCGATATCGAGTAAACACAAGAGTTATTATGTCTAGTTTCTGGTTTGTTGCCCAACAAAAGCTTGAGCGACGGACGGGTGTTTGACTAGATCAATCTTCAGGGCAAGAAATACCAAAATAGCGTAGCATACCCTCGGGGTTAGGTAGCTGCACTCTTGTCTGCAATTTGTAAACCCTGAGTTGAATTCTTCACCATAGAAATCGGACATGAATGATTTTTTGAGATTCCACCTGGTATATAGCAACCGCGTGGAGTCTATCTGGTAAACCCTCAGCTATCCGTCCTGTGACATTTTCTTCATCGATCACATAATCACCTACGCTGATTCTGCTCATCAAATGAGCATGAAGATTGGGGCTAGAATCAAAAAGAGCACTATATTGTGCCCTCATTGCTTCATGGCCTTGCATTAACAAGTTTCCTTTACCATCTTCGATTTTCACATTTGGATGATAGCAGGATAAGAAACGATCGATATTCCTCTCATTATATGCTTCAAGTTGATCGGCAACAGGGCCCATTGGATAACTCCTTTTTGAAATCCTACCTTATATGATCTAGATAATGTCCCCAGAAGAATGTTATCAGCACAAAATCTGTGTATAAAGTAAAAGACTGGATCTTATCTGTTAAACATTCACGATATTAGATTATATCAATATTTCAGAACCACTTTTTCAACAGCCTGATTTCTTTTACGCCGCGGATTCCAGGCAGGATCATATTCAACCCCAAAGACACAGGCTGCCAGGGATGCAGTCAACGGCTTTTTGGGCCGCCGATCTGTTCCTGCTGCCCCCTCGCTCAAATTTGTTTTGTCTATCCCTGGCTTTGATCAGCGGGCCTGTTATCCATGCGATTGAGGATCAAGTTCCCCACAGCCAAGGTACAAAACCGGCAGCAATGGGATCCCAAGTGAAAGTAAAGGAAAATCCTCACCTGGCCCCTTCATCTACGCTCCGGCTGGAAAACTTTGAGTGCTCCCACCCATATACCAGGGGATTAAAACTTGCTGGGGAGTTCTTTGTTTTGTTCTGGTTTGAACCGAGAGAACATAATCAGGGAAAAGAGAAATGGATCAGTTCTTCCCCCCTCTTGATCTCCTCAATTCTCCAGTGTAATCTCAACCACTTCAGAGAGATAGGGCACATGCGGAACTTTTGTCTCTGAACCGCCAATCATGTAAATCTTGCCATCCACTACTTCAGTTGTCATTACAAAACGGCCAAAGGGCATCTCCGTTAATTTTTGCCAGGTGTCTGAACTCGGGTCATAGGCAAATAAGGTTGCATGGGCGATACCTCCCCTGGCTGCAAAGCCACCAAAAGCATAGATTTTACCGTTGAAGATTGAGATGGGAGCAGTTCTGGCACTAGGCATATCCGCTTTCTTTTCCCAGGTATCCGTCTCCGGATCGTAGACTTCAACCATCTTCCCAGAACTCCCGTCAGGCTTTAATAATCCACTGATCACATAGACCTTTCCCTCGAAGACTGTGGATGACAGCTGCACTCGGGGGGTAGGTATATCCGCTTTGTACCTCCAGGTGTCCGTTTCTGGATCGTACTCTTCCACAGTGGTGAGAAGTTTACAAATCTCCGGACCACAACCGCCAAAGACATAAATTTTTCCATTGACCGTCGCAGCGGTTATTCCGAATCTGGCTGTGCCCAACCCCGTGCGGCTCTCCCAGGTATCTGTTTCAGGGTCATAGACTTCAACACTGTCCAGTGGTGTTCCTCCAGAGAATTTTTCTATACCCCCGATAACGTAGATTTTTCCGTCCACCACACTGGAAGCGTGAGAATTTCTGGGAGTGGGCATGTCGGCTTTTGATTCCCATGTATCTGTCGCCGGATCATAGACCTCCAGCTTGTCCAAACCTCCAACGCCGCCAAACACGTAGATTTTCCCATCCACCACTGCGGATGAATGACCCCACCTTGCGGTGGGCATGGGAGCTTTGAGAACCCAATTAGGCGGGAATGTGATCGTGGGGGTGGGGAGTATGGTTGGCTCTATGGCAGCTGCCTTTTCACTCACCGCTGTTCCACAACCGGATAGAATTAATGAAATTATTAGCAAAACAACAAGATTCTTTTTTGTCATGATCCATGCTCCTCTCAATCAAACAATTACACTGTATCCAGTGAACTCTCGTCCGATAAATTAGGGTATATTTCCTTCCTATATATTCCAAATATCTGAACAAACAAATTTCCATAAACCCAATTTTGACGAAACCCTTGAGTTTTCAGGCTAAAAGTTGTTTAGTCTGTTTTTTTGATTAATTGACGTAGAATGCGGGTATCAGGTAGCGATCTATTCAACCGGACCGCGTGTAATCGCAGTGACTGCCTCCATGACCGCAAAGGTTTTAACGCTGAAATCGCTGAGCGCAGGATGGTTGATCACCCCCGCTGCGAGCGGCCCATCCAGGTAAGCCTGCAATGATTTCGCATCATCAAACAGATAGATACCCCCAGCCTCGCTTTCGTCTTCATTGATCATCCAGATTTTCCAGACCAAACCAGGTAATGCAGCAAACTGATCCGCAAGCGGAGATACAGCCCCTTCATATTCTTCACCGGTTACACTGAATTTAAAGTTGAGTTGTAAAAGTATTCCAGACATTAGAGTCTCCTTTCGTTCTTAAATGGATTGGATCATGGTAAAGCTCTATTCCAATAACTGCCTCCTCAAATGATTCTACTTATTCTTCCAACTGATCTTCAGAAACTAATCTATGGAGAAGTTCAATCAGGGCGTTCCAGCCGTGAAAATAATGCCCTTCTTCCGTGGACACATTTTGCACTTTCCCTCTCCATTCGCGGATGCCATCCTCGATCTCTTCAGACCAAACCCGGATTGTAAAAAGGTGCGCTGGTGTGTTTCTTGTTTCTTTTTCTTGTTTCTCCATTTGGTCACATCGTAACCATAGACCGTGGTGAACCCGCCGTAATATCATCGATTTATCGTTGGTTTTCAAAGGGCAAAAAAAGGGAATTCAAAATATCCCGTATAATAGAAAGATGTTACCTTTCCACGCAGAAGAATCCATCACATGGAAAATTACATGAGCAAGAGCGATGTGTTGAAAATTTTTACTCTGGGGGACATTCGGATCATGCGGGGAGACCAACCTGTAGATACTTTGCGTTCGCGTAAGGCCCGGGCGCTGCTGGTTTACCTGGCCTGTACAGCAGAGCCCCAATCCCGTGAAGGTTTAGCTGAACTCTTCTGGAGCGAATCGTCTCCTTCTCGGGCGATGTCCAACCTGCGCGATGCCATTCATGCTTTGCGAACCAACCTGGAACCCTATCTGGACATTGGAAGATACTCCATCGCCTTGAACTCTGGAGCCGATGTCTGGATTGATGTAACCGAACTGGAAACCGCCCTCGAATGTTTGCGGGAGAGTGAAGATTCCATCTCGGCTGATACAGCGGAAAGAATGGAAAATGCATTAAAGCTGTACCAGAAGGACTTTTTGGAAGGATTCTATCTTCGCGGCGCCCGTGGTTTTGAAGAATGGCAGGTTGTAGAACGGGAAAGGATCAGGCTGGCAGCTCTGGATGGATTAATCTCTTTGGTGAAGCATCAGACCGTTATAGGGAATCACCGAAAAGGAATCCATTACGCCAGGCAAGCGCTTGAGCTTGAACCTTTGATGGAAGTCGGTCACCAACAACTCATGCGTCTGCTGGCGTTAAGCGGACGGAGCAGTGAGGCCCTGCTTCAATACGAGACTTGCCGGCAAATTCTTGAAAAAGAATTAGGTGTAGAGCCTTCAGAAGAGACCAAAAAATTATATACACGCCTGCTGGAAGGCAAGCCCCTGCCGGGTTCGGACGTTAAACTTCCCCGGCACAATTTGCCTTTGCCTTTAATTAACCTGATTGGCCGAGATAACGAGTTATCTCAAATCGCTCGGGAGTTGGAACAACCTGACTGCAGGTTGCTGACGCTTATCGGTGTTGGGGGAATCGGCAAGACCCGCTTGAGCCTGCATGCTTCGGCTGCAGCGGTTGATCAATTCCCCGAGGGTGTCTGGCTGGTAGAGTTAGCCGCTTTCAACGAGGATGAACTTCTTCCTAACGAGATCGCAGCTGTATTTGGTGTGTCGGCTCAAGAGGCGCGAACCGGGGTGAGTGTAACAGATGTATTGATTGATTACCTCAAAGAAAAAACCTTGCTCCTGGTACTCGACAATTGTGAACACCTTGTTGAGTCTTGTGCGTGGCTTGCTGAAAGCCTGCTGAGTGGGTGTCCAAATGTGAAGATTCTGGCAACCAGCCGGGAAGCCTTTGGGATCTATCAGGAAAAGCTTTTCCAGGTATCTCCCCTATCATTACCTCCTCAGGGATCATCAACAGAAAAACTTGAAAGTTTCCCAGCCATTCAACTTTTCCTTGAAAGGGCTGCAGCTGCTCAGCCAGAGTTCCACCTTTCAGCTGCCAACAGTCCTGTTCTTGCTGAGATCTGTTGGCAGCTTGAGGGGATTCCACTGGCGATCGAATTGGCCGCAGCCAGGGTAAAAGTCCTTTCCCTCAATCAAATCACAAGGCGGCTGCAGGACCGCTTCCAGCTGCTTACTGGAGGCCCTCGAACAGCCCTTCCCAGGCATCAAACCTTGCAGGCGACGATGGACTGGAGCTATGGTCTGCTCCCTCAATTGGAACGCACATTACTCAGGAGACTATCGGTTTTTTCAGGGAGTTGGACCTTGAGGGCGGCCGAAAAGATCGTCAGTTTTGGGGATTTGACACAACAAAAGGTTCTCGATCTCTTATCTAATCTGGTTGATAAGTCATTGGTGCAGGTCGAGGATCAGGGGGCAAGGGTTCGCTATGGGATGTTGGAAACGGTGCGGCAATATGGACTGCAAATGCTTTCAGAAGAGGGAGAATTAGAGGAAACTCGCCAGAGACATGCAAACTTCTTTATTCTGGTTGCTGAACAAATGGATGAAGGCCTGCGGGATGCCAGGCAGGTTGAATCTGTGGATGTCCTGGACGCGGAGCATGATAACCTGCGCGGTGCCTTACGCTGGGCCACGGACAACAACAAGAAATCTTTGGCCTTCCGTCTGGTGGGTGCTCTGGGTTGGTTCTGGTTTATGCGGGGACACTGGAAGGAATCTTGGCGGTGGTTCCAAATCACCAATGGGCTTGAATCCGGTTTCGATCCAATCATTCGTGCAAAGGCAATTTGTAGAGCAGTTGGATTACAGATCATCCGGGGAAATATGATTGGCACGATTGAGCTCGTTCAAGAAGCAATTGATGTGTTCCGTGAAGCGGGAGAAGAAGAAGGACTCGCATGGAGCCTCAATCTTATGGGCCAGTCCAAGACCTGGATTAATAATGAATTTGATCAGGCAATGCCCTATCTTTCAGAAAGTGCGGAGCTCTTCAGAGGTGGGGGCAATGATTGGGGGGTCGCTTTTACATTGCCATTCATCGGCCAGGTGCAGGAATTTCAAGGTGATTATCAGCGCAGCGTCAATTCTCAGAAGGAGGCAATCGCCATCTTTGAACGAATTGGCGATGAATGGAACCAGGCCTATTATCTTTATCTGTTGGGCAGCACAGCAACCCGCAACAAAGATTATCCGCTTTCCCAGATGGCATTGGAGCAAAGCCTGGAGAAATGCAGCCTGATCAAAGACAAGGTCATGGAGGCACACGCTCTGAAGGGATTGGGCCAATTAGCTCTTCAGAAAGATGAACTTTTGCGCGCGGAAGAAATTCTTTTAGTAGCCCTTGAAGCACTCCAGAAGATTGGGGACGAGTACTGTGTTGCCACCACTTTGAAAGGTCTTGGTGAAGCTGCTCAGCGAAAGGGAGATTATCCCAAGGCTGCAAAGTTGCTTGGTCAGAGCCTACTTTCCTATAAACGGCTGGGACTTGATGATCGTGTCGTGATGCTAATTGATCGATTTGCATCCCTTACATCAGTCTCAGGGAATAGCGCCCTGGCCGCCAAGCTCCTGGGCGCTTCAAAAATCCTTGATCGTGAAAAAAGCCTGTTGTTTACGACTCAATACATGGAAGAAAGGGAGAACCTAACAATCTCAATCAGAGAAAAGATCGGAGCAAGTGAATTTGATAAGCTCTTCAAGGAGGGGGCATCAATGAGCCTTGAGGATGCCAGTGCGACTGCATTGGAGGATTTCCCAGAGGACTGATTAAGTCCAAACAGAAAATGCCAGCATACCCTGACGCTCAGGAGGCTGCAGACTTAGATTCTCTCCAGAAAACCACCATTTTTTTCCCTGCTGTGGAGAACGCTTGCGTTCTCCCAAACAATCGATTCCACCGATTGTCAGGATGAGAAGCGGTTCGGAACAGATCCGATAATGTCCACAAAACAAAACCCGCGATCAGCGGGTTTTGTTTTAACCGCTTGCCAATTCCGTCGAGCGGTTTTTGTCTATGATCAGCTTTGATAAGCGGGGCTGTTATCCATCCGATTCAGGATCAAGTTCCCCACACCCAGGGCACCAAAACCGTCAGCAATGATGCCTGACCCCCGCGATAAAATCAAAATAAGAGAGGTTTTGAGGATTTGGCATTTATTTGTTACAACTTTTCAAAACTGATCTTCCAGTGATTGCCCGTCTTTACGCCAAATTTCTCCACAAAGTTCCCCAGATTGGTCGCAACGGCCAAATTGCCAATCTCGTTGTTGTAAACCAGTTCATCGCCTTTGGGCACATCGGAAAAGGTGCGGCAGTAAGGTAAAACTTCGCTGTACTTGGCTTCGCCATCTTGTGCAATCACCGTGCGCACCTTATCGCCAAAGGCAATCCCCATGGTTGCAAAGAACGCAATCGGAATATTCGTCCACACCATCCCAAAATGAGGGTCTTCGATATCGAGTACGCCGCTGGCCTGATTGCCGTCGATTAGGGGATCGATGATCTCGTGCATCACGATCTCGTCGACCGCAAACTCGGGGCCGACCCCGGCAAAGTCAATTGCACCGGAAGCAAGTCTGGCCCCGGTGTAGGCATATACATCCCGGCCGTGGAATACGTGAGACTTCTCGCTGCCCTTAACCCTATTCACCGACTCGTCGATTTCCCGCACAGCCTTGATTCCGATGTGTTTTTTCAGATGGGTCAGTGTGCCGTTGTCGGGGGTCACGATGTAGTGCCCCGCACTGGTCTTTGCCACTACGCTCTTGCGGCCGGAACCCACCCCGGGATCGATAACTGATACAAACACCGTCTCTTCAGGCCAGGCATGACAGGTCTGGTACAGGGAATAGGATGCTTCCCAGGTGTTGAATTTAGGAATTAGATGGGTGAGATCGAAGATCCGCAGGGCCGGGTCCACTTTAACAGAGATACCATGCATCTGGGACACTGTTCCCTCCTGGATGCCGAAGTCACTTTGAAATACGATTAATTTATCTTTCATTTTTATTCCTTATCTGCGCTGCCGGGCCGGAGACCGCAAACCGCAAGTCTGGCCCGCAGGACAAATTACTTAAACTTTCTAAACGAGATCTTCCAGTCAGTCCCTGCGCCTAAATTGTAGGTCGCTGCAAAATTCCCCTGACGCAGCGCAACCGCAACCATCAGCATGGAATTCACATAGATCAGCGGTTCCGACATGCCCACCGCCCCGAAGGAGCGCACATAGGACACAATACTGTGATATTTGTTCTCACCCCGGTAGGAAACCAGAACCTCGAGCTCGTCTCCGAGCTTGAACCCCGCCTCTTCAAGCATTTCCTGGTTGATATTGGTCCAGAGATGGCCAAAACGGATATCCAGAACCTCGACAGTTCCCTCAACCTTTCCTGCAGAGACCGCGGCTTCGTCAACAGGCATCTCAATAATATCTTCAACTTTTAGCTCAGGGCCAACGCCCTCAAAGTCGATCACCCCAGAGGCAAGCCGCGCCCCGGTAAAGGCGTATACGTCCCGCCCATGAAATGTATGAGAATCCTCAGAACCTTTCAGACGGTTAATCGATTCATCGATTTCCCGCACCGCTTTGATCCCAAATTTCTGCTTAATGTGAGTGAGGGTGCCATTGTCTGGGGTGACAATAAAATGGCCGTTATCCGTCTTGGCGACCACGGACTTCCGGGAAGTTCCCACGCCGGGATCCACAACAGATACAAACACGGTTCCCTCTGGCCAGAATTTTACGGTCTGATACAGGCGGTAAGATCCTTCCAGAATCTGGAAGGGCGTAACCCCGTGAGTCAGGTCGTGAATCTCAAGATTGAGGTCCACACCCTTCGCAACGCCGTACATCGCGCTGACTGCACCGTCATCCAGGCCGAAGTCGCTCTGCAATACCAATACACTTTTCATTTTTTTATTCTCCTAATCCTCTCGAGCTAACCTCTAAATGAAAGGGTTCCAGAATCTGCCATGATTCACAAACGCAGTGATCATCAAAGAGCCTGCAAAGACTGCGAGGGTAAAAACGATGGTTAATTTATCGTTTCGCAATAACTTCCGTGTGTTGTACCAGGTGCGTTTTTTATGTTTCGCAAAGCCCCGCAAATCCATCGCATCCGCAATGTTGTCAATCCGATCGAGGGAAGACATTACCAGGGGAAAAATCATTTTGGTATACTCTTTCACCCGCTTGCCAAATTTTTGCTGTGCCGAGAGATCGAGCCCCCTGGCCTGCTGGGCCTTCGAAATAATCATGTATTCTGAATAGATATCAGGAATATATCGGAGGGTCAGGCTGAAAGCAAAAGCTACTTTATAGTGGATCCCGAGACGGTTCATACTTGAGGCAAACTCGCTGGGGTGCGTGGTGAGAAAGAAGAGCAGCCCAAAGGGAATCGTAGCCGCGTATTTTGATATTTTGGCCAATTGATACAAAAGCTGTTCCTGGGTCAGCACATATCGCGCAGAAAATGAATAGATGACATGTTTCGTTCCATATAATTGCTCCCCGTATTGCGGATCGAAGAGAAATGTCATCACGAAATTAAGCGCCATGAAAATCGAAATATAAATGATCACGACTTTTAAATCCCGCAAATGAATTCCTGATGCCCAGAATACAAATACTGCAATCACCAGCACCACAGCAATCACCCTGGGGTCGTAGGTCAGCATTACCGTAAAGGTCATCGCAAGAAATCCGATGAGTTTACTGACCCCTGAAAGATTGTGAATAAGGGAATCCGCCTCGCTGTAGTTAAAGAGCTTCTTCATGATTGGCCTCTCTCCCGCTGTTCGTGACTGACAAATACATCGACCAGGTTCTTGGGATTATCAATGCCGATACTCTGGGCAACGTGATAGATTGAGGTCTCTTTCAGAGAGCCTTTCTCAACGATATCAACATTGGTGAGCACATCGCTGGAATCGGTGTCGGCGACCAACTCTCCTTCGCTCAGCACAATTGACCGCTTGGTGTACTCCATCATCAAATGCATATCGTGGGTAATGAGGATAATGGTGATGCCAATGTCCCTATTCAACGTTTTAAGGAATTCCATGATCTCAGTGTAATGCCGGTAATCCTGGCCGGCTGTCGGTTCGTCCAGGATGATGATCTCGGGTTCGAGTACGAGAATGGAGGCAATCGTAACCCGCTTCTTTTGCCCATAGCTCAGGGCATTGATCGGCCATTTGGCAAAGCGATCTATGCCGCAGATTTCCATCGTCTTTTCCACCCGGCGCTGGATCTCATCTTCAGGGATATTTCGCAGCCTCAGGCCCAAAGCCACTTCATCGAATATCAAATGCTCGGTGATCATGTGGTTCGGGTTTTGCATCACATAGCCTACGATGGCCGCTCGTTCAGTAATCGATTTGTCTATGGCATTTTCACCGGTCAGGTAAATTTCTCCCTGATAGCCAGACTCAAAACCACACACCAACATAGACAGGGTGGACTTTCCTGCCCCATTACGCCCTACTATGGCGAGCATCTCGCCCTTTTTTATCGTGAAATCGATCTCATCAAGAACAGTCTTGGTTGTGTAGGCAAATGAAAGGTCTGCAATTCGAATTACATCCTGTTCTCTGATGATATGGGCGGCGGGAGTGGCATTACAATACCAATCGAGAACCTCGTCCTTGTGAGAGGCCAGGTCAATCGTAGTGATGTAGCCTGGCTGCATCTCCGGGGTAATTGTGACACCGGCATATTTAAGCAGGGTCACGTACAGCGGTTCACGAATGCCATATCGAGCAAAGAGATCCGATGCAATCATCTCGTGGGGACCCATATCTGCAATGATCTCTCCCTCATCAATCAGAATTATTCGATCGACATCACGGTGAAGCACATCCTCGATGCGATGCTCAATAATCACCACGGTTTTTCCCGAATCTTTGTGAACCCTGTCAATCAGCTCCATCGCATTCTTGCCCGTTGCGGGATCGAGATTGGCGAGCGGCTCATCAAATAGAAGAATATCGACCTGATCAATCAATATCCCCGCAAGAGAAGTTCGCTGCTTCTGTCCCCCGGAAACCTCCTGGGGAGAATTCTTCAAGACGTGGTCAAGGCCTACAACCTCAGCAGCTTCCTTCGCCCGGCTTTTGAGTTCATCCGTGGGCACACAGTCGTTTTCCAGGGCAAAGGCAATATCCTCGGCCACCGAAAGACCGACAAACTGGCCATCTGTATCCTGAAGGACTGTTCCGATAGATTTAGAAAGCTTATGAAAACTCTCCTGGGAAGGTATCATACCTTTAATCATCACTTCCCCTTCCAGTGTCCCCTTGTAAGAATTGGGAATAAGACCATTGATACAATTACCAAGCGTGCTCTTGCCGCTGCCGCTTGGCCCGATAATCAAAACTTTCTCCCCCTGATAGATGGTGAGGTTAATGTTCTTGAGGGTCGGATGCTTTTGAGCAGCATATCTGAACGTGAAATCTGAAAATTGGATTACTGGTTTTTTATTCATTTGGTTTTTCAATTAATAACGAAACGTCTCGCCATTATTCCCTGATTTGCGATGCGGACTTGCTGCAACGGGTAATGGAAAAGGGTTGCTGAGCAACCCTTTTCCATTACTATTAGATGATCTTGTTACTCTAGGCTTCCTTCCTGCGTACGGGTCTTTGCGTATACCATCAGGAGGATCGTTCCGATCACACCGGTTGAAACTGCATTACCGAGAAATGCAACCAGCCCTTGGGTAAATACAAGATTCACAGGCTCGGAGTAGATCAGAATATCCAGAACGGGAGCGACAAGCCCAAAGGCAACCAGGTGAGCCAAAGTTTGAACAACATTAAAAGTGATGATTTCCTTGCTTCCAAAAACGCCGGATTCAATATTGATCCGTTTTTTAGCAAGCCCGAAACCAAAACCTGCTACACCACTGGCGATTACCCAGCTCCACCAGGCGGATCCCCAGAGGAAAGTATCACCCAGGGCATGCCCGATGAATGCGATAAGGGCGCCGGCAATCGGGCCAAACAATACAGCAAAAAACGCACCAAGGCCATAGCTGGTCGTAAATTGAGTATTTGCCACAGGAGTGGGGAACTTCACGTACATGAATAAAATTGTAAACAATGCAGCTCCGATCGCCGTGGCGACAAGCTCTTTAGTTTTGAATTTAAACATTTAAGACTCCTTTAAAATATGAATTGTTGATAATTTATCTTTTGTTCTTCCCTTGATTATCTAATGCAGGCACCTCCTTTTCATTTCTCCTGGTTTCAAGCAAATCCTGAACTTCCCGTCTGGCAGGAATGCTGGGTTGTGCTCCCATCTTCGTGACAGCCAATGCCCCAGCGGCGTTTGCCTGGTCTACTGCATCAATGATTGGCAATTTCTCTGCAATGCCTACAGCCAGAACAGCTGCAAAAGAATCAATGGCAGCAGTTGTATCGACCACATCAACCTTCAAAGGTTTAAACGCTTTCGATGGAAAATCGTTTCTGACCAATAGTGCGCCTTTCCCGCCGGGAAATTGCTGGAACCTTCCTCCCAGCACGTCTTCTCTAAGTGGTAAATCAGGATTTTCAATTCGGCCAATCGCCATTTCGGCTGACAGGCGTCCCATTTTCTGGGCAGGCTGCGCAATTGTGGTAAGGGGAGGTTTGGTTTAAATTTCAGCTTTCCCATAGCTGCCAGGACTTTAGCTTGCGTTGCAGCGCTCATAAAACGCGTTTTGTTGATCACATGTGAAACCGTGCTTACAGAACCCGCCGCCGCTTTTGCCACGTCCCGAATACCTGCCATAATCTCCTCTAAAAACATTCTCGCATACGTTTGCGCAAACGTTTCGATAAGGTACTACCATTAATTCACTGCTCAAGTCAATCACATCTCTCCCAAAAACGTACAAGCGCAATGGGCAGGTCATCGATTAATTGATGTTTTCATTTTATTTCAGGGAAGGCTGCGGTTCGGATTCTATCCTCTTGGGGGTACAAAAAGCGTTCGAGTCACATTTGGTGATTTTACCTGGTTCAAACAAGTCCAGCTAAAGATCAACCTAACAGGTCTAATACTTCCGTCACGGTGGTTTGGCGGAGTACCTCTTGCGCCAGGTCCTGACACTCATCCAAATTTTGCTGCCGAAGCAGATGTTTTATATTTGGTATCGAACCAGGAGCCATGCTGAATTCATCTAGCCCAAACCCCAATAAAATCCGGGTTGCCTTAGGGTCTCCCGCCATTTCACCACATAAACCTACCCACTTACCGTGGAGATGAGCCGCTGTAATAGTAGTGTGGATCAATTGCAAAACTGCCGGGTGGAAATAGTTAGCCAAGCTGGCAACTCGTTCATTGGTGCGATCAACGGCAAGCGTGTATTGGGTTAAATCATTTGTGCCAATGCTGAAGAAATCAACTTCTGGGGCGATCTGCTCACTCATTATCGCCACAGAGGGGACTTCAACCATGGTCCCGATCTGTACATTTGTCGCTATTTCGACTTTCTCTTTTTCTAAATAGGATTGCGCTTGCTTGAAAAGGTTTTTTGCCTCTCGAATTTCTTCAATACTAGAAATAAATGGCAGCATGATTTTTAAGTTGCTTCCGGCAAATCCTTGTAACAGCGCCCGGAATTGGGTTTCCAGAATATCTGGGCGTTCATTGATCATTCTAATTGCGCGCCAACCCAAAAAAGGATTGGGTTCATCGTTGATCCCCAGATAACTAACTGCTTTATCACCACCAATATCAATTGTCCGCACAACAATTGGGCGTTCTTTGCCCACTACATCTGCAATCTGGCGGTAAATGGCGGTTTGCTCGCCTTCGGTTGGCATTGAATTTCGATTCAGATACAAAAATTCAGTCCTCAATAAGCCAATACCGTCTGCACCATATTTTATTGCTTGCTGTGCCTGGTCAACACTGCCAATATTGGCGGCAACCTCAATGGTCTCTCCGCTCTGCGTGGTGGCTGGGCCAGTCGAGTGCTTGAGCAGTGCTTGCCAATGCTTATTGGTTGCCTCTTGCTGCTGCAATGCAGACTGGATGGTTTTCTCATCTGGATTGAATACCAATTGGCCTTTTGTGCCATCCAGAATGATCTGGCTGTTTGGTTCGATTGAATCTAATTGGAAATGCGCGCTGACAACAGCAGGCACGCCCAGAGTGCGAGCTAATATCGCCGTATGTGAAGTTGGTCCACCTTTGAGCGTGCAGATGCCCAGAACGCGGTCTTTATTAAACTGAATGGTATCTGAAGGTGACAGGTCTTCTGCCAGGATAATGACAGGGTTTTGGGGAAGAGAGATATTATCTGGGTTGATACCATGTAAGGCGTAAATCAAACGCCGCCCAACATCTCGAATATCGGCTGCACGAGCTTTGAAATATTCATTGTCCATTGCTTCCAGTGTTTCGGCAAAAGCTTCGGTGCCTTGCTCAATAGCTGCTTCAGCATTGAAGTGATCGCCTGAAATTCGGTCTTTGATCAAACCAATATATTCAGGGTCTGTCAGGAACATCTGATGGACTTCGAAGATCTTTGCTTCGTTTTCGCCAACAGACTCCACAGCTTTACCGAAAATCTTTTGAAGCTGTTCATCTGCAGCAAAAACGGCTTTTCTAAGCCGGGTCAACTCATCGTCAGGTTCACAATCCTTTTTATGTTCAATAACAACTTGACCGGGTTTAAAAACCCATGCCGGGCCGATTGCTAAACCATCTGAAGCCGGTGTTCCTTGGATCATTTTCACTACTTTTTCTCCAGGGGTTATTTGTCAGTACCTGAATTCAATGACTTGATCAATGCCTCAATTGCAGCTTCCTCGTCTGTTCCATCGGCATGGATCTCAATGGTTGCTCCCTGGTCTGCTCCCAGGGTTAATAAATGAATGAGTGATTTAGCATTCACTTTTTTATCTACTAACGACACACTGATTTCCGATTTAAATTGCTTTGCGGTTTTGACAAACTCCGAAGCTGGTCTGGCGTGCAATCCGGTTTCGTTGGTAATGGTCACTTTTTTTGTTAACATTAATATTACTCCATGAAAATTTTTATAAGCTACTCAAGTACGAATTTAGCTGTGATGGCTGAAAAGCCTTTAACACTGGGCAAAAGGTATGTTTTGGAATTTGATTTTTCCAGGGGTTCACTGCCTTCTTCATTAAAATTCGTCAGGTAACCGGCTTTTATGTTGATCCCAAAATTGAGGGCAACATGTTCAACTGGCGTGCCGCTGGCGTTGTACAGCCGGATGATGAGGGCATTTTCTTTTTCTGCTTTCTTCACCGCGCTGATCAACAGGTTTTCATTACTTACAGTTAAAACTTTAAAATCAACGTTACCAGGCTGATCCAGTTGATCATGAATATGCAATGTCAAGTTTTCGTAGGAAACTAACCCAGTCATCATTTTATATTTCTTGAGGATATTCTTAAACTCAAGATGGCTTTGCACAGCCAGCGGGGAGGTATCATATTCAACGGCTGCTTTGGGGATGTTTCCTTCTGTTACGTTTCCGGCATGTGGGAGGATTGAATATTCAAGGGTTTGCAATCCGCTGCACTGTGCATCCGGGGTAGGGATTGAAATACCAGATGGCCTGCCCGGCCTGATGAGCAAATTACTCTTTCCCATCATACCTACACTGCGCACCAAAGTTATCGCAATCGTCGAATTATTGTAAATTTCATACTCAGGTAATCCCCTGTTCAGTACAGCCAGCCCCTGCTTTCCATTATTGAGGTCAACGAATTTTTGCTGCGAATAAATCGGCAGAGGCTTTTCTGACCATTTTTGTTTTTCCCAATCTTTTGTATCAAGCTTATTGTCCCTCCGAACGGTGCCAAACTGTGTTTCTGCGTAGGAATATTCAGTCATCATTCCTGCTGGGAAAAGCACGCGCAGCCTGTGGTCAAGAGCTGTATTGTTAACTTGTGTGACAAAGTCAATCCGCCTGAGGTCAGCGTGCATGGTTACACAGCTTGTGACCGGCAGAGTGACCAATTCTGCGGATCTCTCTTGATCCTGGTTGGTTAGGCTTATGGGCACTTCCATCTCCAGCTTAATCATGGCGGTTGCCTTCAGCGGCCCATCAGATCCAATATTGATTTCAGCTTCCACATCCTGTGAGGTGATTACTGTATCGTTTTTTGCTGGGGAATAATTGTACGTATCACCCGCATCACCGCAATCCTCGAAGATATGCATCTCAGGATAGGTAATGCCTGTGGTCTTGTCAAAGAGGGTTAAACTGCCGTTTCGATTGATTTCCAGGCGGGTGAATTTGTTTTCCAGGGTATTGCTGCTGACAGTGATTCCTTCTTCAAATTCCTGGATAGGTTCTCTTTCACTGATCTCGAAAACCTTGTAGCCCAGATTGAAATCAAAATCAACATAAAAGCTGATATCGATTTGATAAGCTTCTTCTTTTTGGTTGAGGTACAGTGTCCAAATGCTGAATTGAGATAAATCAACTTCCTCAATGTGATCAATTTGATAGGGGATGGAATTCCCGCCGGGATCTCTTAGAATAAAATCCTTATCAGTTGTGAAAATACTTGCCGTTACAAGCTGCCTGCCTTGCGTCAGGGCGTTGTTGAACACCGTAAGGGTTAACCGCTCGGTGGAAATCCGCCGCGAGATGGCTCTTGCGTATGCGTTTTGCAGAGTCTCGCCAATGTTTTTAACATCTACAAACCGTTGATCCATTTCACAATGAACTTCGTCTGTGCAGCAGCCGCAAATGCCATCATGCGTTTGATTTTGGATAAGCAGTTTCCATGCCTGGTTGATCAATCCGGTTGGGTATTCAGCATTTAGCAGCCAGCCAATTGCTGCAATTGGTTCTACATATTTTTCAAGCAGGGCTTCCATCCTGCGATTTTTTTGTTTTTGGTAAATGCGGGTTGAAGCAATGCTGGAGTGCACCCGGTTTCTGGTTGGCGCAAGCAGGTCGCCTTTTAACCGGGGCAACATTGGATTAGATTTAATAATATCCTTGATATATTCCTCAAGAGTACTGAATATATAGGTTGTTCTTTTGTTTTTTGTATTTAGTTTATTGATGTGCCCCGCAAGATACTCTTGTGGAAATTGGTGGTCAACACCATTTAGAATGAGGATATTTTTTGTGGATGACCATTTTCTCATTTTGCGGATCATGCAAGCCAGCCTGATCCTTGCTTTTGAATAATCTTCAGGCAAATGCATCGCGTTGGAATAGCCTTCAGGAAGATAGATGCCTAACACTTCGTCACCGTTGGTTCCTTCCCAGGTAAATTCAGATTGTTTGATTTTCTCTGCATCAATACCCCGCATCACCACCGCAGAATTGATCCCAAAGCCCTTCAAGATATGGGGGAGTTGCCCGCTTTGCCCAAATGAATCCGGCAGGTAACCGACCATCATGGGTTCCCCGAACTTCCTGGATATATCAATACCCAGCATTAAATTCCGGATCAGGGATTCTCCATCTGGGGCAAATTCGTCCGGCTGAATGTACCATGGCCCAATAATGAGGCGTCTGGCTTGAACCAGGCTGCGTATTCGCTGGAAATTTTCGGGTTTGACCTGCAAATAATCATCCAGGACAATGGACTGCCCATCCAACATGAAATTCTCAAAAGAATCACCGCTTTCCAAAATTTCAAGGAGTTTGTCGATGGCGTAAACCAACTTCACCCTGAAATATTGAAAGGTTTTGTACCACTCCCTGTCCCAATGGGTATGAGGAATAATGTGTATTTTGGTCATTTTTTCCTCCATGCAATGCACAAAAAAATAATAAAATCAAAAAGGTTTGATGGATTTATCCAGATGAGTACAAAAGTTTGATTTGCCAGATTGTGACCATATTTCGCAGCAATAGCTGGCGAAATATGGTCACTTTTTCTATGCACTCAAACGATTTGACTGCCTAAGCGAAGCAGATGTATTTCTATTCTTCATCAGCCGGGACTTCCTTCTTGATCAGGTTTACCAGCAGGGCAGTGATCAAAACCGGAATTAAATGGGCGACGATATACAGCAAAGGGTTATTGACACCAGAAAAACCGACCAATGACGGAATCATCACCGTATTGGTAATGCCAAAGGCGGCAGCTAATGACGCTCCAAGGGCACTGCCAACGATGATAGTAGGAATTACCCTGAACGGATCAACCGCAGCAAAGGGGATTGCGCCTTCTGTGAGACCGATAAGTCCCATAACAATTGCGGATTTACTGGCGTGCTTCTCTTCGTCAGTGTATTTTTTCGGCGCTAAAAATGGTGCAAGCGCCATCGCCAGGGTAGGGATTGAAATGGCAACCAGTACAGGGGCGCTGATATGGTATGCGCCTTCTGTATAAGCGGCGACAGCAAAAGCGAAGGCTGTTTTATTGATTGGCCCCCCCATATCAACGGCGATCATGGCGCCCAGGATAGCTGACAGGATAACGATGTTGGTACCACTCATGCTGTTGAGCCAATCCGTGAGTGAAATAATAAATGAACTGATTGGCGCAGCAAGCACAAAATACGTCAGTGCACCCATCACCAGGGGGACGACGATGGGCACAACCAGGTAGGCTGTTAGCAGGTCTATGACCTGCCCACCACCGGTTTTGTTGACCAGAGAAACAATCAGTTTGACCAAATACCCTGTCAGCAAACCGATGAGCAGGCCGCCCAAAAAGCCCATCCCCATTTGATCTGCCATTAATGCAATCACAAATGTAGGGGCTATTGTGAGTCTTCCTGCAATTGAAAAAGCAATGAAGGCCGCCATGATTGGAACAATCAGCATTTTGGCAAAATCACTGATGCTTGCCATCATTTCCTGGGTTGGCCCGGGGATTTGACCCAGCACCATGAATAAAGCAAAAATAATGATCACCGGAATCATGTACGAGATCCCGGTCATTAAATGCTTTCTCAGGTCTCCAAAAAATTCAACAACTGCTTTGTTTTCTGACATCTTTTTCTCCTTTGAGATAATTAGGGTAATTATTGATTTACTAACTCGATGGCTTTTTGAATAACTTCGTCACCATTCTTGATTATTTTGCTTGTAGTAGATTTATAGGTTGGGATGTTGTTGAACCGTTCTCCTTCAATCAAAGCGATATCTGCTGCCATGATAAGGACATTGGCTTCTTTAATGTCTTTTTTGGTGATCTTGTCCCTTATCCCCATAGAACCCTGTGTTTCGACTTTAATATCAACCCCTGCCTTTTTGGCTGCCTTCTTCAATGCTGCACTGGACATATAGGTGTGGGCCATTCCGATGGGACAAGAAGTTACAGCAATTATTTTCATATTACATTTCTCCAAGATGAGATTGAATAGCGTTCAATAAAATTGTTTTACTTGAGGCTGTCCTCAAGGTGTGTTTAAAATCGTCATCGATCAATAATGTGGCAATCTTTGAAATCATTTCAAGATGATCATTTCCCTGAATATTTTTTGAGGAGGCTAGCAGGAATACGGCAAATATTGGTTCTTCTTGCAGTTCTTCATCTTCTTCCCAATAAAATGGGTCCTTGAGCCTGCCAATGACCACAGAAGGTTGGGCAACAGCGTCAGATATTCCATGTGGAATTGCAACACCAATCCCCATATCCGTCGATTCGGTTTTTTCTCTCTCCAGCACATTTTGTAAAAAGGGTTCTTTTTCTACAATTCGCTCGTTTTCAAGGAGTACATCAACCAATTTCTCTATGGCTTCTGATTTTGATTTTGCCTCCAATTCAAGATCTATACTTTTTTCTGTAATGATTTCTTCTAAGCGCATTTGAGTCCTTAATTAATCATCAGCCTATTAGCTGGATAAACTGATTAAAATTATTTGTTTTGATAATTTTTTTGATCAAGTTATGTGAGTCGATGATGTCGTAGAAATGCTCAATAATATTTATGAAATCCTCTTCTGGAGAGTTTTGGATGTTTAACAAAAAGACCAATTGGACTTTATCTTTGCCCCAGGTTATTGGTTTCTTTAATATCCCAACAGCAATGTGTGAACCGGTTGAATGGCCTGGTAAAGCATGTGGGATCGCCACCAGATTGCCTATCGCGGTAGAAAACATCATTTCTCTTTCAAGAACGGATTGGGTAAATTTCTCATTAACATAGTTTTGTTCGATGAGCGCTGAACAGAGCAGCTTGATAACTTCATCCTGCTGGTTCAACTTAATTCCAGAGATGAACAATTCTGGGTTGAACAACTTGACAAAGGCTTGCTTGTCTTGGGAATCGCTGATGTGGCTCAGGCTGCTCATGAAATTCTGGAGGTTGTGAAAATCATCATCGTTAAATAAATGACTAACTTGAATCACAGGAAATTCTTCTTTCTCCAGGGGAGTTGTGCTGATGATAAAATCTGGCTGTTTTTCCCTGACCTCAGGTAGCCGGTGTGCAGGATAAACACCATTGATATTCAGACGGGGAAAATAACGTTGAATTTTTATTGCAAGCAATTGTGAACCTGCTATTCCAGAGGAACAGATGATAACAGCCTTAAGGGGGATGTCTTTTTGCCCGATTTTCTTTCTCTCAGTAGCTGCACAAAAATATAAGGCTATATTCCCAATCTCATTTTCACTTAGTTTGATTTGATATTGTTTCTTTATCGCCTTAGAAATAGCTATTGCCATTTCAAGCTCATTTGGATATTCTGCTTTAATTTCTTCAAGGCTGGGGGTTTTTGCAAAGATCTTGTGTTTTCTGCTTGATAATAAAGAACTCAGGTTTAATATTAAACCGCGAATCAGTTCATGATCCTCGGAAAAATCTGTGGAAAACTGCTTTTCTATGTTGGTAATTGTTTTGTTGATGAATTTGATGATGTCTTTTCTCGTAATTGTGTCAATTGCTTTAGGAGGCAGATAATGCTCATCGATCAAATTTGCTTGCATTAGGTATTGGGCAATTGAGATGACTTCATCTTCGGTTATATTGGCATCCAGAGCTGTTTGCAGCTTTGTGCTGATTTGATTCGCGATCTTAAATTCAGGCGAATTGCGGATTTTAGAAGCGTCTTCTGGTGAATTGCAGACCCCGTAGTTTTCCAAAATCCGCATCAGGGCTATTGAAATATAAATACATAAATGTTCATGGTCATTATCCGACAAGTAGAAGCCATTCGCTTTCTGAACATCGCTAATGATTTCTACGATCAAGTTGTGCTGATCCTCGTCAATGATCTCTGTAAGTAAGTTTTGAAGTGTTCTGGTATGTTGGTTTTGCTGATCAAGCAAGCAGTTGACCATTGCATACCGGTGGGCGATTTCTATGCCGGATACTTGTATACCAGCCAATGGCTTTTTGATCAATTCTATTTTTTGTGAAGCCAGCCATTTTTCCGCATTAACCAAATCTTTTTCAACAGTTGATGTACTCACAAAAAGACGATCTGCAAGCTCCTCGATGGTAACTGGCTTTGCAGCAAATAATAATGTTTGTAATATGTGGTAGACACGATTCTTGGGGATGGTAAGGGCGCTCTTCTTTTCTGAACTTCGTTTTGAGTAATAGTTAATTGCGGTCTCTTTGTCTTGTTTTTGGATGCAGTATCCTTTACCAGGAATAGAGAGCAACTTGATATCCTCTTCTTTTAGATCAATGCTCAGGCGTTTTATATCATCGCGAATTGTGCGTGATGACACCTTAATTTTCTGAGACAGGAATTCGCTGGTCAGGTAACCATCACACTCTATCAACTCTTTAAGAATTTTCAATTTGCGATTATAAACTCGCACAAGCTTTCTCCTCAGAGACGCAAAAAGAATTTGATGTGAATCATATTATGCTTTCATTGTATCAAGAAAGAAATAGACTGCCGGCTTATTTATTTTCCTTATTAATGCGGAAGAAGTTGGGTAGTCACGAACTGCTCAAGTCAATTTTTCTGCAAAATTGTCATTTTATAAGAGTGGAAGCAGAAAAATTAGTAAGGCCTTTTATCCGAACTTGAGCAGCATTCCTTGACCCGCTTAATGTTTCAGACTAAGATTCTGAGCTAGTAACGCGATTGAACAGTATTTTTCCCCTAACAATCGGATGTTTTTCCCGATTATTGGTAAGTCGTATCTTTCAGCTTTCTTTTACGCCGCGGGTTCCAGGCAGGATCATATTCCACCCCAACACAATTGAAGAGCAAGCCATTAACTAGGATTAAATCGAACTTCGTTCGATCAATATCAGAGGCCACCGATACCCTGGTGGCCTCTGTTGCGTCTACCTTGTATTTCGCGAACGAATAAGCATCGTCACCAATCCAATCACAAATGTCAGGCTTACCCAAATCCAATAGCGCGACTGCGGTGCCCCCTCAACCATCACTACTACAGGAAAAAGGGGAACAAACGCGTTGCCCATGCCGTGAGCAACCAACCCGGCCATGGTGCGTTTTTCAGAGGCCTGGCGCACCCAGGCGAAGAACCAGGAATAGCCGATTGTGAGCAGTACAAATCCGGCAAAGGGCGTAAAAGTCTGGGCGGTTCCTGGTATTAAAAATAACGGCAAGTGCCAGAAAGCCCAAACCACCCCCAACACCAGGTTACCCAGCCACGCCCCGAGTCGCTCTTCCAATGGGTCCAAAATATACCCACGCCAGCCCAATTCTTCCTGTCCGCCGCCTAAAAAAATCATGAGCAAAACATACGGCGGGAAAATCCATACGGATGGCAAGAGCATTTCCAAACGTGGCTCTCCCCATAGTTCTGGTAGTATCCACGCTAACCAAGTGCTGCCCCCCAACACCAATACGGGGATTAACCACGCCCGCCAGCCAAAACGGAAGTCCAGCAGACCACGCAGGTATTGGCGAATGGCATCTTTACCATTTAATGTTCTGAGACAGTAAAAGGCTCCTGCCGCTGGGCCAAAGGTAGCCAGGATAGACACGGGCGTGCTCAATGCAAGAAGGTCTTTCCCCTGCGGGAAGACGCCTATACCTATCAGAACCAGTGGCAGCCAGATCAACCACGACCAAGCGAACGTAACCACGAAAAACTGATAGGGGAATTTTGTTTGTTTTTCCATTTTTTTTCCTTTCAATAGCAGGCGGCTGCATTTTTTTGTGCAACACCACCCAACGAGTTTTATTCAATATCTTCAGTTATTGAAACGACTGAAATCAAGGGTAAACCCATACCGTAAAGCCGGCGCAAGAGACCTATTAGAGCAGCCTGATCGAGGGTACAAGTCAATACAGAAACAGGTTGATTTTCGTTTTCCCAATCAATAACAATTCTAGTCATTTCATCCCAATATAATTGGGACTTTTCTAACTTTCCAGGCACAGTGATCTGATACCTCGCGGGGCGGTCTAAAGTAAGTTGAGTCGTAGATGTACCGGTCATGTGATCCTCTCAAGCCTGGATGAGGCTAATCTGCCTCATCCAATTTCTTGACGGCAGCCTTGTTGAAGCCTGCGATCAACAGCCAGAGCCCCATCACGATTTCCTGCGGCGCCAACACCATTTGTAAATAAAACCCATAGCCGGTATCCAGGTGGAAGAAATGCAGCAGGGCATAAGCAAAATAGGGCACCACGCCGATCAGGCCCCAGATCGACAACCAACGCGGGATCAGTTTGGTGCGGTAGAAAGACACGTATAAACACACAGCCCCAATCAGGAACGTAATCGTGTGGACCGGGCCAATGAAGTCAATGTAATGGTAAAAGACGTTGCCCATGGACTGCAGCGCCACCAGATTTGTCCCGGCGGCAGCGTACTCGTTGGCGAGCGCGATGAGCGTCAAAAAATTGAGGGTCATAAACAAGTACCCGGCCCCCTCGATCGCTCCACGGAAAAGCAGCATGCCCATCGCCAGTTCTTCGCTGTCTTTTTTGAAGACCGGGTACAGGAAAATCGTCATCGCTGCCAGCGACAACCCCATCAGGAGGGTGAAGAATGTACCCGCATTAAGCTGGGAGGCATTCGCAGCCACGCGGCCGAGGATATCCACTCCTTCGAGCGGTTTACCTGAAACTATCGAGGAAAGCACTTCCCCGCCGACGACTGCACTGGTGACCCCAAAGACGGTCCCCAGGACGTAGAGGCCGCCCGCAAACCTCGCATTGGATTGGTAAGTTTTCATGATATTCTCCTTTGCTTTTTAATTTGATCAACGCCAATAGAATATCGGTAAACCGGGGGGCTGTCATACCAAGAAAGTATTATTCAGGGGGTTAATTTGGAATCAAAAAAGCGGACTTGTTAGTCCACTTTTTGATGTCGATTTTTTTTTATAACAGGCCCAATTTTCTCGCTTTGGCGATGGCCTGCGTGCGGCTGTGTACCCCTAATTTTCTGTAAATATTGCGGGTATGTACCTTGACGGTATTGAGCGAAAGGTAAGCCTTTGCCGCAATCTCCTGATTGGTCAGGCCTTCCGCGATCAGGGTCAGGATTTCGATCTCTCGCTCGCTAAGCGGTTCTACCCAATCTGCCGCGTCGGGTGAAGATGAATGCGCCTCGCGCTCCTCACCCTGGGCCGGGTAAGCAGCCAACAGGCGCTGGATGAAATCCGGAGCGGCATCACCTGCCAGCGCTTCGTAAAGCAGTGCCGCCATTGCGGGGCCTTCATCCACAAAGACCTGAATGAAGCCACCGGGTTCTGCCAGGAGCAAAGCCTGCTTAAGCTGCTCAACGGCGGAGGTCTCGAGCCCCTGTTCCGCTTCCAATAATGCCTGCAAAATCAAGATTTCGATGGCGCTTCTGACCCAGTTTCTGGCTTTGGCTGCTGCCAGAAGCCGGTCTAGAAATTCGGCCGCCTGTTCAGCAATCTCGGGTGCTTTACCCTTTTTATATACTGCAATCAACAGGCGTGCCAGGGTAAGATGCTCATACAGGCGCATATAATTGACTGCGTCACCGGTGGTCAGTTTGTGTTCAGCGGCCCAATACTGCGCTTCGTCAAGACGCCCCTGCCTGATGCGGATGCGCGCCTGGATGGCAGCAAGCGGGCGCACCACAGGTACCGGTGTGCGCACAAAAAGCCGGGAAGCTTCGCCCAGCATATCAAAAGCGCTGTCCAGGTTGCCTTCTGAGGCTGCAAGCTGCGCCTGGGCAATCAGCCAATATTGCTTCCAATCTGGCAGGACTGCTTGCTCACCCAGGGATTGGGCAGCAAACAATGTTTTTGACGCCTGATCTAACTCCCCCTGCTCCCAATAAAGCTCGCCAAAATAAGAATAGGTAATTTCCGTGCCTGACGGCATTGGCGGGTCGTGCCCTTCGGCCAGTTTGATCGCCTGCTTACAAATTTGGGTGGCCTCGCCCAATTGGCCCAAATCTCTTTTCATGTCTGCTAAAACAAAAGCTCCGGTAATCCTGTCAATGTCATCCGTAAAAACATCTTGTGAAAATATCCGATATGCTTTTTCAATGTCTCCATCGGACCAATAGGTAAGCCCCAACAGGCCGTGCAGACCAGCACGATTGAAAATTTCATCTTCCGGGAAAAGACCCAGCGCCTGTTCAACATACCGGATCGTGTTTTGGGTATCCCCAAGCGCCCGCGCATGGTAGGCTCGCCAGAGCGCTACAAAAGCGGGGAGCATTTCAAGCTGGGTTTCGTCGACCGCGATCAGTTTGGCACCAGGGCGAGCGATCAGCTCCTCAACATCCTTCAGCCTGCGCTCCGCTTCTTCCAGTTGTCCAAAACTCAGTAATGCCTGGACGTAAGCAATCCCAAGCAAGGGCCGGTCGAATACAATTTCATCGGGCAAGCTGCCGGCCCACTTCATCCAGATCACCTGCCCGGAGGGCGTAGACCAATCAGGCCATGCTGCTTCCACCAAAGCGGCGGTGCGCTGATCATCGCCTGCGGCGATGGCATGCTGGATGGCATCCTCGATGAGACCGGCTTGCTGGTACCATGTACTGGCCTCCATGTGAAGACCGGCTGGATCATCCGCCTGAGATTGAAGCAGTTTCTGGCGCAGCAGGTCCGCAAATAGATGATGGTAGCGGTACCAAATCCGCGCATTATCTAACGGGATCAAAAAAAGGTTGGCCTGCTCGAGCCGCTGCAATTGCTGATGGCCATCCTCACGACCGGTGAGGGTATCGCAAAGCGGGCCATTTAATTTGTCTAGCACAGCTGTCTTCAAAAGGAATTCCTGGTCACTCTCAGACTGCTGCTCAAGCACTTCTTCGATCAGGTAATCTAACACCAGACGATGGCTGCCAGTAAAGGTATTAATGAAAGCGCCCACATCGTCCTGGCCCTGCATTGAGATTGCAGCCAATTGAAGGCCGGCGATCCAACCCTCGGTGCGATTTTCCAGCGCTTTGATATCCTCTGCTGATAAATGCAATTCCATGATCTCGTTCAAAAAGCTGGCTGCTTCGGCTTCGGTAAAACGAAGATCGGCTGCCCGCAGTTCAGTGATTTGATCTTGCACTCGATAGCGAGCCAAAGGCAAATGGGAATCATCGCGGGTCACTATCGCAAGATGCAGGGTGAGCGGCAGCTGGTTCAGCAAAAAGGTAAGCGCGTTATGGATTGATCGCTCTTCGATCAGGTGATAGTCGTCGAGAACCAGGATGACCTTAAAGGGAATTGCAGCCATCTCGTTGATCAGCGATGTCAGCATCATCTCAGCTGGGGGCGCCTGGGGAGATTCGATCATCCCCAGGGCTGTTTTACCAAACTCAGGCCCTGACGCCTCGACCTGCTTGAGCGCCGTGATGATGTATGTCAGGAAACGGAGGAGATCGTTATCACCCGCATCGAGTGAGAGCCAGGCAATTTGATGTTGACCTGGTTTCCCATCAGCGGCTTCCGTTTGCAGCCTGCTTAACCATTCAGCAACCAGCGTGGTCTTACCATATCCAGCTGGTGCAGAGATAAACGTCAGCTTCCGGTGCAGGCCTGCATTTAATTGATCAATTAACCGCTTACGCGGGACGAGTTCTGGCCGTGTTGGCGGGATATAGAATTTTGTTTTGAGCAGGATATCAGTCACCTTTTCCTCAAGGGAACATCGGGAATCATCAAAAGCCTTGGTATATATTACATGATAATAACAAAAGAAGGAATATCAAGCGCACAATAAGAAGGTAACCCCTGCACACCCAATATTTTTACGATTGAACTTTGTGAGGATATTCTTTCTCGCGGTTTTGAAATGACAAAATTTTTGGGTTTTGAATTACTCCGTTAAGAATTTCTATAGATTTTGAAATTGTTATATTCTCTTCCCACATATCAGGTCCCCCAATAACTACGGGCAAAAACGGGAGCAATGCTTTTGAAATTTCCCATGAGGCAGAATTCCAATAAAAACTGGGGCTGTGATCTACGGCATAATAATATTTGCCTGCTGCTTCAAACATCGGATCTTCAAAGGATGTTGGTTTAGCACACCAGAAACCCATGCCTTCATCACAGCTAACATCAATGATTAGCGTGCCTTTCATCAATTTATCTGCGTTATCTGCAGACACAAACATTTTAGGGTGATCTGTATCTTGCAGGGTTCCGTTAACAATGATTTCCACATCGGATAATGCTTCTGAAAATGGGCGGGGAACGCCGTCAAAG
Source organism: Chloroflexota bacterium (assembly GCA_039714215.1). Classification (GTDB taxonomy): domain Bacteria; phylum Chloroflexota; class Anaerolineae; order Anaerolineales; family UBA11579; genus UBA11579. The sequence goes on along the minus strand of JBDLJU010000007.1, from coordinate 840 downwards.
CCAACGGAAAGTAAATTTCCTGAATCGTCACTTCTCATTTGTTTAAAGATTACGCCAGGCAGTTGATCACGCACGTCTGTCGCTGCACGACCGGTATAGACCGTGATGTCCGTAAATCCTTGACCCTGCAATGCATATACTCCCCCCCGACTGACCGATCCAAAACTAAGCACGACTGCTTTTCGTGGTTTTCCATAATTACCAACAACTCCGACAAGACTTATCGCATGATTTACACCGGCATAGCCTGCTATTTCATTATTTTTATAAAAAATATGCATGGTTTTATCACCTGTTTGGTTCCAGGTAAACATTTCTTCCCAGGCAATAAGGGTTAATTTTCTATCAATTGCTGCTTGCGTAATTTCCTTCTGCTGTACACAATGCGGCCAACCCCAAACAGCTGCGCCTTCGCGTACATCAGACAAATCTTTTGCTAACGGTTTGGGCATTAGCACACAATCAAAACCGTTCAGAATTTCTTTTCTGGGAGCAACTCGGCCTGATGTAAGTTTGGCTATCGTATCGTCATCCATGCCAAATCTGACCCCATATCCTTCTTCAAAAGTGATTTGTTTTCGAAATCTCTGGGGAATGCGCTTGATATGTTCCGGATGAATCGCTACTCGTTTTTCGTTTTCTTTAAGTGATTTACCAATTACGCCAACAGTGAGGAGTTGTGTCATATTGATCTTTTCTTCTTTCTTCATTTATCCTAATAAACCCCGTAGGAAATCTAACCAGGACAAATTTAACTAAATTAAGCATTTAATAGGGTGTTGAGCCGAACTTTTCTTTACTATAACATACCTGATTGCGATTATACCTGAACATGAACTT